>NZ_JAYKSL010000004.1:172666-320574 GCF_035481585.1 Salipiger marinus | reverse complement strand
ACAGCGACCGCGCATACATCGCCTCATACCCGGACGCATCCACGTGCGCCCGCGACACAAATTCCGCCGAGGGCGGGTAGGTGGACTGATGGGTCATGGCATTCTCTCCTCTTTGCGCAGAGCATGCGTGCCCGGACCGGGAAATCAAGACCGCTTTGGTCGCAAGCCGGGGATCCCGCCGTCAGATCGCCAGATACTCCGCCCGCAGGCTTTCATTCTCCAGCACCTCGGCGGCGGTGCCGTCAAAGACGATGGAGCCGGTATCGAGGATGATCGCGCGGTCCGCCAGCTGCAGCGCGCGCACCGCGTTCTGTTCCACCAGAACCGTGGTCATGCCCTGTTCCTTGATGTGGCGCAGGGTTTTTTCGATCTCGTCCACGATCACCGGGGCCAGCCCCTCGTAGGGCTCGTCCAGAAGCAGCAGCTTGATGTCGCGCGCCAGCGCTCGGGCGATCGCCAGCATCTGCTGTTCGCCCCCCGACAGCGTGACACCTTCCTGCTTGCGCCGCTCTCCAAGTCGCGGAAAGAGCTGGTAAAGCCGGTCCAGCGACCAGCCGACCGGCGGCGCGATCTGGGCAAGCTGCAGGTTCTCTTCCACCGTCAGGCCCGCAATGATCCGCCGGTCCTCGGGCACCAGCCCCAGCCCCGCCACCGCCGCCTGATGCGACGACATGCGGTGCAGCGGCTGGTGATCCAGCCAGATCTCGCCGCGCTGCACCTGCGGGTTGCCCAGCCGGGCGATGGAGCGCAGCGTGGTGGTCTTGCCCGCGCCGTTGCGCCCCAGAAGCGCCACGATCTCGCCCTCGTGCACGTTGAAGCTGATCCCCTGCACGATATAGCTTTCGCCGTAATAGGAATGCATGTCCCAGACCGACAGGAAGGCGGGGGCGGTTTCGGCCTGATTGGCGTTCTTGGAAAAATCCGGTCTGACATTCATGATGTTGGGCTCCGTTCAGCAGGGGGGATCAGGCGTGTTCGCCTAAGTAGGCCTCTCGGACCTTGGGATGGCCCTTGATGTTGGCAGGCGTGTCTTCGACCAGCGGCGTGCCCTGGGCCAGAACGGTGATGCGGTCGGCCAGCGAAAACACCACATGCATGTCGTGTTCGATGATCGCCATGGTGATGTTGCGCGACTCCTTGATCTCTTTCAGCAGATCGATGGTGTTGTTGGTGTCGGCGCGCGCCATGCCGGCGGTGGGTTCGTCCAGCAGCAGCAGCCGCGGCTCCTGCACCAGACACATGGCCATTTCCAGCCGCCGTTTGTCGCCGCGCGACATGGAGGCCGCGTGCATGCTGCGTTTGTCGATCATCTTGACATCGGTGAGCATCTGTTCGGCGCGTTCCACCAGCGCGCGTTCCGCCCGCACCGAACGGATGGCATGCAGGCGGAAGGACCCGTCCCGCCGCGCAAACAGCGGGATCATCATGTTTTCCATCACCGTCAGATCGCCGAAGATCTCGGGTGTCTGGAACACGCGGGAGATCCCCATCTGGTTGATCTCGAAGGGTTTGCGCCCCAGCACCGACTGCCCGTCGAACAGCACCGACCCGGTGTCGGGGATCAGCTTGCCCACCAGACAGTTGAGCAGCGTGGATTTGCCCGCGCCATTGGGGCCGATGATGGCATGCACGCTGTTTTCGCGCACCGACAGGTTGACCTCTGACAGCGCCTTCAGCCCGCCGAAGCGCTTGTTCACGTCCTTGACTTCAAGAATACCCATGACGTGCTCCTTATTCGGCGGGGTTGGGGCTGGGCTTGCGCGGATCCTGCGCCGGTTTTTTGCGCCGCCGCATCAGGCGTCCGATGCGCTGGCCGCCCTCCACCAGACCGCCGGGCAGGAAGATCACCACCAGCATGAACATCAGCCCCAGCGTCAGGTGCCAGCCCTTGCCCACGAAGGGATGGATCAGCCCGACCACCAGATTTTCGATGCCGTCGGGCAGGAAGGCGAACCAGCTGTGCAGCACGCCGTCATTGATCTTGGAGAAGATGTTCTCGAAATACTTGATGAAGCCCGCGCCCAGCACCGGCCCGATCAGCGTGCCCGCGCCGCCCAGAATGGTCATCAGCACCACCTCGCCGGAGGCGGTCCATTGCATGCGCTCGGGCCCGGCCAGCGGATCCATCGAGGCGAGCAGCCCGCCCGCCAGCCCCGCATACATGCCGGAGATGACAAACACCGCCAGCGTATAGGGCCGCGCATTCAGACCGGTATAGTTCAGCCGGTGCTGGTTCGACTTGATCGCCCGCAGCATCAGCCCGAAGGGCGAGCGGAAGATGCGGATGGCAAGATAGAAGG
The DNA here is from genome assembly GCF_035481585.1 of Salipiger marinus. Taxonomy (NCBI): domain Bacteria; kingdom Pseudomonadati; phylum Pseudomonadota; class Alphaproteobacteria; order Rhodobacterales; family Roseobacteraceae; genus Salipiger; species Salipiger marinus. The sequence goes on along the minus strand of NZ_JAYKSL010000004.1, from coordinate 318,274 downwards.
CGAGGATCATCATGATCGCGCAGAGGTAATAGCCCGCCGAAAAGCTGAAGCTCCAGCCCGCGATGTCGAGCGTGGTGGCGCTGCGCATTTCCAGCCCGAAGAGGTTGGTCACCGGAATGCCGCCATCCGCCGTGGCGCTGACGCCGAAGATGCGCGGATCGTTGAGCGTGATCTGCAGCCCGGTTTCGCCATTGGTGATGGGGGTCAGCACCGAATAGGCAAGGTTGTAGCTCATCTGCGCGAAGGCGAGCGTGAGGATCGAGAAGTAGATGCCCGACCGCCGCAGGCTGACATAGCCGATGACCACGGCAAACAGCCCGGCCACCACCATGGACAGCAGGATGGCCGGAATCACGTTCATGCTCAGCAGCTTGAACATCCAGACGGCGGCATAGGATCCCATGCCCAGAAAGGCGGCATGGCCAAAGGACAGGTAGCCGGTCAGCCCGAACAGCAGGTTGAAGCCGATGGCGAAGATGCCGAAGATCACGAAACGCTGCATCAGGTCGGGATAGCCCGCGTTGAACTGCGCCAGCGAACTGCCGGTGGGGAAGGGGTTCAGGAGGAAGGGGGCGAACAGCGCCAGCCCCACGACGATCAGGAACAGGGACAGGTCTTTCTTGCCGAGACCGAACATGCTTAGTCCTCCATCACGCCCTTGCGGCCCATGAGGCCACGCGGACGGGTCAGCAGAATGATGATGGCCACCAGATAGATGATGATCTGGTCAATGCCGGGCAGGATGGCCTTGATCTGGTTCATCGAGGCGAAGCTTTCGAGAATCCCCAGCAGGAAGCCCGCCAGCACCGCACCGGGCAGCGAGCCCATGCCGCCCACCACGACGACCACGAAGCTGAGCACCAGAAAATCCATGCCCATGTGATAGTTGGGCGAATTGATCGGCGCGTACATCACCCCTGCCAGTCCCGCCACGGCGGCGGCCAGCCCGAACATGATGGTGAACCGCTTGTCGATGTTGATGCCCAGCAGGCCCACGGTTTCGCGGTCGGCCATGCCCGCGCGCACCACCATGCCGAAAGTGGTGAACTGCAGGAAGGCGAAGACGCCGCCGATGATGAGCGCGGCAAAGCCGAAATAGACCAGCCGCCAGTAGGGATAGATCACCGCGTTCGGATCGAACCCAAGCAGCACGCCGAAATCGAACGACCCGCGGAACACCTCGGGGGCGGGGGTCGGAATGGGATTGGCGCCATAGAAATACTTGATGATTTCCTGCAGCACGATGGCCAGCCCGAAGGTCACGAGGATCTGGTCGGCATGGGGGCGCTTGTAGAAATGCTTGATCAGCCCGCGTTCCATGATGACCCCGATCAGGATCATGACGGGGATGGAAAACAGGATGGCCAGCGGCACCGCCCAGTCGATGATGGCGGCGCCGGTCGTCTCTCCGAACCATTCGGTGACATAGGGCACGTCGACCTTCAGCGGATTGCCAAGGAAATCCTTGCGGCTTTCGTCAAGGACCTGATGGCTGAGCGTCAGCAGGCGGCTGAGCGTGACGGCGCAGAAGGCGCCGATCATGAACAGCGCGCCATGCGCGAAGTTGACGACACCAAGCGTGCCGAAGATAAGCGTAAGCCCCAGCGCGATCAGCGCATAGGCGGAGCCCTTGTCGAGTCCGTTCAGGATTTGCAGGATGATGGCGTCCATGTCCCGGCCTTCGAGGTCAGAGGATACGGGGAAAGACGTTCCCGGCACGGGGCCGGGAACGCGGAGAAGGGCCGTGCGGCGGGTCAGACGCCCGCGTTGCAGGATCCCAGATTGCCGCCCGCGAACATCGGGTGTTCGGGGTCATAGGTGACCTGTTCCACCGGCGTGACCTCGACGATCTCGACAAGGTTGTATTCGTCGGAGGGATTTTCCGCGCCACGCACCACCAGCACGTCCTTGAAGCACTGGTGATCGCCCTTGCGGTAGGTGGTGGGACCATTGCCCAGACCGTCGAAGGCGAAATCCTCCAGCGCCTCGCCCACGGCGCAGGGGTTGAAGCTGCCCGCGCGGGCCACGGCATCGGCGTAAAGCAGCGCCTGCGCGTAGCAGGTCTGTGCCGCCTGGCTGGGCGGGAAGCCGTATTTCTCGCCGAAGGATTTCACGAAGGCGTTGGAGCCGGTGTATTTGGCGCCGCGCTCGTTCTCCAGCTTCCAGTCCCAGTTCTGCGAACCGACGATGCCCTTGATGTTGGCGCCGGCCCCCTTGGCCATCAGTTCGGAATAAAGCGGCACGACGATTTCGAAATTCTTGCCGTTCACCTGCTTTTCGCGCAGGCCGAACTGCACGGCGTTGGTCAGCGAGTTGACCATGTTTCCGCCATAGTGGTTCAGCACCAGCACGTCGGCGCCGGAATTCAGCACCGGCGCGATATAGGAGGAGAAATCGGTCTGGGCGAGCGGCGTCAGCACGTTCTCCACGGTTTCCCAGCCCAAGGCCTCGGTGGCGGCGGCGATGGATTCCTGCTGCGTCCAGCCCCAGGTGTAGTCGGCGGTCAGGTGATAGGCGCGGCGTTCGTCACCATAAAGCTGCGACAGCACCGGCGCCAGCGCCGCAGCCGACATGTAGGCGTTGAAGAAGTGGCGGAATCCGTTGGCTTTCTTGTCCTTGCCGGTGGTGTCGTTGGAATGGGTGAGACCGGCCATGAAGATCACGCCCGCCTCTTGGCACAGCCCCTGCACGGCCACGGCCACGCCCGAGGACGAGCCGCCGGTGATCATCACCGCGCCGTCTTTTTCGATCATGGACTTGGCGGAGGCGCGGGCGGCGTCGGATTTGGTCTGCGTGTCACCGCTGACATAGGCGACCTTCTTGCCAAGGATGCCGGTGCCGTCCAGCGCCTTGGAGGAGAAGGTCTGCAGCATGCCGCCATCGCCGCCGCCGTTCAGGTGTTCCACCGCCAGTTCCAGCGCGCGCAGCTCGTCCGCGCCCTCGTCTGCATAGGGGCCGGTCTGTGGCACGTTGAAGCCCAGCGTGACGGTGTCGCCGGTGGGTTCATTGGTGAAGGCAGAGGCGGATGAGCCGGTGAAGATCGTCGGCAGCGCGACGCCAGCACCGGCCACGGCACCCGACCTCAGCACGCCGCGGCGTGTCAGAGTGTTGGACATTGAATCCTCCCATTTGGTGATCTGCACGACGACGGGCTCCTCTTCCCTTCGGCGTGCGGGCACGGTTCCGTGCAAAATCAGTATCTGGCAAAGACCGAAAATTCCGCAACAACAGCTTTGCAATTCAGGATTTTTTTGTCAACAAATGAACAGGATGTGATCCGGCGTGGTAAATAATTTTATATCGCGCTGCAGAAAGCCGTTGATAGCACAGGAAAAGCCCCATGCCGCGCGACACGTTGACAGGCAGCCGGATCCGCGAAAGGCGCACCATTCTGGGGCTGAAACAGGCGGATCTGGCGCGGCAGGCCGGGATTTCAGCCTCCTATCTCAATCTGATCGAACACAATCGCCGCAGAATCGGCGGCAAGCTGCTTCTGGACATCGCGCAGGTGCTGGGGGTCGAACCGTCGATGCTGACCGAAGGGGCCGAGGCCGCGCTGATCGCGACGCTGCGCGAAGCGGCCAGCGCCAGCCGCAGCAGCACCGCCGAACTGGACCGGGCGGATGAGTTTGCCGGGCGCTTTCCGGGCTGGGCGCGGCTGCTGGCCGAGGCGCGGGGCCGGGTGGAGATGCTGGAGCGCAGCGTCGAAACCCTGTCGGACCGGCTGGCCCATGACCCGCATCTGGCCGAAACCCTGCACGAGATGCTGTCCACCGTGACCGCGATCCGTTCCGCCGCCTCGATCCTTGCCGAACCCGGAGAGATTGATCCCGACTGGCAGCGCCGCTTTCACCGCAACATCTACGAAGACAGCGCCCGGCTGGCGCAGAGCAGCCGCGCGCTGGTCAGCTATCTGGACAGCGAAGGCCGGGGCGCCACCGAAAGCGTCACCCCGCTGGAGGAGATGACGGCGGTGTTCGCGGCGGCGGGCTACCACTTTCCGGCGCTGGAGGCGGGCCAGCCGCCAGAGGAGGTGGCGGCGGGGCTGGGCCGCGACCTGTCGGACAGCGCCCGGGCCCTGCTGCGCCGGGCGCTGCGCCGTCAGGCAGCGGATGCCGCAGCCCTGCCGCTGCCCGCCCTGCTGGAGGCGGTGGCCCAGCTGGGTGCCGATCCTCTGGCGCTGGCGCGGCGGTTCGACAGTGACCCGGCGCGGATGATGCGGCGTCTGGCGGCGCTGCCTGCCGATGCGCCCTGCGGTCCGGTGGGGCTGGCGATCTGCGACGCCTCTGGTGCGCTGACCTTCGGCAAGCCGCTGCCGGATTTCCCGATCCCGCGCTTTGGCGCCGACTGCCCGCTCTGGCCGCTGTTTCCGGCGCTGAGCCGCCCCATGGCGGTGCTGGCGCGGCGGCTGCGCTTTGCCGGGCGGCAGGGATCGGTGGTGCAGGCCTATGCCGTGGCGCAGCCCGCCGCCCTGCCGGAGCCGAACCGCGATCCGATCCTCGAGGCGCATATGATGATCGCCCCTGCCGCCGCCCCCGCCGGAGGAGAGCCTGCCGAAGAGGTGGGGGTCACCTGCCGCATCTGTGCGCGGCTGGGCTGCCCCGCGCGGCGCGAGCCGTCGCTTCTGGGGGATGCCCGGCAACAGGAGTTTTGACAGGGCCGGTAACATTCGCGATAACAAGGGCTCCGGGGGAGTTGATCCATGGTTTCGGGAAGGGGAGAGCCCGCAGCCGTGGAGGAAGGGGTGCCATGTCGAAACATGTGCTGCTGATCGAGGACGAGCCGAACATCATCGAAGCGATCAGCTTCATCCTGTCCCGCGAGGGGCTGAAGGTGGAAACCCATTCCGACGGGACCACGGCCAATGCGCGCCTGCGCGGCGCGCGGCCCGATCTGGTGATCCTCGACGTGATGCTGCCGGGCAAAAGCGGCTATGACATCCTGCGTGACCTGCGCGCGGAGGCGGGGCTGGCCGATCTGCCGGTGCTGATGCTGACCGCACGCGGCCAGACCCGCGACCGCGAGATGGCGGAACGGGCAGGGGTCAGCGCCTTCATGACCAAGCCCTTTTCCAACAGCGAGATGCTGGACACCGTGCGCGCGCTTATGGACGGCGCGCTCAACGGCGACGCATGACCCCGCCGGAGCCGCGCCGCCGCAGGGCGCCGGTGTTTCTGGAACGGCAGTCCTACCGGCGCAGGCGGCTGATGGATGCGGCGCGGGTGCTGCCGTTTCTGGGCCTGCTCCTGTGGCTGGTGCCGCTGCTCTGGCCACAGGGTCAAGAGGGCGGCGTGCGCTCCTCCAGCGCCATCGTCTACCTGTTCGGGGTCTGGGCCTTTCTGGTGCTGGGCTCTGCGGTGCTGGTCTATGCGCTGGGCCGGCGCGAGGAGGCGGAGACGGGCGAATGACCATGCTCAACACGCTGGTCGCGGTCTGTCTGGCCTATGCGGTCTTCCTGTTCGCGGTGGCCTTTGCCGCCGAACGGGTGGCGCTGCGCGGGCAGGTGCGCTGGCTGCGGTCCCCGGCGGTCTACACGCTGTCGCTGTCGATCTACTGCACGGCATGGACCTTTTACGGTGCGGTGGGCTCGGCGGTGCGCACCGGGTTCGAATACCTGACCATCTATCTGGGCCCGTCGCTGGTGCTGGTGGGCTGGTGGTGGATCCTGCGCAAGCTGGTGCGCATCGGGCGGTCGCAGCGCATCACCTCGGTCGCGGACCTGATCTCGTCGCGCTATGGCAAATCCAACCTGCTGGCGGTGGGGGTCACGATCCTCGCGGTGGTGGGGACCACGCCCTATATCGCGCTGCAGCTGCAATCCGTCACGCTGAGCTTCGAGGTGTTCAGTGCCGAGGATCTCGCCCCCGGCGAGGAAAAGGGCCACACCGCGCTGTGGGTGGCCGCAGGGCTTGCGCTGTTTACGGTGATCTTCGGCACCCGCAATCTGGACGCGAACGAGCGCCATAACGGCGTGGTCATGGCCATCGCGGTGGAGGCGGTGGTGAAGCTGGCAGCGCTGCTGGCGGTGGGGGTGTTCGTGGTCTGGGGGCTGGGCGGCGGGCTCTCCGCCACGCTGGCGCGCATCGACGCCTCGGCGCTGGGCAGGTGGGAGATCGACGGCGGGCGCTGGGCGGGGCTGATGCTGCTGTCGGCGGCGGCCTTTCTGTGCCTGCCGCGCATCTTTCAGGTGCTGGTGGTGGAGAATGACCACGAAACCCATCTGCGCACCGCAAGCTGGGCCTTTCCGCTGTATCTGGGGCTGATGTCGCTGTTCGTGGTGCCGATCGCGGTCATCGGGCTGGACCTGATGCCCGCAGGCTCCAACCCCGATCTGTTCGTGCTGACCCTGCCGCTGTCGCAGGGGCAGGACGGGCTGGCGGTGCTGTCCTTCCTTGGCGGGTTCAGCTCCGCCACCTCCATGGTGATCGTCGCGGCCATCGCGCTTTCGACCATGGTGTCGAACCATGTGGTGATGCCGCTCTGGCTGCGGCTGGCGGAACCGGGGGCCAAGGTGTCGGGCGACGTGCGCAGCGTGGTGCTGCTGGCGCGGCGGCTGTCGATCATCGGCGTGGTGATGCTGGGCTATCTCTATTACCGCCTGTCCGGCGGCGGCGAGGCGCTGGCCACCATCGGGCTGGTGTCGTTTGTGGGGATGGCGCAGGTGCTGCCCGCGATGTTGGGCGGCATCTTCTGGCGCGGCGCGTCCAAGCTGGGCGCCTTCACCGGGCTGACGCTGGGCTTCGGCTGCTGGGGCTACACGCTGTTTCTGCCGAGCTTCGGCGCGGGGGTGTTCCTGCCCGAACCTTGGGTCACGGGCGGGCCCTTCGGGCTGGGCTGGCTGCGCCCGCAGGCGCTGTTCGGGATCGAGGGGCTGGATCCGCTGCTGCATGCGTTTTTCTGGTCCATGACGCTGAACACCGGCGGCTTCATTTTCGCCTCGCTGGCCAGCTTTCCGCAGCCGCTGGAACGGCTGCAGGGCGCGCAGTTCGTCAATGTCTTCGAACATTCCCCCAGCCCGCGCAGCTGGACCGGCGGCGTGGCGCAGACCGAGGATCTGATGATCATGGCGCAGCGCATCCTTGGCGCGCGCGACGCGCAGGCGCTCTTCGAACGCGAGGCGCGGCGTCAGGGCGCCCGGGGTCCGCTGCCCGAACCCACGCCGGATTTTCTGGAGATGCTGGAGCGTGAACTGGCAGGCTCGGTGGGGGCGGCCACGGCCCATGCCATGGTCGGCCAGATCGTCGGCGGCATGTCGGTCTCGGTCGAGGATCTGATGGCGGTGGCCGACGAGACCGCGCAGATGATGGAATATTCCGCCCGGCTGGAGGCGCAGTCGCAGGAACTGGCCCGCACCGCCGGACAGCTGCGCGAGGTCAACGCCAAGCTGACCCGGCTCTCGGTGCAGAAAGACGCCTTCCTGAGCCAGATCAGCCACGAGCTGCGTACGCCCATGACCTCGATCCGCGCCTTTTCAGAGATCCTGCGCGACACGGACGGGCTAAGTGCGGGGCAGCAAACCAAATATGCCTCCATCATCCATGACGAGGCGATCCGCCTGACCCGGCTGCTGGACGATCTTCTGGATCTGTCAGTGCTGGAAAACGGGCAGGTCAACCTCAACCTGCGCGAAGGCGTGCTGGCCCATGTGCTGGACCGCGCGGCGGCGGCGGCGGCGGCGGATGACGCCGGCGCGCGGCTGCTGATCCGGCGCGATCCGGTGGCCGAACGCGTGCGCCTGCATACTGATCTGGACCGGCTCAGTCAGGTTTTCATCAACCTGATCGCCAATGCGCGCAAATACTGCGACGCCGCCCAGCCCCGGCTGGACATCCGCGTGACGCCGGGGGTGCCGCTGATCATCGATTTCATCGACAACGGCTCGGGCATCTCGCCCGAGGCGCAGGACATGATCTTCGAGAAATTCAGCCGGGTGAGTGACCAGAAGGCGGGGGGCGCGGGGCTGGGGCTGGCCATCTGCCGCCAGATCGTGACCCGGCTGGGCGGAGAGATCGCCTATCTGCCCGGGCAGGGTGGTGCCGCCTTCCGCGTGGTTCTGCCCGCCGATCTGGCTCTGGCCGCGCAATAGGCCGAAGCCCTGCCGTTTTTCCGCCGGGTTAAAGCGCTTGGTAACCTTCTGCCGCCATACAGCTAGGGCAGATGGGCCAGAGAACGGGCTGGAATGGGAATGGCGGCAGTGGCCAGACAGGATGTCCTTAGCCAGAAGGCGAGTGCTGCACGCCGCGCGCTGGAGGCGCGGTCGATGTCGCCCGCCAAGGCGCTGCGTCGGGCGCTGTCACGCACGGCGGATGTGCTGTGGGATCTGGCGCTGGTGACGCATGGGATCGACCTATCAGTGGTCGAACAGGAAAACCTTGTCACCGTCCTGCCCGCAGACACCCTGCTGCTGCTGCTGGACGGGCCGGAGGGCGTGCTGGGGATCGCGGCGGTGGACCGTCAGGTGATGACCGGGCTGATCGAGGTGCAGACGATCCTGCAGGTGACCCAGATGCCGCTGGACGACCGGCCGCTGACCCAGACCGATGCCGCCATGATGGCGCCGCTGATCGACGGCGCGCTGGACCGCTTCGTGCGCTATCTGGAGGATCATCCGCTCCGCTCCCGGTTCGAAGGGTTCCGGTTCGGGGCCATGATCGACGACGCGCGCAGCGCCGCGCTGCTGCTTGATGCGCCGGAATACCAGATGCTGCGGGTGTCGGTCGATCTGGCGCTGGGGCGGCGGCGCGGCGAGCTTCTGCTGCTGTTTCCGGAGCCGGGGCTGGCCGAGGAGAGCGCGGCGGCGCCAGTGCCGGACGCGCCCGGTCCCTATGAACAGCGGATGAAACTGCTTCCCGCACGAATGGAGGCGGTGCTGTGCCGGATCCGGCTGACGCTGCGGGCGGCGCAGGCGCTGCAGCCGGGGGATCTGCTGCTGCTGCCGCGCGATGCGCTGGACGGGGCGGAATTCTACGCGGGCAAGGGGGATGCGGTGGCGGGGGGACGTCTGGGCCAGATGAACGGGATGCGGGCCATCCGGCTGCGCTGGCCTGCGGGTCTGCCCCGTGACGCGGCAGCCATGTCCGCCGATCCGGACCCTGTGACCGACGCGCCGGTGATGCCGCCGATGGCAGCAGCTCCGCTGCCCGCGCCGCCGGTCGAGGATCTGGCCGCCGATCTGCCCGATCTGCCCGCGATGGAGTTCGATTCGGGGGAGTTCGACTTCTCCGCCGCGATGGGCGGCGAGGATCTGGGCGATTTCGATTTTTCAGCCGCCCCGATGGAGGAGGACGGCTGATGCCGGGATGGTGGGGATCACGTCTCGCGCTGTGCGAGGGAGTCGAGCGTCGGGCGCAGCCCGTCGAGCGGATATCCTGCCGCCGCGGTGGTGGACAGGATCGCGTCCACCGGCATCTGGCCTGCCTGTCCCATGGCCCAGACCGTGGCGCAGCGCGTGCCAGAGCGGCAATAGGCCAGAACCGGGCCGGGCGCGTCCGCGACCAGCGCGGCCTGCCGCTCGATCGTGTCCAGCGTCAGCCCGTCATGGGTGACCGGCAGCACCTCGAACGCCATGCCAGCGGCCCGGACCGCAGCACCGATGGCCTCGGCCTGCAGGTCTGGCGGCACCTCGCCGTCGGGCCGGTTGCAGATGACAAGGGTGAAGCCTGCCTCGGCCAGGGCGGGCACATCCTCCACCGCGATCTGCGGGGTGACGGTGTAGCGGGGGGTGATCTGACGAAGCTCCATGATGACGGATTATTCCGCCGCCACGATCTTGTCGAGTCTCGTCCGCAGCATCGGGGCCAGTGCCATGCCGGTCAGCATCGCCGCCACGAAGATCCACAGCATCGGCCCGCCATAGCTGAGCGCGGCGATGGCGGGTCCGGGGCAGAGCCCGGCCAGCCCCCAGCCCGTGCCGAACATCACCGATCCCAGCACCAGACCACGGTCGATCCGGCGCTCCGGTGCGGCGGGCAGCGCGCTGCCAAGCACCGAGTGCCGCCGCCCGCGGGCATAAAGCCATGCCAGCGCCATGGGGATCATCGCCCCGCCCATCACGAATGCCAGCGTCGGATCCCACGCCCCGAAGACGTCAAGAAACCCCTGCACCTTGGCGGTGTCGGTCATGCCGGACAGGAACAGCCCCGCGCCGAACAGCCCCCCCGCCAGAAAGGCGAATACCAGTCGTGCCATGTCAGATCACCTCCAGAAGATGGCGGAACACCGCCACACTCGCCACCCCGGCAAGGATGTAACAGGCGGTGGCGGCAAAGCCGCGCACCGACAGCCGGGACATGCCACAGACCCCGTGACCGGAGGTGCAGCCATTGGCGAGCCGCGTGCCCAGCCCGACCAGCAGTCCCGCGGCGACCAGCACCAGCGGCATCTGCGAAATATGCGTGTCCACCGTCCGCAGCGCCGGGATCAGCGTCAGCAGCAGCGGAAGCAGGATCACCCCGCCAAGAAAGCTCAGCTTTTCGCCGCTGCTGCGGCCTGCTGTCCCGTCAATGAGCGTGCCGATGATGCCGGACGCGCCCATGATCCTGCCGTTGACCAGCAGGAACACGGCGCCTCCTGTCCCGATCAGCATGCCGCCGATCAGGCCCCAAATCCAGTCGAGTTGCATGATATCTGCGTGTCCTATGCCAAGGAAATGCGATGCGGCGGGGCAGGCCGTGGCGGCCCGCCCGCGCGCGGGGTCAAAGCTTGTTGACGGGCACTTTCAGAAAGACGTCGCCCTGTGCGTCGGCGGGCGGCATCTGCCCTGCGCGCATGTTCACCTGCAGCGACGGGATGATGAGCCGCGGCATGGCCAGCGTCGCGTCGCGGGCATCGCGCATCTGCACGAACTCTTCCGCCGAGGTGCCCGCCGCCACATGGATGTTGGAGGCTTTCTGCGCGCCGACCGTGGTTTCCCAGGCGTAGCTGTCGCGTCCCGGTGCCTTGTAGTCATGGCCGACAAAAATCCGGGTCTCGTCCGGCAGGGACAGGATCTTCTGGATCGAGCGGAACAGCGTTTCCGACGACCCGCCCGGGAAATCACAGCGCGCCGTGCCGAAATCCGGCATGAACAGCGTATCGCCGACAAAGGCCGCGTCGCCGATCACATAGGTCAGGCAGGCGGGGGTATGTCCGGGCGTGTGCAGCACGTCACCGCGCATCTGGCCGATATGGAAACTGTCGCCCTCGCGGAACAGGCGGTCGAACTGCGACCCGTCGCGCTGGAATTCCGTGCCTTCGTTGAACACCTTGCCGAAGGTGTCCTGCACTTCGGTGATCCGTTCGCCGATGCCGATCTTGCCGCCCACGGCCTGCTGGATATAGGGCGCGGCGGACAGATGGTCGGCATGGACATGGCTTTCCAGCAGCCAGTCCACGGTCAGCCCGTGCTGCCGCACGAAAGCGATGATGGCATCGGCAGAGCGCGTGTCGGTGCGTCCGGAGGCGTAGTCAAAATCCAGAACGCTGTCGATGATGGCACAGGAATGGCCCGCCGGATCGCGCGCCACGTAAGAGATCGTGTTGGTGGCCTCGTCGAAAAAGGCCGTGACATCGGGCTGGGTCATGGAAAGCTCCCTCGGTTCGGAGTTCATATAATCATAATGGAATATGTCTTCAAGACCTTTCTGTCCTTGACCTGGATCATGGCAGGACCGGGACTGGCAGGGCAGACTCTGTCGGATCGTGCCATCGATGAGGCCAGGGATGGCACCACCCATCGGGGCCGCGCCGCAGACATTGTCCCGGCGGGGCCCCTCATGAAGGAGGACAGCTCATGACCGATCCGCTGCAGACCTGGACCATGGCGCAAGATCAGGCGCCGGAAAGCGCGGATGCCGCGCCCCTGTCCGAACTCGCCGCGCGGGCCGCCGAACTGCGCGCGCAGGGGCAGGCGGTGCCCGCCGAACTTGCCGACCGGATCCGTGAAGAGGCCGCCGCCGCGCTGGAGGCGGAGATGGACAACCTGCCGGTCTAGGCGCCGTCACGGCGCGGCGGGAGACGGAGCACCGCCCGCCGGGCGGGCTCTGTCACGCGGCGGGGCAGGTGACGGCTGTCAGTTGAGGAAAATGCCCACGACCACCATGACCAGCCCGAAGACCGACAGCATCAGCGCCGCCATGTTCAGCGGCACCACCTTGCGCACCGCCTCGCGCAGCGCCGCATCCTCAAGCCCGGAGCGGCGCGCGCTCCAGACGCGCAGGATGCACCAGAACAGCCCCACAAGTCCCAGCAGCGACATCGCCGCGCCTACCCAGATCAGCCATTCCATGCCCGGTTCCTTCCCGTTGCGCAAACGGGAGCCCGGTAATCCATCCCCCACGCTGCCGCAACCCCTTGATGGGGCGCGCGCCCGCCTGTAACCAGACGCGATACCGGCAGGAGAACAGCAGATGCAGGACGATACTTCCGGCGCCTATGGCGTGGCCGCCGAGGAATTGCGGCAATTCATCGAACAATATGAACAGCTTGAGATCGAAAAGCAGTCTGTTGCCGAGCAGCAGAAGGAGCTGATGGCGGAAGCCAAGGCGCGCGGCTACGACACCAAGGTGATGCGCAAGGTCATCGCCCTGCGCAAGCGCGACAAGGACGACATCGCCGAGGAAGAGGCCGTGCTGGAAATGTATAAAGCCGCGCTGGGGATGATCTGATCCCGCGCCGCTTGGCCTGATCCCGACGGGCGCGGCACCTGAGACAGGGCCGCGCCCGCGTCGTTTCCCGCCCCTGCGGGACAGCGGCCCGCCCGTCGCCGCGCGATCAGGGGCTCAGCAGGGTGACGCCCGGCATCCGGCTGATCTGCCACATGTCTTCGTCGTAAAGCTCGGTCAGCATGTCCACATAGGCGGCGTCCCAGCCCGGCAGATCCAGCTCTTCCTCCAGCGCCTCCGGCAGGGCGTATTTGTCCAGAAAGGCCATCATCACGCGGCGCTTCTGCGCTTCGGTGACGCTGTCGTTCTCCTTGAGGAAGCTGCGGAACCGCTTCATGCCTTCCGGGCTGATGATGTCGGCGAACAGATCGAAGGATCCGATGATCTTGCGCTCCGCGTCGATCCCGGCCATGCCGCGCAGGATCTGCCCCCAGAGCAGCGGCGTGTCCTCGTTGCACCAGACGGTGACGGGCACCTCCGGCGCCGCCTCCCGCAGGCGGCGGATCAGGCTGGACCAGCGCAGATGCATCGGATCGGCGCCGTGCAGAAACGCGTCAAAACTCTGCGCCGGGCTTTCGCGATAGACGGCGGGCAGATAGCTGGCAAAGTCGCGCAGGCCCATCCAGACCTCCACGGCATCGCCGCGGAACAGCCTCTGGATCGCACAGACCCGCTCTTCGGCGCGACGATAAAGCCGCCCGCCCGCCAGCGCCAGCTTGGGCACCGACAGCAGGTTCTCGTGGCTCAGGATCAGCCGATGCACATCGACCGCATCCTCGGTCAGCAGCGCGTCCAGCAGCACCTCGCGCGCGTCTTCCGCCGGATCCGCGCCGCCCAGCGAATTCACCACCTCCGACAGCAGGGTGCGATACCGGCTTGGCCCGGGGATCGCCACTCCGTCGCGGCGGAAGTCATCGGCATTGCGCAACAGCGTCTTCAGCAGACGGTCCTCATCCGTGCCGTGAACGCCCAAGTGAAGAATGACCTGCATCGCCTGCTCTTTTTGTTGCGCGATGCCTGCACTATAAGGCCTTTCGCCGCGAGGGGAACGCGGCCGCCGCAGGAGAATGCCCGCATGAGCCTTGCCGACCACACCGCCCGCCGTCTGCGGCTGACCAGCCTGCCTGACCCATGGTCGCTGGGGGCCGCACTGATCGCGGCAGTGGTGGTGGCGCCGATCCTTGCCGTGCTCTGGATCGCGCTCTTCCCGAGCGAGAACATCTGGCCACATCTGATCTCCACCACGCTGCCGCGCTATCTGCGCAACACGCTGGTGCTGATGGCGGGGGTGGGGGCGCTGGCCTGTGTCGCGGGCACGGTGACCGCATGGCTGGTGTCGCGCTACGAGTTTCCCGGGCGGCGCTGGCTGGAATGGCTGCTGCTGCTGCCGCTGGCGATTCCGGCCTATGTGGGCGCCTATGCGCTGGTGGATTTTCTGGAATATTCCGGGCCGGTGCAGACCGGGCTCCGGCAGGCTTTCGGCTGGCAGACCGCCCGCGACTACTGGTTTCCGGAAATCCGGTCGATGGGGGCGGCGATCCTCGTGCTGGCGGCGGCGCAGTATCCTTATGTCTATCTGCTGGCCCGCAATGCCTTCCGCGAACAGTCCGCCAGCGCCGACGAGGTGGCGCAGTCGCTGGGCGCGGGGGCATGGGGGCGGTTCTGCCGCGTGGGCCTGCCGCTGGCGCGCCCGGCCATCGCGGCGGGGGTGGCGATCGTGATGATGGAATCGGTCAATGATTTCGGCACGGTGGATTATTTTGCGGTGCAGACCCTGACCACCGGCATCTTCAGCGTCTGGCTGCAAAGCAACAACGCAGGCGGCGCCGCGCAGATCGCCACCACGGTGCTGGCGCTGGTCATCCTGCTGGTGCTGTTGGAAAAAGCCTCGCGCCGCCGGATGCGGTTCTTCAACCTGTCGATCCGGCACCGTCCCGTGGCCCGCGTGCCGCTGTCGGGGGCGGCGGCTGTGGCGGCGCTGCTGGTCTGCCTGCTGCCCTTTGCGCTGGGGTTCCTGCTGCCCGGCGGCGTGATCCTGTCGCATGCGCTGGACCATGCCCGCAACTGGGCCGATCCCGCGCTCTGGGGGGCGGGGCTGAACACGCTGATGGTGGGCGGGCTCGCGGCGGTGCTGACCGTGTGTGGCGGGCTGTTTCTGGTCTATGGCGTGCGGGTGTCAGGGCGGGTGCTGCCGCGCCGGCTGATGCCGGTCACCACGATCGGCTATGCCGCGCCGGGGGCGGTGCTGGGCATCGGCATCCTCATTCCGCTGGCCGCGCTGGATCACCGGCTGGCGGACACCGTGGCCGCCGTGACCGGGCAGGAGATCGGGCTGGTGCTGACCGGATCCGCCTTCGCGCTGGTGCTGGCCTATTGCGTGCGGTTTTTCGCCATCGCGCAGGGAGCGGCGGATGCGGCGCTTGGGCGGGTGTCGCCGAATCTGGCGCTGGCGGCGCGGTCGCTGGGGCGCAGTCAGGGGCAGGTGCTGGCCGAGGTGCACTATCCGCTGATCCGGGGCTCTCTGGCCTCGGCCCTGCTGCTGGTCTTTGTCGACTGCGTGAAAGAGCTGCCCGCCACCCTGCTGCTGCGCCCGTTCAACTATGAAACGCTGGCCACGCGGGTGCATGAACAGGCGTCGCTGGAAAATCTCGGCGGCGCCGCCCCGGCGGCAGTGCTGGTGATCGGCGTGGGGCTCGCCGCCGTAGGCCTGCTCGCGCATGCCAACCGTTAGTTTCGGGCTTGCAGTCCGGGGCCGGGCTGGCATATCCCTGCACCCACGGTGCCCCTATAGCTCAGCTGGTAGAGCAACTGATTTGTAATCAGTAGGTCCGCGGTTCGAGTCCGTGTGGGGGCACCAGTTTTCCTTCGATTTCACTGGATTGTGGTTGGCAGCCCAGGCGGCTCGGGGCTTTGGTGGGGCTGTCGGCATCGACTTGCGTGTTTTCCGGTGAAGGTGGTGCCCGCGGCCGGGATCGAACCGGCACGACCGAAGTCTGGGGAGTTTAAGTCCCCTGTGTCTACCTTTCCACCACGCGGGCCGCTGCTGGATGTTGCCTCTGCGGCGGAATCCAGCGGTTCTGCGCTACCTTCATTCTGCGCCGCTGTCCAGTTTTAGGCTATGGCAGACTGTCTCCGGCCCTGCATGGCTCCCCTGCCGCGTTTTCGCTGCTGCGGAGCGGCGTGCGGGCGGCTAGAGTGGACCTATGGCAGAGAAAACGGATGAGGCCGTGGCGCTGGTCGAGGCGATGCGGACACAGGACAAGCGCAAGAACGAATCCATCGCGGACTGGCTCGGACGGCAGATCGTCGCGGGCAAGATCGCCATGGGCGAGCCTGTGCCCAAGGAAATGGTGTTCCTTGCCGAAACCGGCATTTCGCGCGGCGCCTATCGCGAGGCGCTGCGGCGGCTGGCCGGGAAGGGGATGCTGGTCACCCGCACCCGCAGCGGCACGCGGGTGGCCCCGCGCGAGAAATGGTCGCTGCTGGATCCGGATGTGGTGCGCTGGAGCTTTGAAAGCGGCGCGCCGCCCGACTGGTATATCCGCGCGCTGTACGAGATGCGGGCGATGATCGAGCCGCCCGCTGCCGCCTTTGCCGCCGAACGCCGGACCGAGGCCGATCTGGCCGCCTTCCGCCGCGCGCTGCATGACATGCGGACCTGCGACATGACGGAAAGCGCGTGGCACAATGCCGATGCCAGCTTTCATCGCGCCATCCTGACCAGTTCGCAGAACCCGGTGCTGGGCGCGCTGGAGGCGGGGATCTGCGCGGCGGTGGCCCATACCACCGCCTTTCGCTACCGCGACATGCCCAACCCGCACACCCGCAACCCGGTGGAGGAACATGCCGCCGTCTTCGCGCGGATCGAGGCGCGGGATCCGGCGGGGGCGCGGCGGCTGATGACGGAGCTGGTGGATACGGCGCTGCTTGATTCGCGGGGCACCACGGTGTTTGATCTGGGCCTGCCGACGCTCAAGGTCTGAGCGCCGGCAGGGCAGCGGCCGTCAGGGAGCGACCGGCCGCAGGGGATCAGCCCTTGACGCCGGAGGAGATCATCACCGCCTCGGTCACGCGCTTCTGGAAGATCAGATAGGCGATGACCACCGGGGCCGCCGCCAGCAGCGCCACCGACATGATCCGGGCATAGGCCACGCCGAAGGCATCGTTCACCTGCGTGATGCCCACGGGAATGGTCATCATGTCCTCGGTCGTGATGACGAGGAAGGGCCAGAGAAAGGCATTCCAGCTCATGATGAAGGTGATGATGCCAAGCGCCGTGGTGATGCCCCAGTTCAGCGGCAGGTAGATGCGGAACAGCAGGGTGTAATCGCTGCCGCCATCCAGCGTGACCGCCTCGCGCATCTCCTTGGGCACGGCGTCGAAGAACTGCTTGTAGACGATGATGACCACCGGCACGACCAGCTGCGGCAGGATGATGCCGCCCCAGCGGTTGATGAGGTCGAGATCGTTCATCAGGATGAACTGCGGCACCACCAGCGCCTGCGCGGGCACCATGAAGCTGGCCAGCACGATGCCGTAAAGCAGGCGGCGGCCCGGGAATTCCATCTGGCTCAGCGCATAGGCGCACATCATGCCGGTCAGCAGCACGATGGCGGTGATGATGAGCGAGGTGCCGATGGAATTGACATACCAGTCCATCAGCGAGGTGTTGAACAGCGCGTCCACATAGGAGGACAGGTTGAACTCGTCCGGCCAGACGCCTGCCTCTTCGGAGACCACGCGGTTTTCAGAGCGCAGCGAGGTGACGAAAGCCCAGTAGAGCGGGAAGATCCAGATGAGCCCGGCCAGCAGCGTCAGCACGGTGAGCGAGAGGTTTTCGATGCGGCGGGTCATGACTTGCGCCCTCCGATGCGCAGGATCTGGAATTGCAGGATCGAGATGACGACGATCAGCAGGAACAGCACCAGCGACACCGCTGCGGCATAGCCGCCGTTGTTCAGCTGGAAGGCCTCGCGATAGACCATGAGCAGCAGCACATAGCTGGAATTGAACGGCCCGCCTTCGGACAGCAGATAGACCTGATCGAAGATCTTCAGCTGCAGGATCAGCTGCAGCGTCAGCACCAGCGCCGTGACCGGCCACAGCAGCGGCCATGTGATGCGCCCAAACAGCTGCCGCCGGGTGGCGCCGTCCAGGGCTGCGGCCTCGTAAAGCTCGGTGGGGATGTTGCGCAGACCGGCAAGGAACAGCAGCACGTTGAAGCCATTGGTCCACCAGATCGTCACCACCGCCACGGCGGGCATCACCCAGTTGGGGTTCTTGAACACCGGGACCGGCTTGCCGGTGAAGAACTCGATCACCGGCTGCAGCACGCCGAACTGGAAATCCAGCATCCATGCCCAGATCTGCGTGACCACCGACACCGGCAGCACATAGGGGGTAAAGAACAGCACCAGCGCCAGCGCCTGCATCCGCCCCGACAGCCGGTTGACCGCCAGCGCGATGGCAAGAGCTATGGCCGTGGTCGGCACCACCGTCAGCAGCACGAAATAGCCGTTGTTTTTCAGCGAGGTGTAGAACAGCCGGTCCGACAGCAGGCGGGCGTAATTGTCCCAGCCCACCCAGTCGCCGCCGCCGATCAGCGGCGCGTCGGTAAAGCTCATCCGCACCACCTCGGCCACGGGATAGGCAAAGACCAGCGCGAAGATGGCGGCAAAGGGCAGGATCAGCGACAGCGCCACAAGGCGGTGGCGTGACCGGTTGCGGATCATGGCCATGGCGGGGCTCTTTCTGTTGTCAGGAATGCCCCCGCGCCGCAGGCACGGGCGGGGGCAGGGGGTCAGCGCAGGCGGGACTGCAGCTCGGCCTTCATCTGCTCCACCGCGTCTTCGGGCGATAGATAGCCGTGGATCGCGGGGGAGATGATGTTGATCGCCACGTCATAGGCGGGGGAGGCGACGCCCGCGATTTCCGACCGGGGGTCATAGGCGGCGCGGTCGGCAAGCGAGGCATAGGTGGCATTGGGCTGCATCGCCGCAAACTCCTCGCTTTCCGCCACGGGCTTGTAGGCGGGGATATGGCCCGCATCGGCCCACTGGATCGCGTTCTTTTCCATCCAGCCGATCACGGTCATCACCGCCTCGCGCTTTTCGGGATCCATGGGCTGGTCGCCCTGCACGGGAATGGCAAAGCCGTGGCTGTCGGCCCATGTCACCTGCTGGTCCATCAGCTGCGGGATCTCGACGGCGCCCCAGTCGAAGCCCAGATCGCCTGCGTCTTCCAGATCGGTCATCGTGGGCACCTCCCAGACGCCATTCAGCTGGAAGGCCGACTTGCCGGAGGTGAACAGCGCGACCGAGGCTTCATAGAGCGCCTGTTCCGGCTGCCAGCCCTCCTGATGCCATTTGGTCATGATCTCGACCGCGCGCACCGCCTTGTCGGTGCTGTCGCCGGGCAGGATTTCGCCCTCGTCGGAAATCAGCGTGCCGCCCTGCTGCGCCAGCAGCGTGTAGAACACGCGATAGGTGCCGCCATCATCGCCGGTGGCATAGGTCACGGGGGATTCGGCGCCGTTCTCTGCGGCGAGCGCCAGCGCCTCTTCGAAATCGGCGAGGCTTTCGATGCCGGTCAGCTTGCCCTCGTCATCCAGAAAGCGCGAGCCTTCCAGATAAGAGGCGTTGTAATAGAGAACGATGGCGTGGATGTCGAAGGGGATGGCATAAAGCGCGCCCTCGGCGTCCTTGCCAGCATCAAGGGCCGTGGCAAAGAAATCCTCCTCCGCCAGCCCCGCCGTGTCCAGATCCTCGGCGGTGATCGGGGTCAGCACCTCTTCGGCCAGCCCCAGCGGCAGGCGCGACAGGTGATAGGTCATCACATCGGGGCCCCGGCCCACGGCGGCAGAGGTGCGCACCTTGGTGTAGAAGGGCACGCCCCATTCCAGCGTGGTGGCCTGCACCTGAATGTCGGGATGTTCGCTGTTGAACTGGTCGATCAGCGCCTTCATCCGCACGCCGTCGCCGCCGGACAGGAAATCCCACCACGTCACCGTCTGCTGCGCGCTGGCCGGAGCGCCCGCCAGCAGCGCCGCCACGGCGCTGGCCAGAATGAATGCCTTGTAAGTCATAGTGTCCTCCTCCTTGATGGGGCCGCCCTCCTGCGGCTTGGTCCCTAGCGAAGCCTCTGCCCGTCCGGGATGAAGGCGTAGATGGTCTGCGGATCCGCTCCCAGATGCAGGCGCTGCCCGTCCAGCCGGTCGCGCGAGCCGCGGCGTTCGAAGACCAGATCGGCGCCGGTGGCGCTGCGCGCATGCACATAGGAATTGCCGCCCAGTTCTTCGGCCATTTCCACCGTCACCGGCAGGCCCTGTTCGGCGGGCTGCAGATGTTCGGGGCGGATGCCCAGCACCAGATCGGTGCCGGGGGCGGGGGTGTCGCGGGTCATCGCCACGCGCAGCTCTCCCTCTGCGGCGCGCGCGGTAAATCCCTGCGCGTCGCTGGCGGTCACGCGGGCCTCGACAAAGTTCATGGCGGGCGAGCCGATGAAGCCCGCGACAAAGCGGTTGGCGGGATCGTCATAAAGCGACAGCGGACGCCCCGCCTGCATCACATGGCCGCCCTTCAGCACGAAGATGTCGTCGGCCAGCGTCATCGCCTCCACCTGATCATGGGTCACATAGATCATGGTGGCGCCGATCTGCCGGTGCAGCCGGGTCAGTTCCAGCCGCATCTGCACCCGCAGTTCGGCGTCCAGATTCGACAGCGGTTCGTCGAACAGGAACACCTCCGGTTCGCGCACGATGGCGCGGCCAATGGCGACGCGCTGGCGCTGCCCGCCCGACAGGGCGGACGGCTTCTTGTCCAGATGGTCGGTCAGCTGCAGGATGCGCGCGGCCTCGCGCACTTTTTCCTCGCGCTGCTGTTTCGGCACGCGGGCCAGCGACAGCGAAAAGCCCATGTTCTCGGCCACCGACAGATGCGGATAAAGCGCGTAGGACTGGAACACCATGGCCACGCCGCGCTTGGCGGGTTCCACGTGAGTCACGTCGCGCCCGCCGATTTCGATGCGCCCGCCGCTGGTGTCCTCCAGCCCCGCGATCATCCGCAGCAGGGTGGACTTGCCACAGCCGGAGGGGCCCACAAAGACGCCGAATTCTCCCTTCGGCACCTCCAGCGACACGTCCTTGATCACGTCATGCGCGCCGAAGGACTTTCTGACATTGGTCAGCTTGACGCCCGCCATGGCTCAGACCCGGATCCGCACGACGTGATAGGACAGCGGCGCAAGCGCGCCGCCCACCATGCCGTCCTCGACCGCCAGACCGCTGCCCGCGAGCGGGGCGATGGGTTCGCGTCCGGGGCCGTTGGTGGCCATCAGGTCATGCCCTTGGATCACCTGATGGTCCAGCAGCGTGGCGCCGGGATAGCCGGTCAGCGACAGCCGCAGATCCGCGTCTTCGGTCAAGTGGCGGTTCACCATGAACAGCGTCACGATGCCGTCCCCTTCAACCGCCGCCACGTCCAGATAATCCACGTCATCGGCCACGGCGCAGTTGTAGCTGGGCCCGTCCACCGCCACGCGCAGGGCCGTGCCGCGCCCGTCGATGGAGGCCAGCTGATAGGGCCAGTAGATCGACTGCCGCCATGCGGGGCCGCCCGCCTCGGCCCGGATCGGCGCGATCACGTTGACGAGCTGCGCGATGCAGGCGATGCGCACCCGGTCGGACCGGCGGATGAATTCGTTGAGCAGGCAGGCCACGAACAGCGTGTCCTCAAACGTGTAATCCTCTTCCAGAAGGGCGGGCGCCTCTGGCCAGTCCCAGCTTTTCCAGTTCTTCGAATCCTGTTCGCGCTTGTGATACCAGACGTTCCATTCGTCAAAGCAGATATGGACGTCATTCTTGGCGCGTTTCTTGGCCTTCACGAAGTCGATCACGCCGGCGATGGACTGGATATAGCGCCCGGTTTCCTCGACCTTGCCAAAGAAATTCAGCGTGTCGCGGCTGGAATTGCCGAAATACTTGTGCAGCGAGATGTAATCGACATTCTCGTAACATTCTTCCAGCACGCCGCGTTCCCAGTCGGGATAGGTGGGCATTTCGTCATTGGAGGACCCGCAGACCACCATTTCCGCGCCCGGCGTCAGCTGCCGCAGCGCCTTGGCGGTTTCATCGGCCAGACGGCCATATTCCTTGGCCTCCTTGTGGCCGATCTGCCAAGGCCCGTCCATCTCGTTGCCCAGACACCACATCTTGACGTTGTAGGGCTGCTCCACCCCGTGGCTGCGGCGCAGGTCGGACCAGTGCGTGCCCGACGGATGGTTGACATATTCCATGAAGTTGCGCGCATCCGAAATGCCGCGCGACCCCAGATTGACCGCCAGCATCATGTCGATGCCCAGATCCTGCGCCCAGACCGCAAATTCGTTGATCCCGACCTGATTGCTTTCCTTGCTGCGCCACGCCAGATCCAGCCGGACGGGGCGATCCGCTTTCGGCCCGATGCCGTCTTCCCAGTTATAGGCCGACACGAAATTGCCGCCGGGATAGCGGATGGCGGGAATGTTCAGGTCGCGCACCATCTGGGCCACGTCGCGGCGAAAACCCTGATCGTCGGCTTGCGGATGACCGGGCTCGTAAATGCCGGAATAGATCGCGCGGCCCATATGTTCGATGAAAGCCGAATAAAGCCGGTCGTCGATCTGTGCGATGCTGAATTCGCGATGGATGGCGGCAGATACCCGCATCAGCTCCTCCTCTGATTTGTCCTACAAATAACAACCAAGAGGTACAACCTGTCAAGACCCGGCAACGCCATGCGCAAAAACCCCCGCAAGCGGGGGCTTGCGGGGGCTGTCAGACCTTGCAGGGAAGATCAGGTCAGGTCAGTCGAAATCGCTCAATTCGGGGCGGGTGCCGATGCTGACATGGTCGATATCTTCCTGCGCAAACCCACGGATCAGCGAGGGAATCATCATGCAGACCAGCAGGAAGATCGGCAGGCCCACCACGGTGATCACCTGCTGCAGCGCGGTCAGGCCCGCATCGCCTGCCAGCACGATCAGCATGGCGGCGACCAGCCCTTCGGCGGCGCCCCAGAACACCCGCTGGTGCACCGGACCCGGCGTCGCCTTGCCGGTGCAGAGCATGTCCACCACCAGCGAGGCCGAATCCGACGAGGTGGCAAAGAAGATCGCCACGATGATGACGGCAAAGCCCTGCACAAAATCGGTCAGCGGGAAATGTTCGAAAAAGGCGAACATGGCCAGCGGCACGCTTTCGGCGACGGCGGCGCTGATCTCTCCGGCCTGATCGCCAAGCGCGGCGCGGGCGGCAAGGCCCAGCCCGTCAAACTCCATCGCCTGCCAGCCAAAGATCGAAAACCAGATCAGGGTGAACAGCGACGGCGCCAGCAGCACGCCGAACACGAATTCCCGGATGGTCCGCCCGCGCGAGATGCGCGCGACAAAGAGACCGATGAAGGGCGACCAAGTCACGGTCCATGCCCAGTAGAACACGGTCCACGACCCCTGCCAGCCCCAAGGCTCGTTGGACGGGTTTTCATCCGCCAGCATGTCGTTCCAGAAGGCCAGACGCGGCAGGTTCTCGAAATACAGGCCAAAGGTTTCCACGATGGCGCGCAGCAGGAACAGCGTGGATCCGGTGACCAGCACGAAGACCATCAGCGCCACGGCCATGCCGATGTTGAGATTGGACAGCAGCTTCACGCCCTTGTCGAGCCCGGCGGTGATCGACCCCACTGCCACCACGGTCAGCACGGCCAGAATGCCCACCTTCAGCCCGGTGCCATCGGTCCAGCCAAAGAGCGCCGACAGGCCCGCAGCGATCTGGCTCGACCCCAGCCCCAGCGACACGGCGACCCCGAACAGCGTGCCAAGGATCGACGCGATGTCGATGGCCTTGCCGATGGGGCCGTGGATGCCCTCGCGCAGCAGCGGATAGAAGACCGAACTGACCCGCACCGGCAGGTCATAGCGGTTGATAAAATAGGCAAAGGCCAGACCGGGCAGGGTGAAGATGGTCCAGGTGTGCAGGCCCAGATGGTAGATCGCGATGGACATGGCATCGCGCGCCGCCTCTTCGGTATAGGGCACCACGCCGGGCAGGGGCGGGTTGGCGAAATGGCTGATCGGTTCGGCCACGCCCCAGAACATCAGCACCGTGCCGATGCCGCCCGCAAACAGCATCGTGAACCATGACAGGTTGTTGTACTCCGGGCGGGATCCCTTGGGCCCCAGCCGGATATGCCCGTGGCGCGACATGGCCGCCCAGATCAGGAAGCCCAGCCAGACATTGACGCCAAGGATGAAGAACCAGCCCAGATTGGTAACGATCCACGACCGGCCCGCCGCAAAAGCATCTCCGATCGGGTTGGGAAACAGCACCAGCGCAAGGACGAATACGACCGTAAAGCCTGCGGATACAAAGAAAATGGTCGGATCGGTCTTTAGGCCGAGGCGGTGCGCGAGTTTTTCCAAAATAGCTGTCCTGATCTGAATAAAAAGCTTGCGGTTCCGCTTCACAACGCCGTGATCTTGGCGAAGGTTCCCCTGCGTGACGTAACGTCGGCTCAGGCGCGCGGGGCGGGCCCCACGGTGGCGCGGCGGATCAGCCGGGGGGCCAGCACGGTGACGCCGGGCCGGGGCGGCTCCAGCAGCGAGCGGGCGGCGGAGCGCCCGATCCCCGCCTTGTCGACCATCACCGTGGTCAGGCCGGGGGCGGTGAAGGCGGCCTCGTCCATGTCATCGCAGCCCACCAGCGACACGTCGATTCCCGGACGCAGCCCCAGTTCGCGCAACGTCGCCAGCGCGCCAAAGGCGATAAGGTCGCTGAAGCACAGCAGCGCCGTGGGCGGCTCCGGCCCGCGCAGCAGTTCCAGCGCGGCGCTGCGGCCAAAGGCGCGGGAGGTGGGGCCGTGGCGGATCTGCGGCGGGGGCAGGCCCGCTTCGTTCAGCCGGGCAAGACAGCCCGCAAGCCGCCCCTGCGCGGTGGAGGTGGCCTGTCCGCCGCCCAGCCAGCCGATGCGGCGGTGGCCTTCGTCCAGCACGCAGCCCGCCGCCAGCCGTCCGGTCAGGGGATCGTCATTGACGAATTGCGTCAGCGACGCCGCCGCGATCCGCCGCGAAAACACCGCCGTCGGCACCACCGGCGCCGTGCCGTCGCCTGCGGGCAGCAGCATGTCCAGATCGGCGACGCCCGTGCCCTGCACCGGGCAAAGGATGATGCCACTGACGCCATGTTCCAGCGCGGTTTTCAGGAACTGCCGCTGCAGCTCGGCGCTTTCGCGGGCCACGCCCAGAAACACCGCGCGGTCCTGACTGTGCAGCTCTTCCTCGATCTGCACCAGAAATTCGTTGAACACCGGGTTGGACAGGTCGTTGATGCAGACCGCCACCAGACGGCTTTCCGCCCGGCGCAGGTCGGCGGCGGCGCGGTTGTAGATATAGCCCAGCCGGGCCGCGGTCTGGCGCACCTTCTCGGTGGTGTTTTCCGGAATGCGCGGATGGCCCCGCAGCGCCAGCGACACCGAGGAGACCGACAGCTGAAGCTCTTGGGCGATGTCGCGCAGCGTTGTTCGCTTGGGCATGTGGCGTCTGACGAACCTGTGAGGCTGGGGTGAGGTGAGACAAGAAAAACCGGTGTCACGCGGCGAGTCAACCGATTGACTAGTCTGGTATACCATGTTTCAAGATGGGTCCATGCTGCGACTTCGGTTCCAAAGCAGCACGTCTTGGGAGGACGATTCATGAAAAAGACCGTGCAGGTGGCCGCGCTGGCCACGACTCTTGCCGTATCGGGCACCGCTCTTCTGGCGCAGGACAGCTGCGACTGGAAACCTGAACGCGCCGTGACCTATGTCGTTCCGTGGGGCGCGGGCGGTGGCACCGATGCCAACAGCCGCATGATGGCCACCCTGCTGGAGCAGGCGTGGGGCGTGCCGTTCAACGTGGTGAACCGCACCGGCGGCAACGGCGTGACCGGCCATTCGGCAATCTCGCGCGCAGAGCCCGATGGCTACACCGTGGGCGCCGTGACCGTGGAAATCAACACGATGCACTGGGTTGGTCTGACCGACATGACTTGGGAAGACATCACGCCGATCGCGCTGATCGACATCGTGCCCGCGTCGGTTCTGGTGGGCAAGGACAGCCCCTTCACCAGCGTGACCGAGCTTCTGGACCATGCCCGCGCCAATCCGGGTGACCTGACCGCCTCCGGCACCTCGCTGGGCGGCATCTGGCATCTGGCCCTTGCCGGCATGCTGAACGCCGAAGGCATGGCGCCCGACGCCATCCGCTGGATCCCGTCGCAGGGTGCAGCGCCCGCGCTGCAGGAACTGGTTGCCGGTGGTGTCGACGTGGCCTCGCCCGCGCTCTCCGAAGGCAAGACGCTGGTGGAAAGCGGCGAAGTCCGCGCGCTGGCCTATATGCATGACGCGCCGATGTCGGCTCTGCCCGACGTGCCGCTGACCGCCGAGGCGCTGGACAGCGGCTGGACGCTGGCGGCCTATATCTCGGTCTCCGGCCCGGACGAGATGCCCGAGAACATCGTCTGCTCCTACGAGAAAGCCATTGCCGAAGTGGTGGCCTCTGACGAATGGGCGGAATTCAAGGCCAGCCGTGGCGCCGAAGTGGTGGACATGGGTGCCGCCGATCTGGCCGCCTACATGGAACAGCAGGACGCCGCCCTTGGCGAAGTGATCCAAGCTGTCGGCCTTGCGAAGTAAGCGGGCAAACGGATGACTCTGGTCAGAGACATCGTGACGGGGACGGCGCTTGTCGTCCTCGGCATCGCCATGATCGTGGTGGCGGCGGGCTTTCCGCAGATCGGCGCGGTGACCTTCGGTCCCGACCTGTTTCCGCGCATCATCGCGGGCGGGCTGATCCTGTCCGGTCTGGGCGTGCTTCTTGAAGCGTGGCGCGGCATCGCGCCCGAATCGGAGGCGTCCAGCTTCGCATGGCTGCCTGCGCTGATCCTCTGCGCGGTGGTGGCGGGCTTTGCGGTCCTGCTGCCGGTCCTCGGCTTTCATGTCGCGACGGCACTGGCGCTGCTGGTGGTGGTCCGCGTCTTCGGTGGCAGCTGGCTGACCTGCGCCAGCGTCGCGATCCTCGCGCCGATCGTGCTGCATTACATCTTCTACAGCGTGCTCCGCGTGCCGCTGCCATGGGGGCTGCTGTCCCCTGTCGCCTGGTAAGGAGGCCGCCACTTGGACGTTCTCGCCATTTTCACCGCCGTGATGGAGCCGCACCTGCTGCTGACGGTGCTGCTCTGCACGCTTTACGGCGCCTTCGTGGGCTCCATGCCGGGTCTGACCGCCACCATGGCGGTGGCGCTGCTGGTGCCCTTCACCTATTTCATGGGTCCGGCACAGGCCGTGGCCGCCATCGTGGCCACCACCACCACCGCGATCTTCGCGGGCGACATTTCCGGCGCGCTGCTGAAGATGCCGGGCACGCCCGCCTCCGCCGCCTATGTCGAGGACAGCTACATCCTGTCCATGAACGGCAAGCCGCGCACCACGCTCTTCACCTCGCTGATCGCGGGGGTGCTGGGCGGCATCATCGGCGTCATCATCCTTGCCTTCGCCACGCCGCAGCTGGCGCGGCTGTCGGCGAGCTTTTCCAGCGACGAGGCCTTCTGGCTCGCCACGCTCGGGCTCAGCTGTGCGGTCTTCGTGGGCGGCGCCTCGGTGGCGCGCAACTTCGCCTCGCTGTTCATCGGGCTGGCCATTGCCACCGTGGGCATCGACGTGGCGGTGGGCCATCCGCGCTACACCTTCGGGCTCGAGGATCTGTATGACGGGGTCAGCTTCATCCCCGCCATGATCGGGCTTTTCGCCCTGTCCGAACTGCTGCGCAACGCGGGCAGCGGCGAAGAGACACGGCTGGGCCGGATCAGCATCGAGCCGCTGTTTACCGGCCTGCGCGACGCATGGCGCGAGATCTGGCACCGCAAGCTGGCGGTGCTGCGGTCGGGCGTGGGCGGCACGGTGATCGGCGCGCTGCCCGGCGCGGGCGCGGATGTGGCGGCATGGATCGCCTATGCCCTGTCGCGGCGGTTCTCCAAGACCCCCGAGAAGTTCGGCAAGGGCCATATCGAGGGCATCGTGGACGGCGGTGCCGCCAACAATGCCGCAGTGGCCGGGGCATGGACGCCCGCGCTGGTCTTCGGCATTCCCGGCGACAGCGTCACCGCGATCGCCATCGGCGTGCTGCTGATGAAGGGGCTGACCCCCGGGCCGGACATCTTCACCACCGATGCCACGCTGGTCTACACCATCTTCGGCGCCTTCCTTGTCGCCAACGTGCTGATGCTGCTGACCGGCGGTCTGGCCGTCGCGGTGGCCACGCATATCCTGCGCATCCCACGCGCGGTGCTGATGCCGCTGGTGCTGATGCTGTCGATGATCGGCGCCTATGCGATCATGGGCTCCACCATGGCGATCTGGATCGTGCTGGTGCTGGGGTTGCTGGGCTTTGCCATGGCATGGGCGCAGATTCCGCTCGCCCCCGCCATTCTGGGCATCGTGCTTGGCAAGGTGGTGGAAAGCAACTTCATGGTCTCCATGATGAAGGCACAGGGCAACCTGATGGGCTTTTTCGAACGTGACGCCGCCGCCGTGCTGGGGGTTGTCACACTCATTGTCTGGGGCCTGCTTCTGGTCCGGGCCGCACTGGAAATCATCGGGCGGCACAACACTCTGTCTGCGAAGGATGCAAAGAAATGACTGGCAAGAACACGCTCAAGGCGCGTCTGAAGGCGGGTGAGACCGTCGCCGCCGCATGGCTTGAGCTGGGCTCCCCCGAGGTGGCGGAACTGCTCGTGCATGCGGGCTGGGACGTGATCGTGATCGACTGCGAACACGGCGCCGCCGGGCTGGAAGAGGGTCTGGGCCTGATCCGCGCCGTCGAGGCCGCAGGCGGTCAGGCCGTGGTGCGCGTGCCCGATCCCTCCGAGGCGACGCTGAAGCGCGCGCTGGACCGGGGTGCGCGGTCGATCATGGTGCCCATGGTCACCTCCGCCGCCATGGCGCGCGACATCGCCAGCTTCTGCCTGTATTCGCCGCGCGGGCGCCGGGGCTATGCCGCGCCCATCGTGCGCGCCTCTGCCTATGGGTCGGTCACGACCTATGCCAAGGACGCCCACGAAGAACTGCTGCTGATGGCGCAGATCGAACATATCGACACGGTCAAGGACGTGGCGGAAATCGCGGGCATCGAAGGCATCGACATGGCCTTTGTCGGCCCCAACGATTTTGCCGCCTCCATGGGTCATATCGAAAACCTGACCGAACCGTCGGTGCGCGCCAAGATCCTCGAAGTCGAGGCGACCGCCCGCGACAAGGGCCTGATGCTGGGCACGATCGAAGGGGCGGGCCGCTCCTATGCCGATCTGCGCGATGCGGGTTACAACTTCATCGTTGGACCCAATGACATCAGCCTGCTGGCCGGTGCCGCGCGCAAGGCGCGCAAGGACGCGACCGAGCTTCTGGCCTAAGGCCTGCGCCCCGTCCGGCATCGTCCGGGCGGGGTCACTCCAGCGGCAGCCGCTCCAGCGCCGCATCCAGCGCCAGCACCTCCGCCAGCGGCTGGCCCTCGCGCAGACCGGGGCGCGGCAGGCCCATCACGTCGCGCGGCACCAGTGCCGCCATGGCGTAGGCCTCGGACAGCGGCACCCCGACATGCGTCACCATGTTGCGCAGGCTGGTCACCAGATCCACATGCGCCCCGGCCAGCGCCCCCGCCGCATTGACCAGTGCGCCGTCGCGCAGGCGGATGATTTCGCCGTAAAGCTCGAACTGGTCCGGCCCGCCAATCGTCGCCATCGCGTCGGATACCAGAAACATCCGGTCCGGCAGCGGGCGGGCGCGGAGCGCCAGCGCCACCATCTCCCATGAGACATGATGCCCGTCGGCGATGATCCCGGCATAGGCGTCGGAATTGATCGCGGCCCCCAGAATGCCCGGCGCGCGAGAGGTCATGGGCGGCATGGCATTATACAGATGGGTGAAACAACTCATCCCCGCTGCCAGCGCCGCGCGGGTCTGCTCGGCCGTGGCCGCGCTGTGCCCGCCCGACACCACGGCGCCCATGGCCGCCAGTTCGCGCACCGCCTCCGGTCCCGCGATTTCGGGCGCCAGCGTCACCATGACCGGGATGCCCTGCGCGCGCAGATCGCGCACCACGGCGCGGGTCGTCTCCGACAGCGGGCCCATGGGATCCGCGCTGTGGGTGCCGCGCCGGTCGGGGTTCAGATGCGGCCCTTCCAGATGCAGGCCCAGAAAGCCGGGCAGACCCCATGCGCGTGCCGCCGCCCTGCCAGCGCGGCGCATCCGCTCCGGCTCGCAGGTGATGAGCGTGGGCATCACCCAGCCGGTGCCGCGCGCGCGCTGCGTGGCAACGATATGGGCGATGGCCTCGGGCGTGGGATCGGAATTGAGCATCACGCCGCCGCTGCCATTCACCTGCAGATCGCTCAGCGCCGGGCCGATCAGCGCGGCGTGCCGGTCCGGGATCTCGCCGGGGGCAAGCGGGCGCAGAGCGCGCAGGTGGTCGCCCGCCGTCTCCACCCCAAGGCCGCGTTCAAAGCGGTCGCCGGTCCAGACCAGATCCGCCGCGATCAGCATGGCGCCAGATCCCGCGCGTGGATCGCGGCCCCCCGTGCGCCGGAGGCATCGCCGAAGACCGCCAGCGCCAGCCGGGGCAGGGGCAGCGGCCCCAGCCGCAGCGGGGCCAGCGCCGCGCCCAGCCGGTCCAGCAGCCCCGGCAGGCGGGTCAGCCCGCCGCCCAGCACGATCACCTGCGGATCCTGCGCCAGATGCAGGGTCAGCAGCAGTTCCGCTGCCAGATCGGCCCAAAGCGCCAGCACCGCCTCCGCCGCCGGGTCATGCGCTGCGCGCCGCGCCAGATCCTCGGGCGGGACCGCCACGCCCAGCCGGTGCTCTGCCAGCCGGGCCAGCCCCGGACCGGAGAGCAGCGTTTCAAAACAGCCGCTGCGCCCGCAGCCACAGGCCAGCAGCGGCAGCGCATCCCCCAGCCGGGCGGGCCAGCCCAGATGCCCCACCTCCAGCGCCGCCAGCTGGATCTGCGGCAGCGCGCGGCCCAGCACCGCCAGCCCCGCGCCGATGCCGGTGCCCATGATCAGCCCCGCGACCCGCTCCGCGCCATCGCCCGCCCCGCCGCGCGCCTCTGACAGGGCAAAGGCCTGCGCATCGTTGAGCAGCGGCAGCGCACGGCCCAGCCTCTGGCGCAGCGCGCCGGGCAGGTCATGGCCCCCGACGGGCAGGTTCGCGGCAAAGGCGGGGCCGCCGCCCGTATCGATCACGCCGGGCAGGCCCATGCCCACCGGCAGCGCCGCCCCTTGCCCCGATGCGGCCTCCAGCCAGTGCAGCTGGTCCGCCACCGCCTCCAGCAGCGCGTCCAGCCCGCCGGTGGGGGTGGGAATGCGCCGGGTGTCCAGCAGGTCGAGGCCGGGCGAAAACAGCCGCGCCTCGATCTTGGTGCCGCCAAGGTCAAGGCCACCGCAGGGCAGGTCGGAACGGGGGGCGGGGGGCATGGCATCTCCTGACGGCGGCTCTGGCCCCTTGCTGCGCCAAAACCGGGGGGCAGCGCAAGGCGCGCAGTGCTTGCATCCGGGGCGGGCTTGGGCAAGATGGAATGCCATATCCCGTTTTGACAGGACCAAGTTCCGGTGCAGCCGCTTCTTTCCCCTCCCGGCCCGTCCGACAGCCTGACCGCCATCGCGCAATGGGTGGCAGAGGTGCTGCGCGACCGCATCGTGAAGGGCGATTACCCCCCTGGCGCGCGGCTGGTGGAACGGCGGATCTCGGCAGAGCTGGACCTGTCGCGGACCCCGGTGCGCGAGGCGCTGAAGCTGCTGCATCAGGACGGGCTGATCGAGATTTCGCGCAACAAGGGCGCGCAGGTGCTGCAGTTCGGCGCCGACGAGGCGCTGGCGCTGTTCGAGGTCATCGCCGCGCTGGAAAGCCTTGCGGCAGAGCGGCTGGCGCAGACGATCACGCCCGCACAGCTGGACCGGCTGGAGGATCTGCACGCGCAGATGCTGACCTTTCACAAGATCGGCAATCACACCGATTATTTCGACACCAATTCCGAGATCCACGATTTCGTGGTGATGGAATGCGGCAATCCCATCATCAGCGACACGCATCGGCGGCTGATCGCGCGGGCGCGGCGCGGGCGGTTTCTGGCCATCATGCGCCCCGACCGGCTGGCGCAGGCGGTGGCCGAACACGAGGCGCTGATGGAGGCGCTGCGCCGCCGCGACGGGGCGGCGGCGGCAGAGATCTGGCGCCAGCATCTGCGCCATACCGGGCAGACGCTGGCCGAGGTGCTGGCGGCGGGAGAGGTGCCCGCCGCCTGACCCTGCGGGCCCTCAGCCCCGGGCGCGGCGCCACAGGCCTTCGGCGACATGCTGCGCCTCGGCCACCACGGCGCTGGCCTCGACACGGGTGGGGCGGCGGTCGCGCACCAGCCAGTCGCCTGCCACCATCACGTCGGTGACATTGGCGGCATTGCCCGAATGCACCACGATGCCGGGGCCGTCGATCACCGGGCGCAGGTTGGCGGCCAGCGGGTCAAGCAGGATCAGATCCGCCGGATCGCCCACGCGCAGCCGCCCGGTGGCACCATGGCCGCGCAGCGCCTCGGCGCCGCCCGCCGTGGCCCAGCGGAACACCTGCGCCGCGTCCAGATCGAAACACAGTCCCGCCCGCAGCCGGGCCGAGGCCAGCGCCATGCGCATCGCCTCGAACATGTCGGCGGATTTGGTATCGGTGCAGAGCGTGATGCGCGCCCCCGCCTCGGCCAGCGCCTTGATCGGGGCGGCGGCGCCAAAGCTGGCATTGCCGATGGGCGCATGGGCCACCACCGCGCCCGCAGCCCCGAACCGCGCCACGTCGCTGTCGGTCATGAAGATGCAGTGCGCGGCGATCAGGT
The DNA here is from genome assembly GCF_035481585.1 of Salipiger marinus. Lineage (NCBI taxonomy): Bacteria > Pseudomonadati > Pseudomonadota > Alphaproteobacteria > Rhodobacterales > Roseobacteraceae > Salipiger > Salipiger marinus. The sequence goes on along the minus strand of NZ_JAYKSL010000004.1, from coordinate 285,698 downwards.
CCGGCGTCAGCAGACCCAGATCATCCAGAAATTCGGTCGGGGTCATGCCTTCGCGCGCCCGGATCTGGTCCACCTCCATCTGTGACTGGCTCAGATGGGTGTGCACCTGCGTGTCGCTGGCCGTGGCCAGATCGCGCATCTGCGCAAACATCTCGCGCGAGCAGCTGTCGGGGGCGTGCGGGGCAAGGATGGTGCTGATCCGCGCATGACCCGCCCATTTGTCGCGCAGCGCCAGCGCCGCCCCCAGCGTCGCCTCGCCCAAGGCGTCATCGCGGGCGAAGCGGCCTTCGGCGAGTGCGGCGCTGTCCATGTCCATGACCCGGCCCCCCACCTGCGCGCGCAGGCCGAATTCCGCTGCGGCCTGTGCCAGCGCCTCGGGGCAGCGGTAGTAATCCACGATGGTGGTGGCCCCCGCGCAGAGCATTTCCATCACGCCCAGCCGGGCCAGCGCCAGCGTCTCCTCGTCCGACAGCCAGTGCCCCTGCGGCACGCCGGGGGTATAGGCGGGGGCAAAGCTGATATCCTCGATCATGCCGCGCACGATCATCAGCGGCGAATGGTTGTGGCTGTTCACGAAGCCCGGCAGGCACAGCGCGCCCTGCGCGTCGATCACCGGCACGCCCGGGGCAGGGGGCAGATCCGGCCCGATCCGCGCGATGCGGCCCTGCGTGTCCGTCACCAGATCGACGCCGCGTGTCATCCCCGAGTCGGGATCCAGCAGAGTGATGTTTCGCAAATGGGATGCCATTTTCTTTTCCTTCTGGTCAGAGCCTGTGCAGCAGCCAGAACGGGCTGCCTAAATTGTGGACAGACTGCATATTTATAGCGGTTTTGATCGGAGGATCAGGTGCAGCGTGGCGAGGCATTTCCCATAAGTCAAATGGCATTCCATTTTAAGCCCGGCAGCAGAACCGGACCTTTCGCGGGTGCGTGCACCCTGACACCGCCTCCTGACCCGACAGAGAAGGACCAACCATGACCCTGATTTCCCGCAACGGCCTGACCCGCCGTTCGCTTCTGAAAACCTCTGCCCTTGCCGCCGCCGGAACCTTGGCCACGCCCGCCCTGCTGCGCGCGCAGTCCAGCGAACTGGTGGTGGGCTGCGCCGGCTCGCATACCGCATGGATGGAGGCGCTGGTGGTGCCCCACATGAAAAAGACCCTCGGTGCGGACATCCTGTTCGAAGGCACCAAATCCTCGGTCAACCTCGAGAAGATGGCCTCGAACCGCGACAATCCCTATCTCTCCGTGGTGCAGATGGACGACCCGGTGATGATTCAGGCGGTCGAAGAGGATCTGCTGGCCCCCATCACCGCCGAGGCCGTGCCCAACATGACCGACCTGCGCCCGGATGCGGTGCATATGGACGGCATGTGGTGCAACTACCTCCAGCCTTGGGCGGGCATCGCCTATAACACCGACCTGACCGAAGGCGTGCCGTCTTGGCAGGCGCTCTGGTCCCCCGAGGCGCAGGGCCGCATCATTATCCCGTCGCTGCAGAACACCGAAGGCATGTGGACGCTGTTCATGGCGGCGATGCTGGGATCGGGCAAACCCTTTGCCGAGGCGCAGTATGAAATCGATGCAGCCTTCGCCAAGCTGGAAGAGCTGAAGCCCAATCTGCTGTCGGTCTATTCCACCATGAGCCAGGCCTTCAACCTGCTGGAGCAGGGCGAGATTTCGATGCTGTCGGGCAGTTTCTCGTCCTACGCGCTGCCGCGCAAGGCCGAAGGCGTGCCGGTGGATCTGTCCGCCCCGCAGGAGGGGATCTTTGCCATGCCGTCGGGCATCTGTCTGGTCAAGGGCGGGCCGAATTCCGAGCTTGCCGCCGGTTACGTGAACGAGATGCTGGGGGCGGAGCTGCAGGCGGCGATCGCCGATTTCGCCACCTCGGTTCCCGCCAACACCACGGTGACCGCAGGCGCGGTGATTCCGGACGGCGTGCAGATCTACAGCCCCGACTGGGCCTTCGTGTCGCAGAACCGCCGCGAATGGATCGACCGTTTCGACAAGCTGATGGCGATCTGATCCTATGACGGACATGACCCCCATCTCTCCCGCCGACCGCCACTATCTTGACGTCTGGGGCGTGGCGAAATCCTTCAAGGGCACCCGGGTCATGTCCGGCATGAACTTCCGGGTGGACCGGGGGGAGCTTGTGTCGCTCCTTGGTCCCTCGGGCTGCGGCAAGACCACGCTGCTGCGCATCATCGCCGGTCTGATGGAGGCCGATGACGGATCGGTGGTGCTGGGCGGGCGCGACATCACGCGCCAGCCCGCGCACCGGCGCAACATCTCTGTGGTGTTCCAGAGTTACGCGCTGTTCCCGCATCTGACCGTGGCCGAAAACGTGGCCTTTGGCCTGCGGGCGCGCGGCACCGCCAAATCCGCCACCGCTGCCCCCGTGGCCGAGGCGTTGCGGCTGGTGCGGATGAGCGATTTTGCCGACCGCCCAATCGCGGCGCTGTCGGGCGGGCAGCAGCAGCGGGTGGCCGTCGCCCGCGCGCTGGTGGTGGGCCCCGATCTGCTGCTGCTGGACGAGCCGTTTTCCGCGCTGGACCGCAAGCTGCGCGAAACCATGCAGGTGGAGCTGAAATCGCTGCTGCGCGACCGGGGCATCACCGCCATCTTCGTCACCCACGATCAGGAAGAGGCGATGGGGGTTTCCGACCGCATCGCGGTGATGAACGCGGGCCGCATCGAACAGTTCGCCGATCCCTCCACGCTTTATGCCCGGCCTGCCTCGCCCTTCGTGATGGATTTTGTCGGCCTGTCCACCCGGCTTGCCGCCCGCGTCACCGCGCGCGACGGCGATCTGCTGAGCCTTGAGACAGCGCTTGGCCCGGTGCGGGCGCCGGGCGATCTGGCCCCGGGCAGCGCCGCGCTGCTGGCGGTGCGGCCAGAGCTTGTGGCGCTGGGGCAGGGGGAAAATACCCTGTCGGTCACGCTGGAGGATGTGATGGTGCTGGGGTCCAAGACCATGCTGCATGGCCGCGCCCCCGAAGGGGACCGCATCCTGTGCGAACTGCCCGGCATCCGCACCGGGCTGGCGCGCGGCGAAACGGTCAGCCTTGGCTGGGCGGTGGCGGACACGCTGGTCTATGGGGTGGATCCATGACGTCCCGCGTCGACCGCATAGCACTGCTGGCAGTGCCGGGGCTGGCCTATCTGGCGGTGGTCTATGCCCTGCCGCTGCTTCTGCTGCTGGCCAAATCCGTGCGCACCCCGGACGGGCTGTCGCTGGCCGAATATGGCGCGTTTTTTGCCGATGACTACAACATGGGGGTGCTGGCGCGGACGCTGCGCGTTGCCGCGCTGACCACGCTGCTGGCGCTGCTGATCGCCTATCCCACCGCTTTCGCCATGGCGCGCGCGCGCGGGCCGTGGCTGACCGTGTTCCTTGTGGCCATGGTGCTGCCCATGTCGCTGGGCGTGGTGGTCAAGGCCTTTGCATGGTCCATCCTGTTCCGCGCCAACGGCTTTCTGAACACCGCGCTGCAGGGGCTGGGGATCATCACCGAACCGATGCGGATGCTGTTTACCGAAACCGCGCTGGTGGTCGGGGCGGCCAACGTGTTCCTGCCCTTCATGGTGCTGCCGATCTATGCCGTGGTGCGCCAGATGGATTCCCGCCTGCCCGAGGCCGCGGCCTCGCTTGGCGCCTCGCCGTGGTTCCGGTTTTTCCATGTCACGCTGCCGCTGACCCTGCCGGGCGTGGTGGCGGGATCGGCCTTCACCTTTTCCATGGCGATCTCGATGTATGTCATCCCCTCGCTGATCGTGGGGGAACGCCAGCAGACGCTGTCCATGCTGATCGCCCGGTCGTTCCTGTATCTGCGCAACGAGCCCTTGGGCTCCACCATCTCCGCCGTGCTGCTGGCCATCGCCATCCTTGTGGTCGTGTCCTCCAGCGTGCTGGCCCGCAGGCTGGGAGCCCGCCAATGACCCAGACCGACCGCATCTTCCGCAGCCTCAGCTGGATCATCGGCATCGGCTGCGTCATCTTCCTGATGCTGCCCATCGTCATCACGGTGCTGGCCTCCTTCACCTCCTCGCCGGTCTATACGCTGCCGCCGCCGGAATGGTCGCTGCGCTGGTATGCCTCGCTGGACCGCCGGTCCGGGCTCTGGGATGCGGTGGTGCTGTCGCTGAACCTTGCGACCCTGTCCACCGCCATCTCGCTGGTGCTGGGCACGCTGGCCTGCATCGCCGTGACGCGGGGCAATTTCCGGGGGCGCGAGGCCATCGCCACCTTCGCCGTCTCGCCGCTGATGATGCCGGGGCTGGTGGTGGGCGTGGCGCTGCTGCAGTTCTTCCGCGAGATCGGGCTGCGCGACGCCTATCTGTCGCTGCTGCTGGGCCATATCGTCATCACGCTGCCTTTTGTGATGCGCACGCTGCTGGCCTCTATGGCGGCCTTCGATTTCTCGCTGATCGACGCGGCGCGCACGCTGGGGCTGAGCTATCCGCGCGCCATCCTGCAGGTGCTGGTGCCCAATCTGGCCCCGGCCTACCTGACCTCGGGGCTGTTCGCCTTTCTCGCCTCGATGGACAATTACCCGATCTCGATCTTCCTGACCGATGCGCGCAACAAGACGCTGCCGATCAAGATGCTGCAATATCTTGAGGAACAGCCGGATCCGTCGCTGGCGGCCATGTCTTCGGGGCTGATCCTGCTGGCGGTCATCGTGCTGGTCTTCGGCGCGCGCACCGTGGGCCTCAACCGCATGATCCAGGGGTAAGCCGATGAGCGACCGACGCGATTTTCGGGGCTGGTCCGGGGCCGAACCCGCGCCCTGCTGGCCCGATGGCGCCCGGCTTGCCGTGTCCTTCGTGGTCAATGTCGAAGAGGGGGCGGAGCTGTCCATCGGCGATGGCGACGCGCGCAACGAAGCCACCTACGAAATCCGCGAGGAGGTGGAGCATGTGCCCGATCCCTGCATGGAAAGCCATTTCGCCTATGGCCCCCGGCAGGGTTATGCCCGCATCGTCCGCGCGCTGGAAGCCAGCGGCGCCCGCGCGACCTTTTCCACCTGCGGGCGGGTGGCCGAACGCGCGCCGTGGCTGCTGCAGGACATCGTGGCGCGCGGGCATGAAGTGTCCTGTCACGGCTGGCGGTGGGAACGTCACGCCCATATGGACCCGCAGACCGAGGCCGAGGTGATCGCCCGCACCCATGCCGCGCTGACCCGGGCCTGCGGCGTGGCCCCCGTGGGCTGGCACACCCGCTCTGCCGCGTCGGTCAACACCCGCGCGCTGCTGAAGGCGCATGGCGGCTTCCGCTATGACAGCGATGCCTATGACGATGACATCCCGCGCATGGAGGGGGATCACGTCATCCTGCCCTATGCGTTCGATACCAACGACATGCGCTTTTCGCCCGGCGGCGGGTTCGTGCAGGCGCGGGATTTTTCCGACTATGTCATCGGGGCCTTCGACCGGCTCTGGGCCGAAGGGGCCACCGCCGCGCGGATGCTGTCGGTGGGGCTGCATCTGCGGATCATCGGGCGGCCCGGCCGCATCGCCGGGCTGGAGACGGTGCTGGCCCATATCGCCGCGCGCCCCGGCGTCTGGATCGCGCCCCGGCGCGAGATCGCGGCCCGCTGGGCCGAAATGAGGGGGACCAAGGCATGAGCGTGATGGATCTGAGCGCCCGCGCGCTGGCCGCCGAGGTGCGGGCGGGGCGTGTCACCCCGGCGCAGGTGGCGGAGGCGGCGCTGGCCCGCGTGGCCGACCGTAACCCGGCGCTGAACGCCCTGACCCTGACCAACCCGCATCTGCAGGCCGAGGCGGCAGAGGTCGCGGTGCGGCTGGCGCGGGGGGATGCGCTGCCGCTGGCGGGCGTGCCTGTGGTCATCAAGGACAATATCTGGGTCAAGGGCCTGCGCATCACCCAAGGCTCGCATCTCTTCGCGGAATTTGTGGCCCCCGAAGACGCGCGCGCCGTGGCCCTGCTGCGGCAGGCAGGGGCGCTGATCCTTGGCATCGGAACCTGTTCGGAATTTGCCTGCAAGGGCGCCACGCATACGCCGCTTTACGGCATCACCCGCAACCCGTGGGATCTGTCGCGCACCCCCGGCGGCTCGTCGGGGGGCTGCGTGGCAGCGGTGGCGGCGGGCATGGCGTCTTTGGCCCTTGGCACCGATGCGGGCGGATCCTCGCGCCGTCCGCCCGCGCATACCGGGCTGGTGGGGCTGAAGCCGTCGCAGGATCTGGTCCCCTACGGCCCGGGCTTTGACGAGCCGGTGGCGGGCATTTCGGTGATCGCCCCCATCGCGCGGGACGTGGCGGATGTGCGGCTGGCCATGGCGGTGCTGGCGGGGGTGCCCGACGTGGCGCCGCAGGTCACCGCACTCGCCGTCAGCCGGGATTTCGGGCTGGGCCAGCGGCTGGATCCGGACATGGCGCGCGCCTATGATCGCAGCCTCGCGGCCTTGCAGCGCGCGGGCTATGAGCTGACCGAGGCCGCGCCCGACTGGCAGGGGCTTGACGGCGCCGCCGTGATGCCGCTGCAGTTTGCGGGGCTGGCGCGGCTTTTTGGCGCCGAATGGCAGCGCGATCCCGGCCGGTTCGACCCCGATCTGGGCGCGCAGATCACCCTTGGCCTGTCGCTGAGCCCGCAGCAGGTGACGCAGGCGCGGCAGGCCAGCGCGCGGATGGCGGAAATCCTTGGCGCCTTTCTGGACCGCCACCCGCTCTGGCTGACCCCCACCACCCCTTGCGCCGCATGGCCGGTGGGCCAGCTTGCCCCTGCCACCATTGCCGGGCTGCCCTGCGGGCCGCGCGACCACGCCGCCTTTACCTCGCAGGCCAATCACGCGGGCTGTCCCGCGCTGTCGCTGCCCTGCGGCACCACGACCGACGGGCTGCCCTTGGGGATGCAGCTTTGGGCGGCGCGGGGCCGTGATGCGGCGCTGCTGGCCGCTGCCGACCGTCTTGCCCCTCTGCTGACCCGCCTGTGAAAGTGCCCGCCATGCGCCTGCTTCTCGTCAATCCCAACATGACCACCGCCATGACCGACAGCATGGCGGCGCTGGCCCGCAAGGTGGCGGGGGACCGGGCCGAGATCGTGCCGCTGACCGCGCCGCGCGGCTTTCCCTATATCGCCTCCCGCGCCGAGGCCCAGATCGCCGGGGCCATCACGCTGGAAATGATCGCGGACCACCAGCAGGGGATGGATGCGGTGATCATCGGCGCCTTTGGCGATCCCGGGCTTGCCGGGGCGCGCGACCTGTTCGACCTGCCGGTGGTGGGCATGGCCGAGGCCGCCGTGCTTTCCGCCGCGATGATGGGAGAGCGGTTTTCCATCGTGACCTTCTCGCCGGTCATGCGCCGCTGGTATGCCGACTGTGTGGCTGCCACCGGGCTTTCGTCCCGCTTTACCGGGGTGCGCACGCCCGAGACGCATCAGCCCGATGTGGGCCGCGCCCGCGACCTGCTGCGCGCCGATCTGGTGGCGCTGGCGCGGCGCGCGGTGGTCGAGGATGGCGCGGATGTGGTGATCCTTGGCGGCGCGCCGCTGGCAGGTCTGGCGCCCGAGATCGCCGGAGAGGTGCCCGCGCTGGTGCTGGATCCGATATGTGCCGCCACGGCACAGGCGCTGGCGCTGGCCTCGCTGCGGGTGGGCTTTGGCGCGCGTGCCTGCAAGCCGGTGGGCAAGCCCTCTGTCGGGCTTGCCCCTGCCTTGGGCCGCGTCATCGCGGCGGGTTAGGGTCGCGGGTCAGGCCCGTTTCAGGCCAGACGCACGCGGATGCTGCCGAACCCGTCCACATGGCCCTCGATGTCGGTGGGGGTGTCGAACCACGGGCAGCCGCAGAGCGAGCCGGTGATGACGATCTGGCCGGGCACCAGCCCGCCGCAGTGATCGCCCACAGAGGCGCAGAGCAGTTCCAGATGCGCCAGCGCCGAGCCGCCGGGAACGGTGGCCTCACCGTCCAGCAGCGCCGTGCCATTGGCCTGCAGCCGGGCGGTGAGCGTGGTGAAATCGCGCCCGTCCCAGTCCGCCAGCGCCGGGCCGACCACCAGACCGGCGTTCAGCTGCGCATCGGCGAGCCGGGGCAGGGGCTGTTCGGCCACCGCGCCGTCGATCCGCTGGTCGACCAGTTCCAGCACCAGATGCGGGGTGAAATACTCCTGCGGGTTGGCGGGGAAGCCGTCCTGCGGCAGGGGCTTGTCCAGCCGGAAGCCGATTTCCATTTCCACCGCGAAACGGTCGCCCAAGGGACGGCTGCCGCCCTCCTGCACCACGTCGCAGGCGGCGATGGGGGCAAGGATGGGCGGCGCGTCGCCCTGTCCCGCCACCTTGAACCCGGCCACGGCGCCACGGGCGGCGCTGACGGCGGCCTGCACGGCCAGCGCCTCGTCCCGGGTCTGGGGCAGGCCGGTTTCGGGGGAAACGCGGGTGCGGGTCTGGTAGGCGGTCAGCAGCGCTTCGGTGAAGGGATGGGGGTCTGTCACGATGTTCCTCCGGGTTGGGCCGGGATGGCCGGTCGGGCCGGACTATGGCGAAGCCTGCGCCATGGTCCAGCCCTGTCCGCCGGAAAACTGTGTCAGGTCCACGGTCCCTTGCGCTGCGAGCCGCCGCGCGGCACCCGGGGCAGGCCCGAGGGCGCGCTGCGCACCTCGCGCGGAGCGGGCTGCTCTGCGGCCTCGCCCGCCATGGCGCGCAGCGCGGCGATGCGGTTTTCGGTGGCGGGGTGGGTGGCGAACATGCTGTCGCGCTTATGCGCGTGCAGCGGGTTGATGATGAACATATGCGCGGTGCCGGGATGGCGTTCGGCGGCGTCATTGTCGATGCGCGCGGCGCCCTGCTGGATCCGCGCCAGCGCCGAGGCGAGCCACAGCGGCTGGCCGCAGATCTCGGCCCCGGCCTTGTCGGCGGCATATTCCCGCGTGCGCGAGATCGCCATCTGCACCAGCGCCGCCGCGACGGGGGCAAGGAACATCATCGCCAGCGTGCCCACCAGCCCCAGCCGTTCGCGGCTGCCGCCAAAGAACAGCGCAAAGTTGGCGAGCATGGAAATCGCCCCGGCAAAGGTGGCGGTCACCGTCATGATCGCGGTGTCATGGTTGCGGATATGCGCCAGTTCATGCGCCACCACGCCCGCCAGTTCTTCGCGCGTGAGGCTCTGCATCAGGCCAGTTGTCACCGCCACGGCGGCATTGGCCGGGTTGCGCCCGGTGGCAAAGGCATTGGGCTGCGGCGTGTCGATGATATAGACGGCGGGCATGGGCAGGCCTGCGTTTTTCGCCAGATCCGCCACCATCGTGTTCAGCCCGAAACTGTCGCGCGCGCCCACCGGGCGGGCGTTGTGCATCCGCAGCACCATGCGGTCGGAATTCCACCACGTGAAGACGTTCATCGCGGCGGCCACCGCCAGCGCGATCAGCGCGCCGCCGCCCCCGCCCAGCAGATAGCCGATGCCCATGAACAGCGCGGTCATCGCCGCCATCAGCAGGGCCGTCTTGAAATACCCCATGGCTCGCTCTCCTTGGTTGCCGGGCCGGTTCCCGTTGCTGATATAGGCGCCACCGCGCGGGCTGCAACGGCTGCGCCGGTTCAGCGGTGGCGGGCGCAGAGCCCTTCGGCCCAGCGATCTGTCGCGGCGCCGAAACAGTCATGCAGCGAATCCACCGCGATCACGCTGCCAAGCGCCATGCGCCCCAGCAGGCACAGCCCCGGCGGAGCGCCGGCCAGCTGCCCGTCAGGCGCGGTCTCGGCGCCCAGATCCTCGGAGAGCGTGCGCAGCTGCCCCGCCTGCCACAGCCCCGCCACCAGCGGATCGGTCACGGCATCAAGCCGCGGCGCGGGCAGCACGCCATCCACCATGGCGCGGACGGGAACAGCCCCCTGCGCGGTGCTCAGGCTCCAGCCGCGCTCGGTCAGGGTGATCGACGGATCTTCCGCCGCGCAAAGATCGACACGCCCGGCTTCGACCAGCGCCAGCAGTTCCTGCGCGGAGCGCAGCGGCGGGCCGTAGGAAAAGCGTTTCAGCCCCTCGTCAAAGCCGAGGATCGCGGCGGCGGTGACGGCATCGCAGCGCGCGGGGTTGAAGCCTTGGCGCAGCGCGTTCTGCCATTTGCGCCAGATCTGGCCGATGACATAACCCGCCGAGGGTGGGGCTGTGCCCGTTGCCATGGCGATGCCGTGGCGCAGCACCTCCAGCGGCGTGCCGCTGTCCTGCGCGCCGGGGTCGTGCTGTTCCGTCTCCAGCCATGGCTCGGGCTGGTCCGGGCTGGCCATGGCGCGCAGGATGCGGCGGGCCGGGGGCAGCAGGGCCGTGGCGAGCCGTTCCAGCGCCGCGCGGGGCGCCTGATCCAGCGCATCGGCCAGTGCCGCGTCAAAGGCAGCGCTTTCCGCCCCGGTCGGGTCAAAGGCGGCATCCAGCGCGGCGGTCTGCGGCTTCGGCGCGGGCGGATGACCGTTCAGCGAAAAGGGCAGGATCCGCGCGGGTTCGCGCCCCGAGGCGACATAGCCGCCTGCGGTAAAGCTGCCGCCCAGCCCCAGCGTCAGCAGGCGCAGCACGTCGAAGGTGGACAGCCCCAGTCCGCGGATCGCCACGGTCTGCCCGGCCCAGCCTTCGGCGGCGGCAAGCAGGGCGCGGGCGGGATAGGCGGGCTGCAGGTCGGCGCCGGTCCGCTCCGCATGCTCCTGCCAGCGCGCAAGCTGCGGATCGGGGTCTGTCGCGGGCTGGCCCGGCGTCAGCAGCACCTCGTCATAGGGGCCAAAGCCGCCCTCGGGCCCGCGCAGCCGCCAGCCTTCGGGCACAGGATCGAGCGCCGTGATCTGTGCGCTGCGCCGGGCAAGGCGCAGCCCCTCCGGCGGGGAGGAGACCAGCGCATCAAAGCGCGCGGCCAGATAGCCGCCCAGCAGGCTGCGCGCCGGGAAACTGTCGGGATCGGTGCTGCCGCTCCACTCCGCAAACCCTGCCAGCCGGTCGGGGCCCCCGGGCGGTGCGCCCAGATCCAGCGCGCGCAGCGGCGTGTTCAGCAGGCAGAGCGGGCTGTCCTCGGGATCGAAATTCGGCCCCGCGCCGGGATGCGCGCCGGTGTCGAACACCTCCACCGTGACGGGGCGTGCGGTCTGCGGCATCAGGCGTGCCAAGGCTTCCAGCGCGCCAAGCCCGCGCGGGCCCATCCCGATCACCGCCACCCGCAGCGGCGCCTTGTCCGATGTCATCCGCCCTGTGCCCCTGTCTTTGTGGTTGCGCTGAACATGGGCCGCGTCATGGGGATGTCCCGCGTTACTGGATCGCCGCCGCCAGCGCCCGGCGGGATTCCGCGGTCGCCATCTGGTCATGCAGCATCTGGAACAGGGCGCGGGCCCGGTCGCGCTGGCCGGAATTCAGATAGGCATAGCCCTTGAGCATGGCCAGATCGCGGCGCATCCGCCCGGTCAGCCGTTCCACCTCGTCGAAATAGGCGATGGCGCGGCGGTAATCGCCCCGCTCGTAGGCGGCGACACCGCGCTTGTCGAGAATCTCTGTCTCGATCTCCAGCCGCTGTTCGGGGGTAAAATGGGTCTGCGCCGCAACCGAGGCGGCCTGATCCACCATGTTCATGCGCAGCATGGTCAGCGCCATGCCATAAAGGGAATCGCGCTGCAGGTTGCCATCGCGGGTGGAACTGGCGGCGGCGCGAAAATCCTTCAGCGCCTGCATGGGGCGGTCGATGTTGAAGTTGCACCAGCCGCGCTGCGACACGATCTCGGGCTGCTTGGCCCCGGTGGCCAGCGACAGGCAGCGGCGCCAGTCCCCGGCCTGCGCGGCGGCCAGCACCGCGTTATAACCCGCCCCGCCGCCGGAAGGTGCCGCGCGTGCAGCGCCTGCGGGCGCAGGGGCTGCCATGGTGCGCGACGCCGGGGCCTGTGCCGGAGCGGGGCGCGGCTGGCCCAGCGTGGCGGGCCGCGCTTCGGGCCGGGTGGCATCGGTGACAGGAACGCCTGCGGCAACGGGAGCCTCGGCGGGCGCGGCACCGGGTGCGGGGGTGGCGCCAAGCCCGGCCAGCAGCCGGGTTTCCACGGCGTTGATCTGTGCGGCGACGCCGGGGGCGGTGTTGCGCATCAGCGCGGCCATCTCCTGCAGCTGCGCGGCATTGGACACGGAGGCGGATTTTTCCAGCGTCGCCACCAGCACGTCCGGCGTGGTGCAGCTGTCAGCCACGCCGCGATAGATGCCGCGCGCGGTGTCGGTCTGGCCCACCGCCTGATACTGTTCGGCCAGAAGCCATGCGTTGTTCACCCGTTCGCAGACCAGCAGCGCAGGGGTGGCGCGGGCGATGCGGATCGCCGCCTGAGAATTGCCTGCATCGACCGCAGCGGTGAATTCGCGCTGCGCCTCGGCCAGGGACAGGGTCTGCAGCAGATCGGCGGAGGGCGTCCAGTTGGGATAGGTGCGTGTCGCATCCTCGATCCGGTCGCGGGCCCCGGCAAAATCCTCGCGGGCGATCAGCTGGTAGATGCCGTCGACCAGCCCGGGGGGCACGTCGCGGTTGAGGTTGGACAGATCGTCCGGCGGGGACCATTCCGGAAACTGCACCTGAAGGCGGCGCAGTTCTGACCGGATCGCCTGTTCGTTGTTCTCGTTGATGTAGAAACGCAGCGCCTGAAGGTCGCGTTCATCGGGATCCTGCGCCATGGCCCCGGCGGGCAGCAGCGCAAGCACAAGAAGGGCGGGGCGGAACAGGCGGAGCAGGGTCATAGCGGCAGACATCTCGGTTCGGCGTGCATCTGTGCCAGAAGGGCGAACAGATGCAGCGTGGCGGGATAGTAAGGGTCGGTCGGCGCAAAAGGCGGAATGCGCGACCCGATCTGGTCAGAGGCCGCGCAGGCGGTCAAGGCGGCAACGGCATTGTAACCCGCCGCGCCATCCGTGGCGAGCACGCCGCCGCTCTGGCGGGAGATCACGGTGGCGGCGAGCCCGGGCGGCAGATTGGCCTGCGCCTGCGCATAGCGTGCCACCGCCGGATGCGAGGCCATGTCGGACCAGACCAGATAGAGCGGCGCGCGCACGGCCTCATAGCCCGCGTCAAAGGAAAACCCCTCGGCGGCGCGGGGGCCGGAGGGGGTCAGCAGCACCCAGTCGGGCACCACGCCGCCCGAGGCCAGATCGCGCATGAGCTGCACCGCGCCATCGGCGGCAGAGGCCAGTTCGGGCGCGTCAAAGGCATTGGCCAGATCCATCATCGCCAGCGGCATCGCGTAGGACGGGTTGTAGATGAAGCCCTCATCGGTCTGGAAGCCCTGCGCGGCGGGCAGCATCAGCATCATGCCGATGCGGTCGGGCCGGGCGACGATGCAGGAGGCCACCAGATCGGCCACGATGGCGGCGGCACGGTCGCGGTATTCCGCCACGCCAAAGGCATCGGCAGCCTTCATCAGCGCCCATGCCCGGAACAGGTCGCCGTCGCTGGCATTGTTGAGATCGGGCACCCGCTCCGGCGTGTCGGGCAGCCAGCGCCACGCCATCAGCGTGTCGGCGCGGATCGCCAGATTGACGCGGGTCCATGTTTCCATCTGCTCGAAACTGCGGGCATCGCCCATGACCGCCGCCAGCAGCAGCCCATAGCCCTGACCTTCGGAATGGCTGGAATTCTGCTGGAGCCGGTCGATCACCCGCCCGGTGGAGGCCAGATGCGCCGCCTTCCATGCGCGCCAGACGTCGCCAAGATTGCTGATGTCATCCGCCGTCTGGGCGCGCAGGGCGCCCGCGCCAAACACCGAAGCTCCGGCCAGTCCGCAAAGACCGGCCAGCAGGTTGCGCCGTATCATGGTCGTCTCCGTCGCATGAGGATTGCGATCAGCATGGCCACAAAGGCTGAACACAGGGTGATGGTGATGAGGACCAGCACATAGTCCTGCGGCCGTGTGGTGGCATAGTTTCCGGCCACGGCGCGGGCATTGGCCAGCGTCAGAGGCTCGTGCAGCTGCAGCGGCTGGTCCGGAGAAACCCAGCTGTCCCAGATCCCTTCGCCGGTCAGCACCGACACCTGCCCCATGGGGCCGTCGATGTGGCGATGGGTGGCGGCAAGGCTTTCCACGATGGTTTCGGGCATGGCGCGGGGGCCCACCACCAGCCAGACGCGGTCGGGGCGGGACATGTCGGGCTGGAACAGCAGCGCCTGCGCGCTGCGGTCGGCCAGCCATTCCGGCAGGTCGGGTTCGTCGCCGCGCCACATCGAGGTGACGCCCTCGCGCAGGCGGTCGGGCAGCGCCGCGATGCGGTCAAGCCGCAGCAGCGCCGACAGCCAGTTGCCCTCGTTCACCCGGTCCCACGCGGCGACGGGGGCCGTGGCCACGGCGGGGGCGGAAACCCGGGTCAGCGCGTGCAGGAGATCGGCGCTGTAGCGGTCGGCAAGCGGTCCTTCGATCAGGCCCAGATCGGCGGGGGTCGCCAGCGTCAGCTGCGGGTCCAGCCCGGAGGGGGCGCGTTCGGTGCCCTGATGGCCGCGGAACACCGCCGCCAGCTGCAGCAGCAGCCCGGCAGGCAGCGTCTGCTTGGCACTTTCACTGATCGACAGGCCTTCCTGACGCAGATGCGCCAGCGTGCGCCCAAGGCCGGGCCGCGACATCAGCGGCGAGTCGGGCACAAAGATCTGCGTGCTGCCCAGCACCTCGAACACCGGATTGGCGCGGGGTTCGCAGGCCTGATCGGGCGGATCGCCGGGCACCAGCGCCTCGAAATCCACGCGGTTGACGCCGGGCTGCAGCAGCGAGGCGCGGAAGCGGATCGGCAGCATCGGCAGGGTCTGGCCTGCGGTTTCGGGATCGTCCAGCGGCAGCAGCTGCACCGTGGTGCCGTTCACCTTGACCAGCAGCAGCGCGCCTTCGGGCAGGCCGGTGTCGAAGCGGTAGTTCAGCGCCAGTTCCGCCCGCTGCGAGGCCAAAAGCAGCCAGTCCCAGGGCAGCCGGAATTCCGCGCCTTCGCGGATGTAGCGGCCATGGCCCTGCAGCCCGTCAAAGCCAAGCTCGCCGAAGGTGACGTAGCGTCCCGGCGGCAGATCGGGCAGGCCCTGTTCCGTGCCATTCTGCGGCACCGCCTCTGCCAGCACCTCGGCGAGCCGCTCATAGGCGGTGGGATCCACCGCCATCACGATGGCGCCATCGCCGCCGCTGCGGAATTCGTAGCCGTCAGGCGGGCTGGTGCCGGGCGGCAGTTCGGCCACCCGCGCCAGCGCGGGCGGGGTGGTGCCGACCGAATAGTAATCCTCGAAGCTGACGCGGGGCGGGGTGCCGCCAAAGGCCACTTCCACCTGCGCGATCACCGGGGCGACGGTGGCGGCGCGGTCGGCGGATCCGGTGCCATGCACGCGCAGCGCCTGACCCCGGGCGGCCTGTGCGGCCACGGCGGCCAGAAAGCCCAGCGGATTGGTGTCAAAGCTCTGCGATCCCAGACGCACGCCGCTCTGGTCCAGCGCGATGTCGGTCCACAGGCTGAACGACGCGTCGGCGCCGCAGAACACGCGATGCGTCTGCCGCGCCTCGATCCGGACCAGATTGCGCCCGGCCTTCAGCAGACCCGGCGGCACCGGCAGCGACACGGCGCGCACGCTGTCGAAATTTTCCAGCGTGGCGGTGCCGATGGCCCTGCCATTGACAAAAACCCGGATCTGCGAGCGGTCGGGCAGCACGTTGATGGAGCTTTGCGTCGCGATCTGCAGCGTCGCCCCGTCAAAATCCTGCGGCAGGAACAGCACGAAGCCCGCCTGCGGCGCGTCGCCTTCCATGCGGTAGCTGGTGACGCGCCCCGGCTGCGGTTCCAGCGCGCGCAGCGGCAGCAGCACGTCGGCTGTGGTGGCGGGGCGCGACTCGGGGCTGGCGCCCTGCACATGCAGGCGGGGGCCTGCGGGCTGCTGCGGCACGACGGGGCGCGCCTCTTCCACCTCGGCGGGGCCCGCATCGGGCAGCGGGTCGAGCCGGATCTGCTGCGCCTGACCGGGCAGCGCCGCCAGCAGCAGCGCCAGCGCGCCCAGATGCCGGAGGGTTCGATGGATCATGCCCGCACCTCCGCTTCGTCGCTGTCGAAATAGCCGCTGCCGTCATCGTCGCGCGGATCATCGGCCAGAAACTGGTCGATGGCCTGCTGTTCGACCGAACTGCGGCGGTCATCGGTCTTGGCCGCCCGCGCCGAAGACGGCGCCCGCAGCAGCCCGATCACCGTCACCGGCAGGGACACGATGGCCTTGCGCAGCACGAACAGGATGCCGGGCACCAGCCCGCGCCGCTGCGGTACGGCCTTGCGCGCGGCATGCCATTTCTTGCTGTCGCCATAGACCAGCCATGCGGTCATGGCGCTGGCCGCGATCATCTGGCTTTCGTCAAACGTGACGGCCAGCCCATGGCGTTCCGCCCCCATCCGCCCGCGGTCGGACTGGGTGACCTTGCCCTGCAGCGTCTGCTCCAGCGCGCGCGCCTTGGGGATTTCCAGATGCACCATGATCTCGGCATCGGGTTTGATCTCCAGCAGGGCCGGATCGGTGTCGGGGCCGAGCTGCAGTTCCAGCCGCAGCCCCTTGCCAGAGACCGACCGCACGAGGGCCGGGGCCGCCGTCTCTTCGGGCTGACCGGCCAGCCAGACCCGCGCGGGGGCGCGGATCACCGTGCGGGGTTTCTGCAGCCGCCGCTGCCGTTCAAAGACCGACCGCAGCGACAGCGCCGCCAGCAGGAAGTTGTAAAGGTTCCAGCCGCCCACGATCAGCACCACGGTGCGGTCGCCGGGAAACAGCGACCAGCGCATCGCCGCCGCCACCAGCCCCGCGAACAGCAGCAGGTTCAGCATCAGCAGCGGCTGGAACACCGGAGAGATAAAATCCTTGTCCAGCGTCTCGTCCTTGGCCGTCACCTTGAAGGTGGCGGCGTTGGGGCGCAGCACGGTGTTGAACACCGCCTTCAGCAGATAGGGGGTCTGGGCAATCTCGTAGACTTCAGAGATCAGCGGCCAGCGCACCTTTGAAAACAGCGCGTTCTGGATCAGGAAGCCCACCAGAAGATGCGGCAGGATATAGGCCAGCACCTCGTCATAGGTCACCACGAAGACCTCGAGGCCGAAGAACAGGTAGAAGAGCGGGCTGAGCAGGAAGATCATGCGCACCAGCGGAAACAGCCAGTAGCTCATGGAGTTCAGGTAGCACACGCGCTGCAGCATGGTCAGGCCGGGACGGAACAGCGGGTTCTTCAGGATCAGCATCTGCATCATGCCGGTGGCCCAGCGGCCGCGCTGCGTGATGAAGGAGGCGAAGGTTTCCGGCTGCAGCCCCGCGATCATCGCGTGGTCCAGATACAGGCTTTCCCAGCCGCGCGAATGGATGTCGAGCGCGGTTTCCGCGTCTTCGGTGATGGTCCGGCCCGAAATGCCGCCCACATCGTCCAGCGCCTTGCGCCGGATCAGCGCGGCGGAGCCGCAGAAGAACGCGCCGCCCAGCCGGTCCAGCCCGCGATGGATTTCGGTATAGAACATCTCGTTTTCCGAGGGGCAGGTCTCGGGCAGGCCGATATTGCGCTCGATCGGATCACGGTTGGTGAAGAAATGCGGGGTCTGGACCAGAAACAGCTTGGGGTTTTCGACAAAATACCCGGCGGTGCGGGCCAGAAACTCTCGGCTCGGCACGTGGTCGGCGTCAAGGATCAGCACCAGCTCGCCGCGCAGCTTGTGCAGCGCGGAGTTGAGATTGCCCGCCTTGGCGTGTTCGTTGCGCGCGCGGGTGGTGTAGACCACGCCCATCTGTTCGCACATGGCCTGCAGCTGCGCGCGCCGCTCCTGCGCTTCCTTGGCGGCCTTGGGATCGGGGGAGGCGCATTTCTGGTCGGTGCCGCCATCGTCGCACAGCACCACGGTCTTGCGGCCCTCGGGATAGACCATCTGCATGGCCGCAGCCAGCGTGACCGCCAGCAGTTCGGGCGGCTCGTTATAGCTTGGCACCAGCACGTCGACGGTGGGCGCCTCGCTGCGGCGCATGCGCTTGGGCAGCGGCGGCGTGGTCGGATCGGCGGTGATGAGGGCCGTCAGGAAGAACAGCACCACGGTAAAGGATTCCGCCCCGAACAGCACCAGCGCCGCGATGAAGGACACCGGATCGTCGGGCGAGGGCAGGGTTTCGGTCAGACGCCAGAACCAGTAACGCAGCACCAAGGTGCTGGCCGCCGCCAGGACGAAAAAGCGCACGCGCAGGCTTTTCTGCACAAACGGCTTCAGGGCGAAGAGGATCGCCAGCACGGTCAGCGCCAGCAGGCCCTGCACGATGGTTGCGGTGGGGGTCGCGGCCAGAAACAGCACCGGCACCAGCAGGGCCAGCCAGACCAGCATCAGCAGCATGGCCCCCGGCCGGGCTTTGCGCGCGGTCCGGCTCACGGGATGGGCGCCGCAAGCGGGGACAGCATCTGAGGCCGTCCATCCAATGCGCCACGTTCCCCGGCAAAGCCCGCGCTGGCCATGGCCAGCGGTCGCAGCGCCTCTTCGACGCTGCCGCGCAGACAGTTGCGCATCATCACGTCCAGCCCTCCGGTGCCGGGGGGCACCACGCGGGAGGAGGCATCCAGCCTGCGGAAGGCCAGCACGCAGGTCAGATCCGTGCCATTGGTCCAGCGCGCCCAGTGCAGGGTGCCGAGCACGTCTTCTTCGGTGGTGATGGTCAGATCGCGGAAGCTGGTGAAGGGCAGCGGCGGCTCGCCATTGCGGCGCCAGATGGTCAGCGGCTGGAACCGGCCCAGCGAGGTCAGGTTGCTGCCCTGCGTCATCATGAAGACAAAATTGTCACCGGGCAGGGTGGTGGTGTTGGGCAGCAGGATGCGCTGTTCGCTGACATTGCGGTAGCGGCGTTCCAGCACAAGCTGCGCCCCCGGATAGCCGACCCAGGCCTGCGACAGATCCTGCTGCACATAGGGGGCGCGGTCGAGCGTGTCGTCAAACTCGCTCCATGTCTTGGGAAAGGTGGAACAGGCCGCACCTGCCAGCAGAACCAGACAGGTCATCAGCGCGCGGGGAAGACCCTTGCGCGCAGGACGTGCACGTCCAGTTGATTGCTTCGCAGATTTCCGCAAACCACGCCCCTCGCCATGCTCTACTGGAATAAGACCCCTTAGCATCACCTACTCACATCTTGGCCGTGTTTGTAAGCAGCGCCGCACTCTTCTCGCAGAGTTGTGGATTCAGAAGCACATAGTTTGCGGTGTTAATGTGGTGATTTCTTGACGGTTGCGGAATGACCGGAGCGAAGCCTGTCCCACGGCGCGGCGGCAGGGCGCGGGCGGATCAGAAAAAGAGGTACTGGACCAGCTTCCAGAGACCCCACCACAGCAAGAGCCCAATCAGCGCGAAAGGCGCGATCCACCAGCCGGGTGCATGGCGGCGGGAAGGCCTGCCCTTGGGGTCCGAATCCGGTCGGTCGGGACGCGGACGCTTGGGCGGAGACGTGTTTTTGCGGTTCGTCACCTGATTACTCACCAAAAATGGCGAAGACCGCTTACCGGGCGTGCTTCGGGAAAAAATAAAACTCGTTACCTGCAGAACCGCAGGAGCATTCAGACTATATCAGAAATCATAATGCCGCTTGGGCAAATAATGCAAACAATACCGCATGACTTTCGGGCGACGTTATGTCGCCCGCTGCTGCCGCACTCCGGAGCGGGTCAGAGGTATTCGTATTGCGGCATTCCCAGCACGTGAAAACCGCCATCCACATGGATGATTTCACCGGTGGTGCAGGCGCCCGCATCGGACACCAGATAGACCGCCGTGCCGCCCACCGCCTCCAGCGTCGCGTTGGACCGCAGCGGTGCGTTCTGGTCGGTGAACTTGTAGGTCTTGCGCGCGCCGCCGATGGCCGCCCCCGCCAGCGTCTTCATCGGACCGGGAGAGATGGCATTGACCCGGATGCCTTCGGGGCCAAGGTCATTGGCCAGATAGCGTGTGGCCGATTCCAGCGCCGCCTTGGCCACGCCCATCACGTTGTAATTGGGCACGACGCGCTGGCTGCCCTCATAGGTCAGGGTCAGCAGGGTGCCGCCGTTTTCCACCATCAGCGGATGCGCGCGGCGCGCGACATCGATGAAGGAATAGCAGGAAATATCGAGCGAATGCTTGAAGTTGTCGCGGCTGGTGTTGAGGATCCGCCCCGTCAGTTCCGACTTGTCGGAAAAGGCGATGGCGTGCACCAGAAAGTCGATGCTGGGCCAGCGGTCCGCCAGCGCGGCAAAGGCCGCATCCAACGAGGCGTCGTCGGTCACGTCGACATCGACCATGAAATCCGACCCGACCGAAGCGGCGAGCGGCTCCAGCCGCTTGCCGAAAGCCTCGCCCTGATAGGTGAAGGCCAGCTCTGCCCCCGCGCCATGCAGCGCCTTGGCGATGCCCCATGCAATGGAGCGCTCATTCGCCACGCCCATGACAAGCCCGCGCTTGCCCTTCAGAAGCTCGCTCATTCGTTAAACCTGCCTCAGCCGTTAAATCTGCTCAGCAGCATCGAGCCATTCGTGCCGCCGAATCCGAAGGAATTGGTCATCACCGTATCAAGCCCGGCATTGTCCACGCGGGTGGTCGCAATCTCTGCAGGCTTCAGCGCGGGGTCGAGCGTTTCCACATTGATCGATGGCGCGATAAAATCGTCCTGCAGCATCAGCAGGCAATAGATCGCCTCCTGCGCGCCGGTGGCGCCCTGGCTGTGGCCGGTCATCGATTTGGTGGAGCTGACGGGGGGCGTGCTGCCCTCGCCAAAGACGCGGCGCACCGCCTCGATCTCGCCGACATCGCCGACCGGGGTCGAGGTGCCATGCGCGTTGATGTAGCCAACGCTGCGGCCCTCGGGCAGGGTGGACAGCGCCAGCCGCATGGCCCGCTCGCCGCCCTCGCCGGAAGGGGCCACCATGTCATGGCCATCCGAGGTGGCGGCGTAGCCCGTCACTTCGGCATAGATCTTGGCGCCGCGCGCGCGGGCATGCTCCAGCTCTTCCAGCACGACGATGCCGCCGCCGCCAGAGATCACGAAGCCGTCGCGCCCGGCATCGAAGGCCCGGCTCGCCTTTTCGGGGGTGTCATTATACTTGGAGGACATGGCACCCATGGCGTCGAACAGGCAGGACAGGGTCCAGTCCAGTTCTTCTGCGCCGCCCGCGAACATCACGTCCTGCTTGCCCATCATGATCTGCTCTGCCGCGTTGCCGATGCAATGCAGCGAGGTCGAGCAGGCGGAGGTGATGGAATAGTTGATGCCCTTGATGCGGAAGGCGGTCGACAGGTTGGCGGAGATGGTCGAACACATCGCCTTCGGCACGGCGAAGGGGCCGACGCGCTTGGTGCCGCCGGTCTTCAGCACGGTCTGATGCGCGGTCAGCAGCGCCGAGGTGGACGGCCCGCCCGATCCTGCCACCAGACCGGTGCGCGGATTGACGATGTCGGATTCTTCCAGCCCCGCATCCGCGATGGCCTGCGTCATGGCGATATGCGCATAGGCCGCACCGGGGCCCATGAAGCGCAGCACGCGCTTGTCCACATGATCCGCCACGTCGATGGCGGGAGCCCCCGCGATCTGGCTGCGGAAGCCATGTTCCTTCATCTGCTCGTTGGCGGTGATGCCGGATTTGCCCGCCTTCAGCGAGGCGAGCACTTCGGTTGCGGAATTTCCGATGGACGAGACGATTCCCAGTCCGGTGATGACGACGCGACGCATGTTGATCCTCCCTGGATCAGCTCTCGGACAGAGCGACCTTCATGTCCTTGACCTGGTAGATCACTTCCCCATCCGCCTCGACGATGCCGTCGGCAACCCCCATGGTCAGCCGCCGGGTCTGGAGCGCCTTGGTGAAATCGATCTTGTAGGTCAGCAGCTTGCGGTCAGGGCGGACCATGCCGGTCAGCTTGACCTCGCCCACGCCCAGAGCATAGCCGCGCCCCTGCCAGCCGCGCCAGCCCAGATTGAAGCCGGTCAGCTGCCACAGCCCGTCCAGCCCCAGACAGCCGGGCATGATCGGGTTGCCGGGAAAATGGCACTCGAAAAACCACAGGTCCGGCGTGATGTCGAATTCCGCCACCACATGCCCCTTGCCATGAAGCCCGCCATCGCCAGAGATGTCGGTGATGCGGTCCATCATGAGCATGGGCGGCGCAGGAAGCTGAGCGTTGCCCGCGCCGAAAAGTTCGCCGCGCGCGCATTTCAGCAGGTCTTCCTTGCCGAAGCTGGTGGGATAGTCGGCCATGCAGGCAGGCCCTCTTAGTCCTAGGGTTTCAAGTTTCGACCCCCTCTAGCACCGCGCCGCCGCGCCATGCAAGCCTGCGCATCGGCGCGGGGTGCGCACCAGCTTTTGCGCATTTCCGTTTGAAATTCCACAGGCTCAGACCTTATATGGATCTGATGCAGCGACGTGACCGGATGAGGCGATGACTTCTGACGCCATTCAAAGAGGCAGCGACTGGCTGAACCAGGCAGGATTGCGCCCGACGCGGCAGCGTGTGGCGCTTGCCGCCCTGCTTGTCGGCGATGGCCGTAACCGCCATGTGACAGCGGAAAGCCTGTTCGCTTCCGTGCAGGAGCGGGGCGAAAGCGTGTCGCTTGCCACGGTCTACAACACGCTGCGCGCCTTCTGCGATGCGGGGCTGATGCAGGAGGTCACGGTGGATGGCAGCCGCAGCTATTTCGACACCAACACCCATGACCATCCGCATTTCTACTGGGAAGAAGACGGGCATCTGACCGATGCGCCTTCGGACCAGCTTGTGATCGCCAAGCTGCCCGATCTGCCCGAAGGGGCAGAGATTGCCTCTGTCGACGTGGTGATCCGGCTGCGCCGCAAATAGGCGCGGCCCCGGACCGGCGGCAGCAGCGGTAGAAGAGGAACCTTGCCGGAGTGCGGCGCGTTTGCGCCCTACAGCAAGGAGACTTCATGACCCGCAGATTGACCCTGCAGCGCATCACGCCGCTCAACCATTCCGTTTTTCATCTTGTCTTTGACCGCCCCGAGGGGCTGGCCTTCACCCCCGGTCAGGCGGTGGACATGGCGCTGGACCGCGATGGCTGGCGCGAGACGCGGCATCCCTTCACCTTCACCTCGCTGCCCTCCGAAGAGGCTGCGGAGTTTGTCATCAAGACCTATCCGGAGGATGCGGAGGGCCATGAAGGCATGACTGCCCGCATCGCGCGGATGCAGCCCGGCGATGCCGTGCTGGTCGAGGATCCGTGGGGCGCCATCAAGGACGAGGGCGACGGTCTGTTCCTTGCCGGCGGGGCAGGGGTCACGCCTTTCATCGCCGTGCTGCGCGACAAGCTCGCGCGGGCCGGAACGCTGGAGGGCAACACGCTGATCTTTTCCAACGAGACCGAGCAGGACATCTTCCTCAAGGGCTTTTTCGAGGACATGCCCGGCCTGCGCACCCGGTTCATCGTGACTCAGGACAAGGACAGCGCGCTTTATCATCCGCGCATCGACTCGGCGCTGCTCAAGGATTACCTGCAGCCCGACCGCGACACCTGTTACGTCTGCGGCCCCGATGCCATGCTGGAGGACATGTCGGATCTGCTGCGGGAACGCGGCGTGCCCGCCGACCGCATCGTGACCGAGGATTTTGACTGAACCGCCGCCTAGCTCAGAACCACTGTCCGGGCTCGATCAGCCCCAGATCCAGCAGCTGGCGCGACTGCCAGTCAAACCGGACGGAGCCATGCCAGCGGAAGCTGCGGATGCTCTCGCTGGATCCGGGGTTGCGCTTCAGCGCCTTGGCGGTGCGGAAGGACATCAGCGCCGCCGTCAGGTTGTGATGCCACGGACAGGCATAGGTGTTGTATTCCTCGTCGCTGAAGGTGTGATCGCTGCGCAGGCGCAGCCCGCGTGCGGCCCGGAACAGCGCGATCCGGTCGATCTTGCGCCGCTCGGGCGGCACATGTTCCTCGTAGCGCCAGCGCAGCCCGCCGAAGAAATCCAGCTGCCGCTCCTTGGGGTGGTTGTGGCGGGCGGGATCGGGCCGCGCCAGCGCATAATACCCGGTCCGGTCCATCCATGCGTCATCCAGCGACACCGCGTCCGGGCTGCGGTCCAGATCGCCCGCGTAAAGATCGACCACATAGGTCAGCATGGCCGCGCGGCGTTCTTCGGTGTGAAAGGCCAGCATCTCCGGCACGGAGCGGGTTTCGCTGAACGGATAGAACAGGAATTCCGCATTGTAGCAGTAGAACATCCACAGCCCCGGCGCCGCCTCGCTCAGGCGGTCGACGGCATGCGGCACGGCGCGGTCCGCCGCCGGATCCCAGTCGATGCGCAGCACCTGCGCCGTCAGATCCGGTGCCAGTGCCAGATGCGGCGCCATGAAGGCCAGCACCGGGCGGAATCCCAGCTGCAGGTGATGGCGCAGGGTGGTGTCGATCTCGGCCTGATCCTCGCAGAAGATCAGCGCCACGGGGCCGCCGCCCAGTCGGCCCCGGTCCCGCCGCAGGAACGCCTCCAGCCCGCTATACCGCATCACATCCCCGTCACCCGACCCCTGCCGACCCTGTGCAAAAATCTGGTGCATTGCAAGCAGGGGGCGGAATGCGGTATCCGCAGCGCTTGAACCGCCGCGACCGGAGGCCTCCGATGACCCAGCCGAAGAAGCTTTATATCAAGACCTATGGCTGTCAGATGAATGTCTATGACAGCGAACGCATGGCCGAGGCGCTGGGTGGACAGGGTTATGTGGAGACCTCCTCGGCGGAAGACGCCGACATGATCCTGCTCAACACCTGCCATATCCGGGAAAAGGCGGCGGAAAAGGTCTATTCGGAACTGGGCCGCTACCGGGATCTGAAAGATGCCAAACCGGATCTGAAGATCGGCGTGGCGGGCTGCGTGGCACAGGCCGAAGGCGCCGAGATCATGCGCCGCCAGCCGCTGGTGGATCTGGTCGTGGGCCCGCAGAGCTATCACCGCCTGCCCGAGCTTGAGGCGCAGGCGGGGCAGGGGCGCCGGGCGCTCGACACCGATTTCCCCGAAGAGGACAAGTTCGTCCATCTCAAGGCGCGGCCCAAGGCGAAACGCGGCCCCACCGCCTTTCTGACCGTGCAGGAGGGCTGCGACAAGTTCTGCGCCTTCTGCGTGGTGCCCTATACCCGTGGCGCAGAGGTGTCGCGCCCCGCCGATCGCGTGATGACCGAAGCCCGCGATCTGGTCGAACGCGGCGTGCGCGAGATCACCCTGCTGGGCCAGAACGTCAACGCCTATGACGGGCACGACCGGGGTCTGGCCGGGCTGATCCGCGATCTGGCGCGGGTGGACGGGCTGGAACGCATCCGCTTCACCACCTCGCATCCCAATGACATGGACGAGGATCTGATCGCCGCGCATGGCGACTGCGCCAAGCTGATGCCCTATCTGCATCTGCCGGTGCAGGCCGGATCCGACCGCATCCTGAAACGCATGAACCGCCAGCACACCGCAGAGCAGTATCTGGCGCTGATCGGGCGGCTGCGCGCCGTGCGTCCCGACCTGCATCTGTCGGGCGATTTCATCGTGGGCTTCCCCGAAGAGA
The DNA here is from genome assembly GCF_035481585.1 of Salipiger marinus. Taxonomy (NCBI): domain Bacteria; kingdom Pseudomonadati; phylum Pseudomonadota; class Alphaproteobacteria; order Rhodobacterales; family Roseobacteraceae; genus Salipiger; species Salipiger marinus. The sequence goes on along the minus strand of NZ_JAYKSL010000004.1, from coordinate 260,217 downwards.
CCGAGGCGGATTTTCAGGCCACGCTCGATCTGGTGGAAGCGGTGGGATACGGCTCGGCCTATTCCTTCAAATATTCGCCGCGTCCCGGCACGCCTGCGGCGGAACGCCCGCAGGTGGCCGAGGCCGAAAAGGACGAACGTCTGCAGCGGCTGCAGGCCCTGCTGACCCGCCAGCAGCGCGCCCTGCAGGACGCCATGGTGGGCCGCGAGGTCAGCGTGCTCTTCGAAAAGCCGGGGCGGATGCCGGGGCAGATGGTGGGCAAATCCGACTACCTGCACGCCGTGCATGTGACCGCCGAAGGGCTGGCGCCCGGCGATCTGCGCCGCGTGCGCGTGCTGGAAAGTGGCCCCAATTCGCTTAAAGCGGCGCTGGTCTGAGGCAGGGCCTGCCGCGTTTTTGTCACAGATCCTCTGAAATCGTGGGGCTTTGCCCCCGTTCGGGAAACAGAGCGAAGAGCATTGCGGGGCTGTTGCGCAGGGAGCCACAATATCTGGTGGTTTTCTCTTCACAGCCGCAATTTTACTGCTACTCTTTTGAATATAGTGAGTTTGCGCGCGCTCTCGAATCCGGGCCACGCGCGGCTTGGGGGACGTAACTTTTTACATAGGGACAGAGGCTGTGGCAAAACGCATTACCAAAGCCTTCCGCGGCGCCTGTTGCGCCGTGGCACTGGCCGCTCTGGCTGCCACCGGGGCGACGGCACCCGCATCGGCAGACAGCAGCGGTATGGCCGATCCGGTCATCTCGACGCAGAACACCCGCACCATCATCGGGGAACGTTATATCCCCGGCATTTCCATCTCGCCCGATGGCTGCGAAATCTGGGTGATGGATGACGGCGTCGAAGGCTATGCCGTGTCCCGCGTGACCCGGGATGGCCGCCCGGTCTGCCGCGACATCAATGTTTGCGGCACGCTGAACACCGATCAGTATTTTGCCACCGACAGCTACAAGATCTATCCGCAGGCCCGCGCCCGTCTGGAACAGTTCTTCCGGCAGGCCAATGCCTTCGGCTACATCATCGTGGGCCATACCGATGCCCGCGCCAGCCACGCCTATAACGAACGGCTCAGCTACAACCGCGCCAATTCGGTGGCCGCCGTCGCGAACAATATCGGATCGCGCGTGATCGACGTGCGCGGCTATGGCGAGGTCTACCCGGTGGCGACCAATCGCACCAATGAGGGCATGGCGCAGAACCGCCGCGTCGAAATCCTGTGTGTGCGCTGAGGAGGTGCGGGACATGAAACTCGTGAAACTGAGCCTCGGGCTCGCCGCCGCTGCCCTGCTCTCCGCCTGCGCCACCGATGTGCCCATCGGCGCCGACAAGAGCGTGGACCGCAACTCGGTGGACCGCAAGGATCTGAGCCAGATCAAATGGGGTGTCTGGGTCGATCCCGATGGCTGCGACAACTGGATCGCCGATGACGGCGTCGAAGGCTATCTGGCCCGGCGGCTCGACAAATACGGCAAGCCGGTCTGTTCCGGCGTGGCCCCGCCCACGGTGGCCACCGGGGATTTCAAGGGTGGCTCCACCTCGGTCATCGGCGACCCGCTCTGACCTGCCCCCGCCCAAACCTCTGCACAGGCCGCGTGGATCCGCTCCGCGCGGCCTTTTTGTCTATCGCGCCCGCCGGTCCTCCCGATGTGGGCTTGACCCCGCCCCCCGGGGCTTGGCACCATTGTGCCAGTCCCAAGCGCAGGAGACATGCGTGACCACAGGCACCCTGACCGAAGCCATTCTGGAATTTCCGGACAACCGCCTCCTCATAGATCTGTGCGGCGAATTCGACCGCAACCTGACCGATATCGAAGCCCGCACCGGGGTGCAGATCCTGCGCCGCGGCAACCAGCTTGCCCTGCACGGCCCTGCCGAGGCGCAGGATGCCGCGCAGGCGGTGCTGTCTGCCCTCTATCAGCGGCTGGAACAGGGGCGCCCGGTGGGGCGCGCCGACATCGACCGTGAATTCCGCCTTGGCGCCGAAGAGATCGACACCGGCGACCAGCTGGAAATGTTCGCGGGCGGCAAGGTCGAGATCAAGACCCGCAAGAAACTGGTCGAACCGCGCACCGACGCGCAGAAGGCCTATGTGCGCGAGCTCTTTCAGAACGAGCTGTGCTTCGGCATCGGCCCGGCGGGCACCGGCAAGACCTATCTCGCCGTGGCCGCAGGGGTGAACATGTTCATCACCGGGCAGGTCGACAAGATCATCCTCAGCCGCCCCGCCGTGGAGGCGGGCGAAAAGCTGGGCTACCTGCCGGGCGACATGAAGGACAAGGTCGATCCCTACATGCAGCCGCTTTACGACGCGCTGAATGACTTCCTGCCGGGCAAGCAGCTGGCCCGGATGATGGAGGAAAAGGTGATCGAGATCGCGCCGCTGGCCTTCATGCGGGGGCGCACGCTGGCCAATGCCTTCGTCGTGCTCGACGAGGCGCAGAACGCCACCTCCATGCAGATGAAGATGTTCCTGACCCGTCTTGGCGAAGGTTCGCGCATGGTCATCACCGGCGACCGCACGCAGGTCGACCTGCCGCGCGGCGTGGCCTCGGGGCTGGCCGATGCCGAACGGCTGCTGACCAGCATCCCGCGCATCAGCTTCAGCTACTTCACCTCCGCCGATGTGGTGCGCCACCCCCTTGTGGCCCGGATCATCGAAGCCTACGAAAAAGACGCGGAGCGCGGGGTCTGACCTCGCGCCCGGCTTCTTCTGACCACAAATATCCCGGGGGCCCGGGGGCAGCGCCCCCGGCTTGTTTCATGCCAGATCTGACCGACACCCTGATCGAAGACGACCGCTGGCAGCAGGCGGGGATCGCCCCGCTGGCGGAAACCGCCGCCCGCGCCACGCTGACCCATCTCGGGCTTGATCCCGACGGGTTCGAGATCGCGGTGCTGGCCTGCGACGATGCCCGCATCGCCGAGCTCAACGCCGAATTCCGCGGCAAGCCGGTGCCCACCAATGTGCTGTCCTGGCCCTCGGAAGAGCGCGGCGCAGAGGAGGACGGGGCCGCGCCGGATCTGCCCGAGGCCGAGGACGGACCCTTCGCCACCGAACTGGGGGATCTTGCCATCGCCTATGAGACCTGCGCGCGCGAGGCGGAGGCGGCGGAAAAACGCCTGAGCGACCATGTCACGCATCTGGTCGTTCATGGAACCTTGCATCTTCTGGGCTATGATCACGAACGTGACGCGGATGCCACGCTGATGGAAGGTCTGGAAACAGAAATACTTGGCAATTTGGGCATCGCGGACCCATATGTCAGCGACGGGGGCGGTTAGGCCCCGCAACCACACAGGAACAGAAGGACTCATGGGCGATAGTGACGGCTCGTCTAACGCAGCGCAAAGCGCGCAGCAGACAGAGCAACAAGAGCGTCCGGCAGGATTTTTCCGTCGGATTTTCGGGGGTTTGAACGGTGGCGCCGATACGGACGACGCCGTGGAACAGCCCTCTGGCACCAGCGCGTGGCGACCCGCGCACGGGCTCATCAACCTCCGCCGCATGCGGGTGGAGAATGTGGCGATTCCCAAGGCGGACATCATCGCCGTGCCCGATACCGCAACCCGCGATGAGCTGGTCAAGGTCTTCCGCGACAGCGGCATGACCCGGCTGCCGGTCTATTCCGGCACGCTCGACATGCCCGTGGGCATGGTTCACCTCAAGGATTTTGCCCTGCGCCACGGCTTCAACGGCTCCGGGCAGAGCTTCGACATGAAAAAGATGGTGCGCCCGCTGCTCTTCGTGCCGCCCTCCATGCCGATCGGCGTGCTGCTGCAGAAGATGCAGACGGAACGTCGGCACATGGCGCTGGTGATCGATGAATATGGCGGGGTCGACGGGCTCGTGACCATCGAGGATCTGATCGAACAGGTCATCGGCGAGATCGAGGATGAACACGACACCGCCGAGGGTCGCAATTTCTTCCGTGAAAAATCCGGCAGCTGGCTGGCGCTGGCCAAGACCCCGCTCGAAGAGTTCGAGGCGGAGACCGGTCTTGCCCTGACCGATCCGGACGAAATCGACGAAGAAGAAATCGACACGCTGGGGGGGCTGGTCTTCATGCTGGCCGGGCACGTGCCCGCGCGCGGCGAGGTCATTCCCCATCCGGCGGGCATCGATTTCGAGGTGGTGGATGCCGATCCGCGCCGGATCAAGCGGCTGCGGGTGCGCCCGCCCGCCTCTGACGCGGCGGATCTGCCGGCCACGCCTGCGCTGCTGCCCGCGCCTTCGGCGGCGGAAACGGCGCAGAGCGGGGCCGGGGACACCCGTGGCTGACAGACCGGCGCGGCGGATGCCGGACTGGGCGCGTCTGCCGCTGGCCATCGCGGCGGGGCTTCTCATGGCGCTGGGACAGGCGCCATGGGACTTGTGGCTGCTGGCTCTGGCCGGGCTGGCCGGGGCCATGGCGCTTTACGCAGCGCAGCCCGGCCCCCGGCGCGCGGCGCTTGTGGGCTGGGGTGTGGGCTTTGGCTATTTCGGCCTTGCGCTCAACTGGATCACCGAGCCGTTTCAGGTGGATGCCGCCGTCACCGCGTGGATGGCGCCCTTTGCGCTGATCCTCATGGCGGCGGGGCTGGCGCTGTTCTGGACGCTGGCTTTCTGGGTCGGGGCCCAAGCGCGGCGCGCGCCGCTTCTGGGGCTGGTCGTGGCCTGGGCTGCGGCGGAACTGGCGCGGGCCTATGTGCTGACCGGCTTTCCCTGGGGGCTGGTGGGGTATGTCTGGGAAAAGACCCCCGCGATTCAATGGGTGGCGGTGCTGGGCCCGCACGGGCTGACGCTGGCCACGCTGGCGCTGGCGGCGCTGGCCGCAGGGGCTGTGCGGGGCGCGGCATTGCGCCGCTGGCGTGGCGCTGCCCTGCAGGCCGCGCTGACCGCGGGCGGGCTGGTCGCGGCGCTGGCGGGCGGGCAGGCGATGATCCCGCCGCTGCAGGCGCTGGAGGGCCAGCCGGTGGTGCGCCTGATCCAGCCCAATGCGCCGCAGACCCAGAAATGGGACCGGGCGTGGATGCAGTTCTTCTTTGAACGGCAGGTAGAATTTACCGCCGCGCCCTCGCATGGCAGCCTGCCGCGGCCCGATCTGATCGTCTGGCCGGAAACCGCCGTGCCCACGCTGCTGCACAATGCCGAAGAGGCGCTGGCCGTCATTTCCGAGGCGGCCTTTCCCGCCCGGGTCGTGCTGGGCATCCAGCGGCTGGAGGACGAGGCCTTCTACAATTCGCTGGCGCTGGTGGGGCAGGGGGCGGAGGTGCTGCAGGTCTATGACAAGCACCATCTTGTGCCCTTTGGCGAATACATGCCGCTTAAGCCGCTGTTCCGGCGGCTGAATTTCAGCGGCCTCGCCGCGCGGGCCGAAGGCGGCTACAGCGCCGGGCCGGGGCCGCAGCTGGTGGATCTGGGCGCCGGTCTGGGCCGGGCGCTGCCGCTCATCTGTTACGAGGCGGTGTTTCCGCAGGATGTGAACGGCTATGCCGAACGGCCCGACCTGCTGCTGCAGATCACCAATGACGCGTGGTTCGGCGAAGCCTCGGGCCCCTATCAGCATCTGGCGCAGGCGCGGATCCGCGCCATCGAACAGGGCCTGCCGCTGCTGCGCGCCGCCAATACCGGCGTGTCTGCGGTGATCGACGGGGCGGGGCGGGTGCTGGTGTCGCTGCCCTTGGGCGAGGCCGGGCATCTGGACGCGCTCTTGCCGCCGCCGCTGCGCGTGACCCCCTACAGCCGGACCGGCGATCTGCCTGCCCTTGCCCTGCTGCTGCTCTTGGGGGCCGCGCTGGCGGTCTGGGGGCGGCGCGTTTGAGATTGACGCGCTTGCCGCAAACCTCTAGCGAGGGGCCTTCACATCCCCGTCACAACGGCTTCCTGGCGTGACGGTCGGTATCCAACGGAGCACTCATGTCCAGACAGAACTATATCTTCACTTCGGAATCCGTTTCCGAGGGTCACCCTGACAAGGTCTGTGACCGCATTTCCGATGCGGTTCTGGACGCCCTGCTGGCCGAGGAGCCGCTGGCCCGCGTCGCCTGCGAAACCTTCGCCACCACCAACCGCGTGGTGATCGGCGGCGAGATCGGCCTTGCCGATCAGGACAAGCTGGCCGGGGTCATGGCGCGCATTCCCGACATCGCCCGCGCCTGCATCAAGGATATCGGCTACGAGCAGGAGAAATTCCACCACGCCACCTGCGAGATCACCAACCTGCTGCACGAACAGTCCGCGCATATCGCCCAAGGCGTCAGCGGCGACCGTGACGGCGCAGGCGATCAGGGCATCATGTTCGGCTATGCCACCAACGAAACGCCCGAACTGATGCCCGCGCCGATCCTCTATTCCCATGCCGTGCTGAAACGGCTGGCGGAGGCGCGCAAATCGGGGGCGGAGCCGCTGCTGGGTCCGGATGCCAAATCGCAGTTCTCGGTCCGCTACGAAGGCGGCAGGCCGGTGGGGATCACCACGCTGGTGCTGTCCACCCAGCATACCGACGAACGCCAGACCTCGGACGATATCCGCCGCATCGTGGAGCCCTATATCCGCGAGGTGCTGCCCGAGGGCTGGATCACCGATGCGACGGAATGGTGGGTGAACCCCACCGGGACGTTTGTCATCGGCGGGCCGGATGGCGACGCGGGCCTGACCGGGCGCAAGATCATCGTCGACACCTATGGCGGGGCCGCACCGCATGGCGGCGGCGCCTTCTCGGGCAAGGATCCCAGCAAGGTCGATCGCTCCGCCGCCTATGCCGCGCGCTATCTGGCCAAGAACGTGGTTGCGGCGGGCATGGCCGACCGCTGCACCGTGCAGCTGTCCTATGCCATCGGCGTGGCCAAGCCGCTGTCGATCTATGTGGACACCCACGGCACCGGCGAGGTGGACGCCGCCGCCATCGAACGCGCCATTCCGCGCATCATGGACCTGACGCCGCGCGGCATCCGCACGCATCTGGATCTGAACAAGCCGATCTACGAACGCACCGCCGCTTATGGCCATTTCGGCCGCGCGCCGGAGGCGGATGGCGGGTTCAGCTGGGAACGCACCGATCTGGCCGAGGCTCTGGCCCGCGAGGTCTGAGCCACCGCTATCGCCACCGCAGGGACAGGGGCCGGGGGGACACCTCCGGCCCTTTCCTTATCTGGCGCATCTGGTCAATCCCGGAGCCACATGCCATGCCACGGCGATGGACCTGTGGATCGCCGTCACGCTCTCTGCCGCGTTTTTCCAGACCTTGCGCTTCATGCTGCACAAGGTGCTCAGCACGGGTGCGCTCAGCAGCACCGGATCGACCTTTGCCCGCTTCGCCTATGCCTCCCCGGGGGCGCTGCTGGTGGTGGGGGGCTATCTGGTCTGGACGGGGCAGGACTGGCCGCATCTGACGCCTGCCTTCTGGGCCTATGCGATGATGGGCGCGCTGGGGCAGATCCTTGCCACCATCTGTGTGGTGATGCTGTTCCAGCAGCGCAATTTTGCCGTGGGCATCACCTTCAAGAAGACCGAAGTCATCCAGACCGCGCTGGTCGGGCTGGCGATCCTTGGCGAAAACCTGTCCGCTGCTGGCTGGGGCGCGATCCTTGTCGGGCTGGTGGGGGTGCTGCTGCTGTCGGAAACGCCGGGCCTTTCGGGCAACTGGCTGCGCCGCATGGCGACGCGGTCGGTGGCGCTGGGTCTGGCTTCGGGGTTCTTCTTTGCCTTTTCCGGGGTGGGCTATCGCGGCGCCTCGCTGCAGATCGCGTCGGATGCGCCGTTCCTGCGGGCGGGGGTCACGCTGGTCTGCGTGACCCTGTCGCAGAGCCTTGCCATGGCGCTGTGGCTGCGGCTGGTGGAGCCGGGGCAGATCACCGCCGTCTGGGCCGCGCGGCGCCGCGCCATCTGGCTGGGGCTTGCCTCCATGGCGGGGAGCCTGTCGTGGTTCACCGCCTTCACGCTGCAGACCGCCGCCTATGTTCAGGCGCTGGGGCAGGTGGAGCTGGTGTTCTCGCTCATGGCCTCGGTGCTGTTCTTCCACGAACGGATCACGCGGCGCGAACTGGTGGGGATCGGGGTGCTGTCGCTGTCGGTGCTGATCCTCGTGCTGGTGCTGTAGCGCCGCTTCCGGGTTGCGCCCGGCCCCGCGCCCTGCCAGTTTCCCGCCAGATCAGGAGACCGCCATGCCCTTTACCCTTGCCACATGGAACATCAACTCCGTCCGCCTGCGCGAGGCGCTGGTCAGCCGTCTGCTGACCGAGGAACAGCCCGACGTGCTGTGCCTGCAGGAGATCAAGACGCCGCTGGAGAAGATGCCGCTCGACGGCTTCCGGGCGCTTGGCTACACCCATGTCGTCGCACGCGGGCAGAAGGGCTATAACGGCGTGGCCATCCTGTCCAAGCTGCCGCTGCTGGACGCGGGCGATCAGGATTTCGCCACGCTGGGCCATGCCCGCCATGTGGCGGCGCGGCTGGAAAACGGCGTGACTGTGCATAATTTCTACGTCCCCGCCGGCGGCGACGTGCCCGACCGCGCCGTGAACGAGAAATTCGGCCAGAAGCTCGATTACCTCACCGGCATGCGCGACTGGTTCCATGGCGCGCCGCCGGAAAAGTCGATCCTTGTCGGCGATCTGAACATCGCCCCGCGCGAGGATGACGTGTGGTCGCACAAGCAGCTTCTGAAGATCGTGTCGCACACCCCCGTCGAGGTGGAGCATCTGGCGCAGGTGCAGGACGCGGGCGGCTGGGTCGACATCACGCGGCAGGACATCCCCGAGGGGCTGCTCTATTCGTGGTGGTCCTACCGGGCCAAGGACTGGGATGCCGCCGACAAGGGCCGCCGTCTGGATCACATCTGGGCCACGCCGGACATCGCGTCGGCGGGACACGGGTCGCGCATCCTGCGGGCGGTGCGCGGCTGGGACCAGCCTTCGGATCATGCGCCGGTCTTTGCCAGCTTCGATCTTTAGGGACTGCGGCTTCGGGGCGCTTCCCCTTGCAACCCAAGGCCGCTTGCGCCATCTGTCTCCGGAACGTGACCGCAACCGGCGGAGGGCAAGATGCTGGAACTGGGCAAGACGCAGGCTCCGAAAGAGGAGCTGGTCAAGGATGTGAGCGAGGCCGATTTCATGGCCGAGGTGGTGGACCTGTCGATGCAGGTTCCCGTCATCGTCGATTTCTGGGCGCCGTGGTGCGGCCCCTGCAAGACGCTGGGCCCCGCACTGGAAAAGGCGGTGGAAGAGGCCAAGGGCGCGGTGCGCATGGCCAAGGTGAACGTGGACGAGGCGCAGATGATCGCAGGCCAGCTGCGCATCCAGTCGATCCCCACGGTTTACGCCTTCTACAAGGGTCAGCCGATCGACGGGTTTCAGGGCGCGCTGCCCGCCTCCGAGGTCAAGGCCTTCATCGAACGTGTGGTGAAAGCGGCCGGGGGTGATGCCTCTGGCGGGCTGGATGAGGCCATCGCCGCCGCCGAAGAGATGCTGGAGCAGGGTGCCGCCGAAGATGCGGGCGCGATCTTCGCCGCCATTCTGGAAGAACAGCCGGAACATGCCGCCGCCTATGGCGGGCTGGTGCGGGTTCAGCTGGCGCTGGGGGATGTCGAACAGGCGGAGGCGGTGCTGAACGGCGCGCCCGTGGCCATCTCCAAGGCGCCCGAGCTGGAAGCCGCGCATGCCCAGATCGAACTGGCCAAGCAGGCCGCCAATGCCGGTCCCGTGGCCGAGCTGCAGGCGCAGGTGGAGGCCAATCCCAACGATCTGCAGGCGCGTTTCGATCTGGCCAAGGCGCTGCATGCCCACGGCGATGTGGCCGAGGCGGTCGACCAGCTTCTGGACCTGTTCCGCCGCGACCGCGACTGGAATGAAGGTGCCGCCAAGGCGCAGCTCTTCACCATTTTCGAAGCGATGAAGGCCAATGACCCGGTGGTGCTGAACGGTCGGCGCAAACTCAGCTCGATGATATTTGCCTGAGCGGCCTGACGCTCTAGCTGGGGAGGCATGGTGCGACGACGTGATCTGCCGGGAGTTATCCCCGTATTCCCCCTTCCGGGGGCGCTGCTTCTGCCGCGCTCCCGCCTGCCGCTGCATGTGTTCGAGCCGCGCTATCTGGCGATGCTCGATGACGTGCTGAAAACCGACACGCGGGTGATCGGAATGATCCAGCCGAACGCGGTGGCGGGACGCGATGGCGATCCCGGTCTGCACCGCATCGGCTGTGCGGGCCGGATCACCCAGTTTTCCGAAACCGAGGATGGCCGCTACATGCTCACCCTGACCGGCATTTCCCGCTACCGGGTGCTGGAAGAGGTGACGGGCTTTACCCCCTATCGCCGCTGCAAGGTCAGCTGGGACGGGTTCGAACGCGATCAGGCCACCGGCGCCGAGGGCGACGAGGGTTTTGACCGCGAGGCGCTGATGCGGCTGCTGAACCGCTATTTTTCCGCCCGGAACCTGTCGGCGGACTGGAGCGCGCTGCAGGATGCCGAGGATGAGCTGCTCATCAACTCGCTGTCCATGCTGCTGGATTTCGCCCCCGAGGACAAACAGGCCCTGCTGGAAGCCCCCCGGCTGGAGACGCGGCGCGAAACGCTGGTGACCCTGATCGAATATGCCCTGCGGGGTGGCGGTGGCGAAGAGGAGCGGATGCAATGACCCATGCCGATGACGCCGGATTCGACCGCCGGATGCTGGAGGCGCTGGTCTGTCCGGTGACCCATGCTGTGCTGGAATATGATGTGGAGCGGCAGGAACTGCTGAGCCGCAATGCCGGGCTCGCCTTTCCCATCCGCGACGGCATCCCGGTCATGCTCTTGGACGAGGCGCGGCGGATCGCGGACTGATCCGCCGCTTCCCGGTCATTCGTCGGGCAGGGCCAGCGCGCGGGCAAAGATCGCCGGATCGACATTGCCGCCGGAGACGGTGCAGATCACCGCATCGCCGCTGATCTCCGAGGGGCGGAACAGTGCCGCCGCCAGCGCCACGGCGCCGCCCGGTTCCGCCACGATCTTCAGATGGCGGAAGGCCAGCCGCATGGCGCGCAGCGCCTCCTCCTCGCTGACCGCCAGCCCCGGACCGCAGAGCCGGTGCAGGATCGGGAAGGTCAGGTTGCCGGGCTGCGGCGTGATGATCGCGTCGCAGATATTCCCCGACAGCGCGGCGTTGCGTTCGATCCGCCCCGCCTCCAGCGAGCGTTTCACGTCGTCGAAGCCTTCGGGCTCTGCCGGGCGGACCCGCAGGCCGGGGGCGCGCGCCTCCAGCGCCAGCGCGATGCCGGATGTCAGCCCGCCGCCGCCGCAGCAGACCAGCACGTCGGCCTCCGTCACGCCCGCCTCGGCGGCCTGTTCGGCGATCTCCAGCCCGCAGGTGCCTTGCCCCGCGATCACCAGCGGCTCGTCAAAGGGCTTGATCAGCGTCAGCCCGCGTTCGGCGGCAAGCTGGGTCCCCAGCGCGTCGCGGTCCTGCGTGGCGCGGTCATACAGCACCACCTCCGCCCCCAGCCCGCGCGTGCCCGCCACCTTGGCTTCGGGCGCGTCGGCGGGCATCACGATGACGGCGGGCACGCCATAGGCGCGCGCGGCGGCGGCCACCCCCTGCGCATGGTTGCCGGAGGAAAAGGCGATGACCCCTTTGGCGCGGGTGTCGGGATCCAGCGCGGACAGCGCCGACCACGCGCCACGGAACTTGAAGCTGCCGGTATGCTGCAGGCATTCCGCCTTCACCAGCAGGCGCCGTCCGGCGATCCGGTCCAGAAACGGCGAGGAAAGCAGCGGCGTGCGCCGGGCATGGCCCTTGAGCCGCTCTGCGGCGGCTTCGATCGCGGTGATGTCCATGAGGGATCCTGTTCTTGTCTCTGGTCTGCGGCGACGTTGGGCCGCACTGGAAGGCGTGTCAACGCCTGCCCGCCGTTAACCCTGCTCCGCGATTTGCGTTGCCCGGGGAGGTGGGCTGCGGGACAATGTCGGGCAGGGTCTGTGCGGGGTTCGGGTCATGGTCTGGCTGGCGGGAATGGTGGGCATGATGGTGCTGGGATCGCTTGCGGTCATCGGCTTTCCCGACCCCACGCCCGAAGACGACGAGGAGCGGGATGATCTGCCCGACGATGACGCGCCAGAGGCAGAGGGCGACCCGCTGGTGCTGGACGACAGCGATCAGGCCCCGCCCGGCGGGGTGATCGCCATTGGTACCGAAGGCGACGATACCCTGACCGGCACGCCGCAGACCGACCAGCTGGGCGGCGCGGGCGGCGATGACCTGCTGGACGGGCTGGGCGCGGATGACGAACTGGTGGGCGGTGCCGGGGCCGATACCATGCTGGGCGGCGATGGCAATGACACGCTGCATGGCGATGCCGGCACCGATCTGGTGCGGGGGCTTGATGGCGATGACCTGCTTTTCGCCCATGATGGCGGCGGCACGCTGGACGGGGGCGAGGGCGCCGATACGCTGCAAAGCGGGCTCGACAGCGACAGCCTGCTGGGCGGTGGCGGCGACGATGCGCTGCACGGGCGCGAAGGCGACGATACGCTCAGCGGCGGGGCGGGGCAGGACACGCTGTTCGGCGGCACTGGCGCGGATCTTCTGTTCGGGGCCGCGCCGGGGCAGGAGGATGCCGTGCTGGATTACCTCAACGGCAATGACGGCGATGACAGCCTGCTGATCGGCGCGGGGGATGTGGCCAGCGGCGGGGCCGGGGCCGATGATTTCCTGCTGGGGCACTGGGGCAGCGACGGCGATCCGGCGCAGCTGATGGATTTCGACCCCGACGAGGACTGCATGATCGTGGTCTATCCCGACACCGAAGGTGCTGCGCTGCCGGAGCTGGAGCTGCGGCCAAGCGCGGAGGATCCGGCGCTGACGGAACTGGTGGTGGATGGCGCCGTGGTGGCGGTCCTGCCCAGCGAAGACGCCCCCGCGCTGGACGCGATCCTGCTGGTCGGCGAAAGCGAGGTGGAGTTTGACGGCTGAGCCGCGCTTTGGGCTTTTCTTTTGGGGCGATCTGACGTAAAGGCGCCCATCCGGCGATGCGCGCCGGACTTCTCCATGGGCCCTGCTGGACGACATCCCGGCTTGCGCCATTCCTCCAACCCGAAAGGAGATCCCGATGTCGATCACTCCCGAAGAAAAAACCCGCGTGATGAAAGAGTTTGCGACCAAGGACGGTGACACCGGCTCGCCCGAAGTCCAGGTTGCGATCCTGACCAACCGGATCACCACGCTGACCGAACACTTCAAGACCCACAAGAAGGACAACCACTCCCGTCGTGGCCTTCTGAAGCTGGTGGCACAGCGCCGCAAGCTGCTGGATTACCTGAAGGCCAAGGAAGAGGCGCGGTACACCTCGCTGATCCAGCGTCTGGGCATCCGCCGCTAAGCGACGCGCCTGACGGCAGATTGAACGCCCGCACCGCAAGGTGCGGGCGTCTTGCGTTTCAGGGGCGCGCAAAGCCCTTGTGTCAAAGGGGCGCGCCGGTTTGCACCCTTCCCAAGAGAGGGAAAAACCTGTATGCGCGCAACATCTGAGACGTGACGCCCAAGGCCCCCGGGCACATGCGACAGGATTTGGGGGCGGCGGCAATGGGGCCGCCACGCAAAACGGGAGACCCGGAGGGCCGGGAGTGCTCCCTTACAGGATGCAGAAATGTTCAACGTTACGACGAAAACGATGCAGTGGGGCGAAGAGACGCTCACGCTGGAAACGGGCAAGGTTGCCCGTCAGGCCGACGGCACGGTCATCGCCACTCTGGGCGAAACCTCCGTCATGGCCAACGTCACGTTCGCCAAGGAAGCCAAGGAAGGTCAGGATTTCTTTCCGCTGACCGTCCACTACCAAGAGAAATACTATGCCGCGGGCAAAGTGCCCGGCGGCTTTTTCAAGCGCGAGGCCCGTCCCACCGAAAAGGAGACGCTGACCGCCCGCCTGATCGACCGTCCGATCCGCCCGCTGTTCGTTCCCGGCTTCAAGCATGAAGTTCTGGTGATGTGCACCGTGCTCAGCCACGATCTGGTCAATGACCCCGACGTGGTGGCGATGATCGCCGCCTCCGCCGCGCTGACCCTGTCGGGCGTGCCCTTCATGGGTCCGATCGCAGGCTGCCGCGTGGGCTATGTGAACGGCGACTATGTGCTGAACCCCACCGTGGACGACATGCAGGGGCTGCGCGCCAACCCTGAACAGCGTCTGGATCTGGTGGTTGCCGGCACCAAAGACGCCGTGATGATGGTGGAATCGGAGGCCTACGAGCTGACCGAGGACGAGATGCTTGGCGCCGTGGTCTTTGCCCACGAGCAGATCCAGCCGGTGATCGACCTCATCATCTCGCTGGCCGAAGCCGCCGCGAAAGAGCCGTTCGACTTCACCCCGCCGGATTATTCCGAGCTTTACGCTGCGGTCAAAGCCGTGGGCGAAGCGCGGATGCTGGAAGCCTATGCCATCAGCGACAAGCAGGCGCGCGTTGCTGCCGTGTCGGCGGCCAAGGATGCCATCAAGGCGGAACTGAACGAAGAGCAGCTGGCTGACGCCAATCTGGGCTCCGCGCTGAAGAAGCTGGAATCGAGCGTGCTGCGTTCGGATGTGGTGAAGAACAAGCGCCGCATCGACGGTCGCGCGCTGGACCAGATCCGTCCCATCGTGTCGGAAACCGGCCTGCTGCCGCGCACCCATGGCTCGGCGCTGTTCACCCGCGGTGAAACGCAGGCGCTGGTCGTGACCACGCTGGGCACCGGCGATGACGAACAGTTCATCGACGCGCTGCACGGCAACTTCAAATCCAACTTCCTGCTGCATTACAACTTCCCCCCCTATTCGGTGGGTGAAGTGGGCCGCGTCGGCAGCCCGGGCCGCCGCGAGATCGGCCATGGCAAGCTGGCATGGCGCGCGCTGCAGGCGGTCCTGCCCGCCGCGACGGATTTCCCCTACACCATCCGCATCGTGTCCGAGATCACGGAATCGAACGGCTCCTCCTCGATGGCTTCGGTCTGCGGCGGGTCGCTGTCGATGATGGATGCGGGCGTGCCGCTGAAGGCGCCGGTGGCCGGTGTGGCCATGGGTCTGGTGCTGGAAGATGACGGATCCTGGGCCGTGCTGTCGGACATCCTTGGCGACGAGGATCACCTTGGCGACATGGACTTCAAGGTGGCCGGGACCGAAACGGGCATCACCTCGCTGCAGATGGACATCAAGGTGGCAGGCATCACGCCCGCGATCATGAAGCAGGCGCTGGCACAGGCGCGTGACGGCCGTCTGCACATCCTGAACGAGATGTCGAAGGCCCTGTCCGAAGCCGGCGAGTTCAGCGTGCACGCGCCGCGCATCGAGACCATGCAGATCCCCACCGACAAGATCCGTGAAGTGATCGGGTCCGGCGGCAAGGTCATCCGCGAAATCGTCGAGGTTTCCGGTGCCAAGGTCGACATCAACGATGACGGCATCATCAAGATTGCTTCTGCCAACGGCGAGGCGATCCAGAAGGCCTATGACATGATCTGGTCCATCGTGGCCGAGCCTGAAGAGGGCGGGATCTACAAGGGCAAGGTCGTGAAGATCGTCGATTTCGGCGCCTTCGTGAACTTCTTCGGCAAGCGGGATGGTCTGGTGCATGTGTCCCAGATCGAAAACCGCCGCCTGAACCATCCGTCCGACGTGCTGAAAGAAGGCCAGGACGTGTGGGTCAAGCTGCTGGGCTTCGACGATCGTGGCAAAGTCCGCCTGTCCATGAAGGTTGTCAATCAGGACACCGGAGAGGCCATGCCCGAGGAAGAGAAGCAGAAGAAGGAGGATGCGGAGTAATCCGCCATCCGGCCTCATCGGGCCGCGTTGGGAGGCGCGGCCCGGTTCGATCTTCGCAAGGCCCGGCAGGAGACTGCCGGGCCTTTCTGTCTGCGCTGAATGAGGAGGGAGATGCCCATGACACCGCAAGACCTGACGGGCCTCTATCACGGCTATATCGACTGCCTGAACCGGCGGGACTGGGACGATCTGCCCCGCTTCGTGGCGGAGGATGTCCGCTATAACGGCGCGCTGCTGGGGCTTGCGGGCTATCGCGCGATGCTGGTCGCGGATGTGCGGGCCATTCCCGACCTGCGCTTCACCCTCCTGCAGCTGGTCTGCGAGCCGCCGGTGGTGGCGGTGCGGCTTGGCTTTGACTGCACCCCCACCGGCCTGCTGTTCGGTCTGCCGGTGAACGGGCGCCGCGTGCAGTTTTCCGAAAATGTCTTTTACGACATCGCCGGGGGGCGTATCGGCGCCGTCTGGTCGGTGATCGACAAGGCCGACGTGGCGGCGCAGATCGGGGCCGCGCCGTCCGCAGGCTGATCCCTGCGCCTGCGGTCAGTGCAGCAGGGCGGGGGCGGTTTCTTCGGGATCGAACACCGCAGAGCCGGTGCGGGCGCTGGCCCAGAAGCCTTCGAAATGGCGGGCGGGATCGACGCGGGCGCGCATGTCCTCGGTGATGGCCAGCAGCCCGGCCACATCGCTCTGTGCCCAGCTCAGCAGCAGCCCCGGCGCCGAGACGGCAGAGACCGGGCCTTCATCCACCAGCGTCACCGGCGGCTCGTCCCGGGAAAAGGCCTCCGAAGGACAGAGCAGCGAGGTTTCGCGCCATTCGTCCCACAGCGTCACCTCGTCGATGCCCACCGCCTGAAGATAGCGGGCCAGTGCCGGTTCCAGCACCAGCGGCAGCCAGTCTTCCTCGGGTTTGTAGAGCCCTTCGGCCTGACAGTAGCGGGCAAGCTTTTCGGCCAGCGCCAGATCGTGATCCGGCGCCTCGGCGCCGATCACCCACAGCCAGACGGTGCGGGCAAAATGGGTGAAATCCATCGCGCCCACGCCTTGGGCCACATGCGACCAGCGCACCGGGCGCCCGGTGGTCTTCACCACCTCGTCAAACCCGTCGGGGGCTTCGGCGGTCAGGGCATCGGGGGTGTCGGCCAGCAGCATGCTGCCGCCGCCCGTGGTCCAGCGCACGGATTCCGGCGGCGTGCCGGGCACGCGGAAGAACGGGTTGAGCACCACGAAGACATGGTCGTAATCCCGCGCCCACCAGTCCAGCACCGGGGCGTTGAGGTTGGGATGAGTCAGTCTGCGCGGCGTATCGTTCAAGATGCGGTCCTTTCGGGCGGAAGCGGGCGGTGTCTAACACGGCTTGGCCGGGCTGCACAGGGCAGGCGCGTGCGGGGGCCGACGAATGGTTAGCGAAGTTTTAACCATTCTTCCCTAACTCTCCGCCGCAAGCCGGGGACGCCAGAGGGGACAGGGCGGGCCTGCGGGGCTCCGGAGGGGATGCCGGAGCCCCGGATGCAGAGCGGCGTCGCGGGAACACGGAGCAGGGCGCGGCGGGGGCAAGCCTGTGCGGGGCCTAAAAAAAGGCCGGGCATGATCGCCCGGCCAGGTCCAACAGGGAGGTGCATGTGATAACCCGCACATGCAACGGGATCTGTGATGCCTTGGGGTCTGCGTCCGGGGCGCTGGGTCAACCCGTGATCCCTCAAAAGGTTCCACAAGCGTATCACCAGCCCCCAGATCAACCAATGCGCGATCCATGAGATGAGCGCGGATCCGCCAAAGGCGTGACATTTCCGCCGAACTCTCAGGCGACGAGCCGGTAGCCCCCCGATTCGGTGACCAGAATCCGGGCATTCGAGGGGTCGGGCTCGATCTTCTGGCGCAGCCGGTAGATATGGGTTTCCAGCGTATGGGTGGTGACGCCCGCGTTATAGCCCCAGACCTCGTGCAGCAGGATGTCGCGCGGCACCACGCCCTCGGCGGAGCGGTAGAGGAACTTGAGGATGTTCGTCTCTTTCTCGGTCAGGCGGATCTTGCGGTCATCCTCGGTCACCAGCAGTTTCATCGCGGGTTTGAAGGTATAGGGCCCCACTGTGAATACCGCGTCTTCGGACTGTTCATGCTGGCGCAGCTGCGCGCGGATGCGGGCCAGCAGCACCGGAAACTTGAACGGCTTGGTCACATAGTCATTGGCGCCCGCGTCGAGCCCGAGGATGGTGTCGGCGTCGGTGTCATGCCCGGTCAGCATGATGATGGGCGACTTGACCCCCTGCTTGCGCATCAGCTTGCACAGCTCGCGCCCGTCCGTGTCGGGCAGGCCCACGTCGAGGATGATGAGGTCATGCACCTGTTCCTTGACCCGGGTCATGGCGGCGGCGCCTGCATCGGCCTCGAACACCTCGAAATCCTCGGTCATGACCAGTTGTTCGGCCAGCGCCTCGCGCAGGTCGTCGTCGTCGTCCACCAGAAGGATATTCTTGATCTGGGCCATGCCTGTCTCCAATTTGCCTTCCCCTTCAAATGGAAACACCGTTGCGTGTGGGCAAGTTTTGCTGCAGTCCTTTCACGGCCTCGTGTTGAGGGCGGGGTTTTGTTACAGCCGTGGCCCTGCTTTGGTGCAGCGCCCGCGCCCCGCGACAGGAAACCGACAGATGCCGCTTGCCCCCGACCTTGGAGAGATTCTTGCCCGCGCCCGCGCCGACCTGCGCATGGGCGTGCCCGTGGTGCTGGAAGGCGCGGGCGGCGGGGCGCTGGTGGTGGCGGCAGAGACGCTGTCGGCGGCGCGGCTTGCGGTGCTGCGCAGCCAGCCCGGAGAGATCGATCTGGTGTTGACCGCGCGCCGGGCCGAGACGCTGAAGGCGCGCGCCTATGACGGCGACGTGGCGCGGGTGATCCTGCCGCCCGAGGCCGATCTGGGCTGGCTGCAGGCCCTCGCCGATCCGGCGGATGATCTGGACAAGCCGATGAAGGGCCCGCTGGCGACGCGGCGCGGCGGCGATGTGGCGCTGCACCGGCTGGCGATCACGCTGGTGAAATCCGCGCGCCTGCTGCCCGCAGCGCTGGTGCTGCCACTGGCCGCGCCGCAGCGGCTGGCCGAGGCCGAGCGGCTGACGCTGGTGGATGCGGAGGCTGCCGCGCCGCATATGCTGGCGCTGGCGCGGCTTGATCATGTGGTGCAGGCACGGGTGCCGCTGCGCGCGGCGGAGAATGCCCGGTTGCATATCTTCCGCCCGGAGGATGGCAGCGACGAGCATTACGCCATCGAGATCGGGCGCCCCGACCGGGCGCAGCCGGTGCTGGCGCGGCTGCATTCGGCCTGTTTCACCGGTGATCTGCTGGGCTCGCTGAAATGCGACTGCGGGCCGCAGCTGAATGCGGCGCTGGCGCAGATGGGGGCCGAGGGCGCGGGGGTGCTGCTTTACCTCAATCAGGAGGGGCGCGGCATCGGGCTTGCCAACAAGATGCGCGCCTATGCGCTGCAGGATCAGGGCTTTGACACGGTGGAGGCCAATCACCGGCTGGGCTTCGAGGATGACGAGCGCGATTTCCGGCTGGGCGCCGAGATCCTGCGCCGCATGGGCTTTGGTGCGGTGCGGCTTCTGACCAACAATCCCGCGAAGATGGCGATGATGGAGCGCTGCGGCATCACCGTGGCCGAACGCGTGCCGCTGAAGGTCGGGCATACGCCGCAGAACGCCCGCTATCTGGCGACCAAGGCCGAAAAATCGGGGCATCTGCTGTGATCCGGCCCGAGGACATGGTGCTGACGCCACAGGGGCTGCGCTTTGCCGGGCGGCTCTGGCCCTGCAGCATCGGGCGCGGCGGGGTGCGGGCCGACAAGCGCGAGGGTGATGGCGCCACCCCGGCGGGGGTGCATCGGCTGGTGGGCTGCCTTTACCGGCCCGACCGCATGGCGCGGCCTGTGGACTGGGCGCTGCCGATCCGGCCCGGCGACCTGTGGTCCGACGACCCGCGCCACGAGGATTACAACCTGATGGTGCGCGCGCCCTATCCGCACAGCCACGAGAGGCTGCGGCGGGGCGATCCGCTTTATGATCTGGTGCTGCTGACCGACTGGAACTGGCCGCGCGCGGAGCGCGGGCGGGGCTCGGCGATCTTCCTGCACCGCTGGCGGCGGCCCGGCTTTGCCACCGAAGGATGCATCGCGTTCCGCCCCGAGCATCTGCGGCGGATCGTGACGCGGATCACCTATGGCACGCGGCTGGTGGTGCCGCAGGATCTGGCCGGGCGCGGCGCGGGCTGAAGCCTTGCGCCGCGGGGGTTTCACACCCCCGCACCCCCGTGGAGTTTAGGGGCAAGATGAAGGGGGCGCGGGGGCCCGGCTGGTTCAGGCGGCGAGGCTGCGGGCCACGCCTTCGAGCAGGCCGAGGCACTGCGCGAGCTGGCTGCGGGTGACGAATTCGTCGGGCTTGTGCGCCTGCGCGATCTCGCCGGGGCCGCAGACCACCACCGACATGCCCATGTCCTGAAACAGGCCCGCCTCGGTGCCGAAGGGCACCACATCGGCGGTGTTGCTGCCGGTCAGGCGCGAGATCAGGTCGCGGGCCTCGTTGTCGGGCATGGGCATCAGCCCCGCCACCTCGCCGATCACCTCGGTGGTGATGTCGGCGCCGGGATGTACGGCGCGCATGGCGGGCAGCAGGTCATGGGTGACGTAATGCGCCAGCGCCTCGCGCATGTACTCCGCATCGCCGGGCTGGACGGGGCGCATTTCCCAGTCAAGCTCGGCCCGGCCCGGGATGACGTTATGCGCGACCCCGCCCGCGAGGCGACCCACATTCACCGTCGTCCAGGGCGGGGTGAAGCGGCTTTCGGCGGGGGCGCGGGTTTTCAGCGCCTCCGCCAGATCCATCAGCCGCTGGGTGTAGCGCAGCGCGTAAAGCACCGCATTGACCCCGGCATCGGGGTCGGAGCCGTGGCCTTCGAGCCCGGTGAAGCGGGTGGTGTATTCGCAGCAGCCCTTGTGGCCTTCGATCAGCCGCATGCCGGTGGGTTCCCCCACCAGCGCCATGCGCGGGGCATAGCCGCGGCGCTGCAGTTCCGGCACCAGCGCGCGGGCGCCGAGGCAGCCCACCTCCTCGTCATGGGTGAAGCACAGGTGCAGCGGGCGGCGCAGCGGCGTCTGCGAGACGGGTTCGGCCAAGGCCAGCGCCGCCGCGATGAAGCCCTTCATGTCGCAGCTGCCCCGGCCATAGAGGTGGTCGTCGCGTTCGGTGAGGGTGAAGGGATCGCTGGACCAGATCTGGTCGGTGACCGGCACCACATCCGAATGCCCCGACAGCACCACGCCGCCGGGGATGTCGGGACCAAGCGTCGCAAAAAGATTGGCCTTGCGCCCGGTGCTGTCGGAGAACAGCTCCACCCGGGCGCCGAAATGCTCCAGATGGTCGGCCATCAGCGCCATCATCTCCATGTTGCTGTCGCTGGAGACGGTGGGGCAGGCGATGAGGCGCGCCAGCAGCGCTTCGGTACGGGGCAGCAGGCTCATGGCTTCACGTAAAGCTGGCGGGGGCGGTCGCAGAAACATTCCGCCGCGCCGTCTTCGGTGATGAGGATGCTCTCGGTGATTTCCAGCCCCCAATCCGCCATCCAGAGCCCGGGCATGAAGTGGAAGGTCATGCCGGGCTGCAGCACGGTTTCATCTTCGGTGCGCAGGCTGATGGTGCGTTCGCCCCAGTCGGGCGGATAGCTGAGCCCGATCGGATAGCCGCAGCGCGCGCCGCGTTCGATGCCCGCCCGGTCCAGCGGCGCTGCCAGCGCATGGGCGATGTCGGAGGCGCGGTTGCCGGCGCGGGCGGCTTCGAGCCCGGCCTCCAGCCCCTCGATCAGCGCGGCCTCGGCGATGCGGATGAAGTCGGGCGGGGTGCCGAGATAGATCGAGCGGCAGAACGGCGTATGATAGCGCCGGTAGCAGCCCGCGATTTCAAAGAAGGTGGCCTGTCCCTTTTCGAAGGGGCGCCCGTCCCATGTCAGATGCGGGGCGGCGGCATCGGTGCCCGAGGGCAAAAGCGGCACGATGGCGGCGTAATCGCCCCAGTGGCCATCGGCCCCCATCACCGCGTCGCGCAGGATCTCTGCCACCACCTCGTTTTTCGGAATGCCGGGTTCGACACGCTCCACCAGCCCGTCGATGATCTTTTCCGAGATGCGCGCGGCGCGGCGCATGAAGGTGATCTCTTCGGCGGATTTGATGCCGCGCTGCCAGTTGACCAGCGCCGTGGCATCGGGGAACTGCGCGCGGGCCAGCGTTTCGGTCAGCACCATCAGCGCCTTGGCGGAGAAATAGTAATTGTCGGTCTCGACGCCGATGCGCGCCTCTTCGAGGCCAAGCCCCGCCATGCGCACGGCGAGATCGCGCATCGGGTGGCGGTCGGGCGACTGCACGTAATTGTCGGCATAGCCCCAGACATGATCGTCGGACATCCAGACGGTGCGCAGCGCGCCATTGGTGTCCTGATTGCGGCCCCACCAGATCGGATCCTGATCGGGCAGCACCAGCACGCCCTGATGCACGTAGAAGGACCAGCCGTCATAGCCGGTGAGCCACGCCATGTTCGACGGATCGGTGACCCAGAGCGCGTCGAGCCCGGCCACATCCATGGCCTTGCGGGTCAGCGACAGGCGGCGGGCATATTCCGCCGCGCTGAACGGAAGATCTTTGGGGAATTTGTGGTCCATGCGCCTCTCCTTGCTGCCGATGAGGTCAGTTCACGCCATGACAGGGGGGCTTGGCCCGCCGAAAACGACATTTCGCGGCATCCTTGCGCGTTTTCTGACCTTTTCAGCGCCCGCTGCCGCCGAATTGGGCGCCGCCGGGGCTGTCATGGCGGGGTCAGGGGCGATTCTGGGCAGAAATCCCCTCCGCAGCCTGCTGGGTGACCTTAGGGCAGCGCGGGACGGGTGCGGGCGGTTTTCCCGTTTGGGTCTGTCTGATGACGCATTTTCACTGCGAAGTGCCGCAAATGTGTCGCCTTGTCCCGCAAGTGCCCGAATCCCCGGCGCTTTGTCTCAACACGGTTGCAAGATTGGTTCCGACGCGGTTTTATCAGGCTACAAGACAGCGGAAAAAATCCGCGGACATCAACGGGGAGCCGGATTTGCCTGATACCGGATCAAGCGACGCATTCGTCGCCTTCGAACGTGTGCAAAAGAGCTATGACGGCGTGTCGCTCGTCGTCAAGGATCTGAACCTGACCCTGCCCAAGGGCGAGTTCCTGACGATGCTGGGGCCGTCGGGATCGGGAAAGACCACCTGCCTGATGATGCTGGCCGGGTTCGAGACCGCCACCCATGGCGAGATCAAGCTGGCGGGCAAGCCCATCAACAACATCCCGCCGCACAAGCGCGGCATCGGTATGGTGTTCCAGAACTATGCGCTGTTTCCGCATATGACCGTGGCCGAAAACCTCGCCTTCCCGCTGGAGGTGCGCAAGATCGGCAAGTCCGACCGCGAGGCCAAGGTCAAGCGCGCGCTCGACATGGTGGAGATGGGGGCCTTTGGCGGGCGCCGTCCGGCGCAGCTTTCGGGCGGGCAGCAGCAGCGCATCGCGCTGGCCCGCGCGCTGGTCTTCGAACCGGAACTGGTGCTGATGGACGAGCCGCTTGGCGCGCTTGACAAGCAGCTGCGCGAGAAGATGCAGTTCGAGATCACCTCGCTGGCGCATTCGCTGGGCATCACCACGGTCTATGTCACCCATGACCAGACCGAGGCGCTGACCATGTCGGACCGGGTGGCGGTGTTCAATGACGGGCGCATCCAGCAGCTTGCCCCGCCTGCCGAGCTTTATGAAGAGCCGCAGAACAGCTTCGTGGCGCAGTTCATCGGCGAGAACAACACGCTGGAAGGCGTGGTGCAGGAGATGCGCGGCGACATCTGCACGGTGCGGCTGGACGATGGCGAGGTCATCGACGCCAAGCCCGTGAACGTGTCGAAGGTGGGCGAACGCACCCGCGTGTCGATCCGTCCGGAGCGGGTGGAATACAACCGCGAGCGGCTGCGGCCCGGCGCCCATACGCTGAAGGCCAAGGTGCTGGAGTTCATCTATATGGGTGACATTTTCCGCACCCGGCTTGCCGTGGCGGGCAATACCGATTTCGTCATCAAGACCCGCAACGCCCCCGATCAGGTGCGGCTGAAGCCCGGTCAGGAGATCGAGATCGGCTGGCTGCCCGAGGACTGCCGCGCGCTGGACGCGCTCTGAGATCGAGGCCCGCGCGGCTGCCCCGCGGAGGGCGGCCCTGCGGCGCATCACAGGATCCGGTGGTTTGCCCGTGTCCCGGATCCCACGACAATACGGGTGTCAAAGGGAGTATCAGATGAAACTGACCAAGACGCTTCTTGCCTCGACCGCGCTTTCGGTCGCGGCAGGCGCCGTGGCTGCGCAGGACATGGCCAATTCCATGACCATCGTGTCGTGGGGCGGGGCCTATCAGAACAGCCAGCTCAAAGCCTATGCCGAGCCCTATCAGGCGCTGCACCCCGAGGTCAGCATCGCATGGGACGAAAGCTCTGCCGAGGCGGTGGCCAAGCTGCGCGCCATGACCGAAGCCGGCAACATCACATGGGATCTGGTGGACGTGGAAGCCGCCGACAGCATCCGTCTGTGTGACGAAGGTCTGGCGATGGAGATCGATTTCGACGAGGTGCTCGCCGAAGGCGACGACGGCAGCGCGCCCACCGACGATTTCGGCGACTCGCTCGTCTCCGACTGCTTCATCCCGCAGATCGTGTTCTCGACCACGGTGGGCTACCGCACCGACATGGTCGGCGACACGCCGCCCACCGACATCTGCGCGCTCTTCGACACCGAAACCTATCCGGGCAAGCGCGCGCTGAACAAGCGCCCGCTGGCGAATGTGGAATGGGCGCTGATCTGTGACGGCGTGCCGAAGGAAGAGCTGTATGACGTGCTGGCCACGCCCGAAGGGCAGGACCGCGCGCTGGCCAAGCTCGACACCATCAAGGATGACACCATCTGGTGGTCCGCCGCCGCGGAAACCCCGCAGCTGCTGGCCGATGGCGAGGTCGTGATGGGCTCCACCTATAACGGTCGCCTGTTCTCGGCCATCGCCGAGCAGGGCCAGCCCATCGGCATGCTCTGGGATGCGCAGATGCTGGATTTCGACGGCTGGGTCGTGCCCGAAGGTCTGCCCGAGGACCGTCTGGCCCGTGTGATGCACTTCCTCGAATTCGCCACCGACACGCAGCGTCTGGCCGATCAGTCCGCCTACATCTCCTATGGTCCGGCCCGCGCCTCCTCGGCACCGCTGGTGGGCAAGCATGCGGATCTGGGCATCGAGATGGCGCCGCACATGCCGACCGACCCGGCCAACGCGACCAACGTCTATGTCACCCAGTATGAATTCTGGGCCGACTACCGCGACGACATCGACGCGAAGTTCCAGTCCTGGCTCGCGCAGTGATCTGACCCTCTGCTGACCGGGATGCGGCGCCCTTCGCGCCGCATCCCCCCTTTACCCCCATTTCCCGCAGCCCGCCGATAACGCACGGAGACCGGATGACCGACGCCACGCAACCCGCATCACGGGGGCCCATGCTGGCCGCTGACGGCACGCCGCTGAAAAAGAGCCTGTCCCGCGCGCTGCGGATGCAGAAGATGCGCGCGCTGGCCCTGATCGCGCCGCTGCTGCTGTTCGTGCTGATCACCTTCATCGCTCCCATCGCCGACATGCTGTTCCGGTCGGTGGAAAACCAGATCGTGTCCAACACCATGCCGCGCACCGCGCGCCTGCTGGCGGACTGGGACGGGCAGGGGGTTCCCGACGAGCCGGTGTTCGAAGCCGCCTATTACGACCTGTTTCTGGCCGCAGAGCGCAAGGAACATACCCGGCTGGGCTCGCGGCTGAATTACGAACAGACCGGCGCCTCCTCGCTCTTCCGCAAGTCGGGCCGCGGGCTGGAGGATATGGGCGAGCTTTATCAGGACCAGTTCACCGATCTGAACGGCGACTGGGACGAGCCCGAACCCTGGGCCGAGATCTTTGGCGATCCCGACTGGCTTTCGGAACAGGCCGCGTGGGACGGCGAAGGGCGCATGCCCAGATTCCAGCTGCGCGAGGGGGCAGAGACCCTGCTGCCGCGCAGCGCCGAACATTATGCGGCCTTTGCGCGCTTCACCCAGACCGAGGAGGGCGACAGCCCGCTGGAAGAAGAGCCGTGGTCGGCCGTGCATACCGCACTTTATCAGGATCTGGCCGCAGCGGATCTGTCCGGCTATGACGGCCCGCGGGCCGAGATGCTGGCCGCCGCCGATGCGCTGGTGGACAGCCCCGACTTCAGCCGCCTGCCTTTCCGGGACGGGTTCGCCGAGATTGACGAGGCCTGGGTGCAGCCGCAGATCTGGCAGACGCTGAAGCTATACTCCCCCGATTACACGCCGGGCTATTTCCTGAACGCGATGGACATGCAGCTGACGCCGGAGGGGATGGAGAAGCGGCCCGAAAACGAACGCATCTACATGCTGCTGTTCGGACGCACGCTGTTCATGTCGCTGGCCATCACGTTCAGCTGCGTGCTCTTGGCCTATCCGGTGGCCTATCTTCTGTCCAACCTGCCGTCGCGCAGCGCCAACCTGCTGATGATCCTCGTGCTTCTGCCGTTCTGGACCTCGCTGCTGGTGCGCACCTCGGCGTGGAAGATCATGCTGCAGCAGCAGGGCGTCATCAATGACACGCTGGTCTGGCTCGGGCTGGTGGGGGACGATGCGCGGCTCGCGATGATCAACAACCAGCTTGGCACCATCATCGCCATGACCCATATCCTGCTGCCCTTCATGATCCTGCCGATGTATTCGGTGATGTCGACCATCCCGCCCTCTTATGTGCGGGCGGCGAAATCGCTGGGGGCCACCAACTGGACCACCTTCTGGCGGGTCTATTTCCCGCAGTCGGTGCCGGGGATCGGCGCGGGGTCCATCCTCGTGTTCATCCTGTCCATCGGCTATTACATCACGCCGGAAATCGTGGGCGGCACCACCGGCACCTTCATTTCCAACCGCATCGCCTATCACATCTCCACCTCGCTCAACTGGGGGCTGGCGGCGGCGCTGGGGGCGATCCTGCTGGCGGTCGTGCTGGTGCTCTACTGGGCCTATGACCGCATCGTGGGCATCGACAACGTGAAGCTGGGATAAAGACATGAGCACCGTGATCCTCACCCCCTCGGCCAAGCAGCCGCTGTCTTTCACCCTGCCCACTCTGGCCGCCGCGGGCGCGCTTGCGGGGATGTTCGTGGGGGCGGCCAACGGGTCGGTGCCCTTGGGCATCCTCGGCGGCGCGCTGCTGCTGGCGGCCTTGGGCTTTGCCGCCATGACCCTGCCCGCCGCGCTGGAACGTCCGCTGCGCTGGGGGCTTGTGGCGCTGCTGCTGCTGGCGGGCTATGCAATGAGCGGCGTGTCCGGCGCCATTCTTGGCGCGCTTTTCGGCTGGTTCTTCGGCTGGTTCGTCTACTGGATTGGCTGGCGCCGCTACCGCATGCCGCTGGTGCCTTACCTCACGGCGGGGCAGGTGCTGTGGCACTACACCTTCCGGGTGATCTGTGGCGCGATCTTCGTGTTCCTGATCACGCCGATCCTTGTCATCATCCCGCTGTCCTTCAACGCGCAGAACTTCTTTACCTTCACGCCGGAAATGCTGGATTTTGATCCTGCGGGCTATTCCCTGCAGCATTACGTCGATTTCCTGACCAACCCGGAATGGACGCGGGCGGTGCGCAATTCGCTGATCATCGCGCCGCTGGCCACGATCATTTCGGTGACGCTGGGCACGCTGGCCGCGATCGGCCTGTCGCAGTCGCATGTGCCGGGGCGGCGGGCGATCATGGCGATCCTGATCTCGCCGATGATCGTGCCGCTGATCATCTCGGCCACGGGGATGTATTTCTTCTATTCCAAGATCAACATCGTCGGCACGCTCTGGGGCGTGGTGCTGGCCCATGCGGTGCTGGGAATTCCCTTTGTCATCATCACGGTGACCGCCACGCTGGTGGGCTTTGACCGCTCGCTGACCCGGGCTGCGGCGAATATGGGGGCCAATCCCGTCACCACGTTTTTCCGGGTGCAGATGCCGCTGATCCTGCCCGGCGTGATCTCTGGCGGGCTTTTTGCCTTCATCACCTCTTTCGACGAAGTGGTGGTGGTGCTGTTCATCGGATCCGCCGAACTGCAGACGCTGCCATGGCAGATGTTCACCGGCCTGCGCGAACAGCTGTCGCCCACCATCCTTGCCGCCGCGACCATCCTTGTGGCCATTTCCATCTGCCTG
Source organism: Salipiger marinus (assembly GCF_035481585.1). Classification (NCBI taxonomy): domain Bacteria; kingdom Pseudomonadati; phylum Pseudomonadota; class Alphaproteobacteria; order Rhodobacterales; family Roseobacteraceae; genus Salipiger; species Salipiger marinus. Next base: position 232,171 of record NZ_JAYKSL010000004.1, on the reverse strand, counting down.
CTGGCCACGGTGGAAATGCTGCGCCGCCGCTCCGAACGGCTGCGCGGCCTGTCTCCGGGCTGACATAAAGCGGCGCGTCTAAACGATTCTCTAACGGGTCTCGGCGCATGGTGCCTCGAACGCGGGATATGGCAGTCGAGGCACCGATGACGCAGCATGATGCGCAACTCATGGCACAGACCCGGAACAGCACGCTGGGCGAGGTGCCTTTCGAAGCGAAAGAACTGTTTTTCACCCGCACCGACGAACGCGGGGTGATTCAGGAAGGCAACAGCGTCTTCCAGCGGGTTTCCGGCTTCACCTGGGACGAGCTGAAGGGCGCCCCGCATAAGGTCGTGCGCCATCCCGACATGCCCAAGGGCGTGTTCCACCTGTACTGGGAACGGCTGAAGGACGGCAAGAACGTCGCCGCCTATGTCAAGAACCGCACCAAGGACGGGCGGTTCTACTGGGTCTTTGCCGTGGCCTGGCCGATTGAGGGCGGATATATCTCCGTCCGGATGAAACCGTCGTCGGATCTGTTCGCGCAGGTGCGTGGCATCTATGCCGACATGCTGCAGGCGGAAAAGGAACAGGGGCTGCAGGCGGGACGCAGCGCCCAGATGCTGCTGGACCGGCTGGCCCAGCACGGTTTTGCCAGCTACGAAGGCTTCATGGCCGCCGCCATCGCTACAGAGATGGAGGAGCGGGCGCGGCGCATCGGCGTCGAGCTGGACCAGCGCCAGCAGCGGTTTCTGGTGATGTCGCGCACCATCGCGGACATCAAGGCGCAGACCGACCAGATGACAGAGATCATCAAGGCGATCCGCACCGTGCCGATGAACATGCGGATCCTCGCCTCGCGGCTGGAAAACGCCGGGGGTCCGATCAGCGCCATTTCCGTGAACTATGGCTCCATGCTGGATGAAATGGCGTCATGGGTGCGCGGCTTTGTCGATGGCGATGACAGCACCTATGTGCGGATGCGCGAAACCATCCAGCGCGGGCAGTTTCTGGTCTGCGCGGCGGCCATGCAGGGCGAAATGTCCGAGATGTTCAACGACGACACCCGTCATGGCGAGAACACAAGCGATCTTGCCGATGACAAGACCCGGCTGGATGGCGAAGAACGGATGTTCCAGCGCTCTGCGCAGGAGGCGCTCAAGGTCGTGGAGATGGAGGCGATGCGGCTTGGCCGGTCAGTGCTGGACATGAAACGCTATGTCACCGGCCTCAGCTCCACCCGCATGATGTGCAAGATCGAAAGTGCGGCACTGACCGGCACCGGGGATTCGCTGTCTGGGATCGTCGATCAGCTGGATGCGGGGCAGGACGAGATCGAGGCGCGGCTGGCCAAGATCGTGGAACTGAACACCGTGATCCAGTCCAATACCGGAATGCTGCGCGCGATGACCTGACCGGCGCTGCGGCCGGGGCGAAACCTGACTCGCCCCGGCCTGTTCAGTGGGTCTCAGTGGGTCAGGGCGTCAGGCCCGGACCAGCTTTTCGTAGGTTTCCGAAATGTCGCGGGTCAGCGCGCCAACTTCGAAAGTGTAGTCGCCGATCTGGCCCACGGGCGTGATCTCTGCCGCGGTGCCGGTCAGCCAGCACTGTTCAAAGCCTTCCAGCTCGCCGGGTTCGATATGGCGCTCATGCACCGTGACGCCCTTTTCCTTCAGCAGCTTGATGACGGTCTGCCGGGTCAGCCCGTTCAGGAAGCAGTCGGGCAGGGGGGTGTGCACCTCGCCATCCTTCACGAAGAAGATGTTGGCGCCGGTGGCCTCGGCCACATAGCCGCGATAGTCGAACATCATCGCGTCGGAACAGCCCTTTGCCTCGGCGGCGTGCTTGGCCATGGTGCAGATCATGTAAAGACCGGCGGCCTTGGCAAAGCTGGGTTCGGTTTCGGGGGAGGGACGTTTCCACTTGGCGATGTCGAGCTTGGCGCCCTTCATCTTGGCATCGCCATAATAGTTGCCCCATTCCCATGCCGCGATCGACAGCCGCACCGGGTTGCGCTTGGAGGCGACGCCCATGTCCGGACCCGCGCCGCGCCACGCCACCGCGCGCACATAGGCGTTGGTAAAGCCATTGGCCTTCAGCACGGCATCCTTGGCGGCGTCGATTTCTTCCGCCGTCCACGGGATTTCGAAATCCAGCTGGCCGGCCGAGAAATGCAGCCGCTTCGAATGCTCGTGGCTGAGGAAGATCTTGCCGTTATAGGCCCGTTCCCCCTCGAAGACAGAGCTGGCATAGTGCAGCGCATGGGTCAGCACATGCACCTGCGCGTCGCGCCATTCCACCATCTGGCCATCCATCCAGATCTTGCCGTCGCGATTGTCGTATGCGCCTTCCATGAGCCCTCTCCTTCCTCGGGTTCTTTTCAAAAGTTGCGGCAGTTAGGTCCGTTCAGGACATAATATTGCGCAAAAACTGAGACTCGCTAGCAGTTTGCTGTTGGAATGTCAACAAGGCTGACTTAAAACGGGCTGGACAGGCAGAAGGAGGCGACGATGGCGGAAGCGGGCGTGCAGGCACAGGGTGGCGAGGCGCTGCTTTACCTGACCGACGAACAGCTTCGGCAGGGGATCGAGGCGATGTTTTTTGCCTATCGCGGCTTTACCGCCGATCCCGACCGCATCCTGCAGGGGCTGAGCTATGGCCGCGCCCATCACCGCGCGCTCCATTTCATCCACTGCGCCCCCGGCACCACGGTGAACAACCTGCTCAACATCCTTGGCGTCACCAAGCAGTCGCTGAACCGGGTGCTGCGCACGCTGGTCGAGGACGGTCTGGTGGAAAGCCGGGTGGGCCGCGCCGACAAGCGCGAGCGGCATCTGTTCCTGACCCCCGCGGGCGACCAGCTGGAACGGCAGCTGTCGGATGCGCAGCGCGCCCGCATGCGCGCCGCCTTCCGCCAGGCCGGGCCGGAGGCGGTGGCAGGCTTCCGCCGCGTGCTGGAGGCGATGATGGATCCGGACATGCACCGGCAGTATCTGCGGCTGCGGGAGAACCGGACATGAGCGATCCGGACATCCACCTGCTGATTGTCGATGATGATGAACGGATCCGGGGTCTGCTGCAGAAGTTCCTGATCCGCCACGGCTTCATGGTCACCGCCGCCCGCGAGGCCGCCCATGCAAGGCGGCTGATGGCCGGGCTTGATTTCGACATGGTGGTGCTGGACGTGATGATGCCCGGCGAGGATGGCATCAGCCTGACCCGCTTCATCCGTCAGTCGGGCCGGATGCCGGTGCTGCTGCTGACCGCACGCGGCGAGACCGAGGACCGCATCAAGGGGCTGGAGGCGGGGGCGGATGACTACCTGTCCAAACCCTTCGAGCCGAAGGAACTGCTGCTGCGCATCAATGCGATCCTGCGCCGGATGCCCGAGGCGCCCTCCGACGCGACGCAGCCCAAGCTGCTGACGCTGGGGCCGATCCGCTATGACATCGAACGCGGCGAGATGTGGAAAGGCGGCGATCTGGTGCGGCTGACCGCCACCGAAAGCCAGCTGATGCGGATTTTCTCTGCCCGCCCCGGCGAGGCGCTGTCGCGCACCAAGCTGGTGGAGGAGCTGGGCCGCGACCGCGGACAGGCACAGGAACGCGCGGTGGACGTGCAGATCACCCGCCTGCGCCGCAAGATCGAGGCGGATCCGAAACAGCCGCGCTATCTGCAGACGGTGCGCGGCGCGGGCTACATGCTGGCCCCGGACTGACCGCCACCTCGTGCAATTTTCCGCGGCGGCGCGGTTTTCTGCAGCCCGTCCCGCGCCATATCTGTGGCTAAGGGCTTGCCGGATCCCGCGCGCCGGGGTCATCTGCCTGCGCTGGCGCAACCGGAGGAGGGCCACACATGACCACCGCGCTGATCACCCATGCCGACTGCCTCGCGCATGTGACGCCCCCCGGCCATCCCGAACAGGTGGCGCGGCTGCGGCATGTGCAGGAGGCGCTGGCGACGCTGGACCTGCTGCGGCTGGCCGCCCCCGAGGCGGGCGATGCCGACCTGCTGCGGCTGCATCCCCAGCGCTATCTGGACCGGCTGGCGCGCGCCGAACCGGCGCGCGGCCATGCGCAGCTTGATGCCGACACATGGCTGTCGCCGGGGTCGGTCCGCGCCGCCCGGCGCGGGGTGGGCGCCGCGCTCCGCGCCGTTGATGGCGTGATCGCGGGGGAATTCGCCAATGCCTTCTGCGCCACCCGCCCGCCCGGCCACCATGCCGAGGCGGAAACCCCCATGGGCTTCTGCATCTTCGGCAATGCCGCGCTCGCCGCCAAACATGCGCTGGACCATCACGGGCTAGACCGGGTCGCCATCGTCGATTTTGACGTGCACCATGGCAATGGCACGCAGGCGCTGCTCTGGGACGAACCGCGCGCGCTGGTCATCACCTCTCAGCAGATGCCGCTCTGGCCCGGCAGCGGCGATCCTTCCGAACGCGGCGCGCAGGACACGATCCTGAATGTCCCGCTGCCCCCCGGCAGCACCGGCGCCGAGGTGCGCGCCGCCTATGAGGCGCAGGTCTTCCCCCGGCTGGAGGCGTTTGCGCCGCGCCTGCTGATCCTGTCGGCGGGGTTTGACGCCCATGCCGACGATCCCTTGGCAGAGCTGAACTGGCAGACCGAGGATTTTGGCTGGCTCACCCAGCGGCTCTGCGAGATTGCGGCACGCACGGCGCGGGGGCGGGTGGTCTCCGTGCTGGAAGGCGGCTATGATCTGGCGGCTCTGGCGGACAGCGCCCGGGTGCATGTGATGGAACTGATCGAGGCAGGCAGATGACTGATACCCCCGTCGCGGACATGAGCTTTGAACAGGCGATGGCCGAACTGGAACAGGTGGTGACCCAGCTGGAACGCGGCGAGGTGCCGCTGGACGAATCCATCCGCCTTTATCAGCGCGGCAGCGATCTGCGCAAACGCTGCGAGGACAAGCTGAAGGAGGCCGAGGAAAAGGTCGCCGCCATCACGCTGGACGCCAAGGGCGAACCGTCGGGGGTGACTCCGGTCGAGGGGCTCTGATGTCGGCACCGGTGCGCGATCTGGCCCCGGATCTGGCGCAGGCCATGGGCCGGGCGCGGGATCTGGCCTTTGACCAGATCCGCGCGGCACTGGCCGGGCAGGGCGGCGACGTGGCCGAGGCGATGGTCTATGCGGTCGAGGGCGGCAAGGGCCTGCGCGCCTTTCTGGTGCTGGAAGGCGCGCGGCTGCACGGGCTGAGCCCCGAGGCCGCCGCCCCCGCCGCCGCCGCCATCGAGGCGCTGCACGGCTATTCGCTGGTGCATGACGATCTGCCCTGCATGGATGATGACGACCTGCGCCGCGGCAAGCCCACCGTGCACCGCCGCTGGTCGGAGGCGACGGCAGTGCTGGCCGGGGACGCGCTGCAGGGCCTCGCCTTCGAGCTGCTGACCCGCGCGACCTGCCCGCCGGAAGCCCGGCTGCACCTGATCGCCACGCTGGCGGCGGCCTCGGGGGTGCGCGGCATGGTGGGCGGGCAGCTGCTGGACATCGCCGCCGAAACCGCCGCCGACCCGCTGACCCTGCCGCAGATCGAGGCGCTGCAGGCGCTGAAGACCGGCGCGCTGATCACATGGTCCGCCGCCGCTGGCGCGCGGATGGCGGGGGCGGATCCCGCGCCGCTCTGCCGCTATGGCGACTGTCTGGGCCTTGCCTTCCAGATCGCCGATGACATCCTTGATGTCGAAGGCGACGCCGCGACGCTGGGCAAGGCCACCGGCAAGGATGCCGGACGCGGCAAGGCCACCTTCGTGTCGCTGCTGGGGCTGGAGCCGGCCCGCGCCCGCGCCCGCGCGCTGGTGGACGAGGCCTGCACGGCGCTTGCCCCCTATGGCGATGCCGCCCGGAACTTGCGGGATGCGGCGCGGTTCGTTATCTCGCGCAAGACCTGACGTCAGGAGCCTCTCATGTCCTCCCGCCCCCAAACGCCCCTTCTGGACCGCGTCACCGCGCCCGCCGATCTCAAGCGGCTTTCGGATGATGAACTGGTCCGGCTGTCCCATGAACTGCGGGCCGAGACGATTTCCGCCGTGTCGGAAACCGGCGGCCATCTGGGCGCGGGTCTGGGCGTGGTGGAACTGACCGTGGCGCTGCACGCGGTCTTCGACACGCCGCGCGACAAGCTGGTCTGGGACGTGTCGCACCAGTGCTATCCGCACAAGATCCTGACTGGCCGCCGCGACCGCATCCGCACCCTGCGCATGAAGGACGGGCTGTCGGGCTTCGCCAAACGGTCGGAATCCCCCTATGACTGCTTTGGCGCGGGGCATAGCTCCACCTCGATCAGCGCCGCACTTGGTTTTGCCATGGCGCGGGAACTGGGCGGGGTCTGCGATACCGGGCTGGGCGATGCCATCGCGGTGATCGGCGACGGGTCGATGTCGGCGGGCATGGCCTATGAGGCGATGAACAATGCGGGCCATCTGGGCAAGCGGCTGATCGTGGTGCTGAACGACAACGAGATGTCGATCGCGCCGCCCACCGGGGCCATGTCCGCCTATCTCAGCCGGCTTTACGCCGAACAGCCCTTTCACGACCTGAAAGCCGCCGCCAAGGGCGCGGTGAACCTGCTGCCGCCGCCCTTCCGCGAAGGCGCCAAGCGCGCCCGCGACATCCTCAAGGGCCTGACCGTGGGCGGCACGCTCTTCGAGGAACTGGGCTTCAGCTATCTCGGCCCGCTTGATGGTCATGACCTGCACCAGCTGCTGCCGGTCCTGCGCATGGTCAAGGCGCGGGCGACGGGGCCAATCCTGATCCATGTGCTGACCCGCAAGGGCAAGGGCTATGCCCCCGCCGAACATGCCGCCGACCGGGGCCATGCCCGGGGCAAGTTCGACGTGGCGACGGGAGAGCAGAAAAAGGCACCCTCCAACGCGCCCGCCTATACCAAGGTCTTTGCCCGGACCCTGACCCAGCTTGCCGCCGAGGATCCGCGCATCTGCGCGGTGACCGCCGCCATGCCCGATGGCACCGGGCTTGACCTGATGGCCGAACGCTTTCCGTCCCGCGTCTTCGATGTGGGCATCGCCGAACAGCATGGCGTGACCTTCTCCGCCGGGCTGGCGGCGGGGGGCATGAAACCGTTCTGCGCGATGTATTCCACCTTCCTGCAGCGCGGCTATGACCAGATCGTGCATGACGTGGCGATCCAGCGCCTGCCGGTGCGCTTCGCCATCGACCGCGCCGGGCTGGTGGGGGCCGATGGCGCCACCCATGCCGGGGCCTTTGACGTGGCCTTTCTCGCCAACCTGCCGGGCATGGTGGTGATGGCCGCCGCCGACGAGGCGGAACTGGTGCATATGGTCGCCACTGCCGCCGCCCATGACGAGGGCCCCATCGCCTTCCGTTATCCGCGCGGCGAGGGCGTGGGGGTCGAGATGCCGGAACGCGGCATCCCGCTGCCGATCGGGCGCGGCCGCATGATCCGCGAAGGCTCGCGCGTGGCCATCCTCAGCTTCGGCACGCGGCTGTCCGAGGTCATGGCCGCCTGCGAAAAGCTGGAGGCGCGCGGCCTGTCGCCAACGGTCGCTGATGCCCGCTTCGCCAAGCCGCTCGACCGCGACCTGATCCTGCGCCTCGCCCGCGATCACGAGGCGCTGCTGACCATCGAGGAAGGCGCCATCGGCGGCTTCGGCAGCCATGTGGCGCAGCTTCTGGCCGAGGAAGGCGTCTTCGACCACGGGCTGAAATTCCGCTCCATGGTGCTGCCCGACACCTTCATCGACCACGCGAGCCCCGCCGACATGTATGCCAGCGCCGGGCTCGACGCCGCGCGGATCGAGGAAAAGGTTCTGGTGACGCTGGGTATCGACCTCCTCAGCAAGCGCGCCTGACAGCCGTCACGGCCTGCCTCCGGCGGGAGTTTAGGGGCAAGATGAAAGCCCGCTCTTTCGCCTTCATCTTGCCCCTAAACTCCGGGGGGTGAACTGGCCGCAGGCCAGGAGGGGGGCAGCGCCCCCCTTACCCCGTCTCCGCCAGCAGGGTGGCGAGGCCGGAGCGGTAATCGGGATGGATCAGGCGCAGCCCAAGCTCGCGCTTCACAAGGTCGTTCCGCACCCGCTTGTTTTCGGCATAGAAGCTGCGCGCCATGGGGGTCAGATCCGCCTCGGCGAAGGGCACTTCCGGCGGCGGCGGCAGGTCCAGCAGGCGGGCGGCATGGGCGATGACCTCCTGCGGCGGGGCGGGGTCGTCGTCACAGAGATTGTAGACCGCGCCGGGCCGGGGCTGGCGGATCGAGGCCTCCAGCGCCTGCGCGATGTCTTCGACATGAATGCGGCTGAACACCTGCCCCGGTTTCACGATGCGCCGCGCGCTGCCCTGCCGGACCTTTTCGAACGGACCGCGCCCGGGGCCGTAGATCCCCGCCAGCCGGAAGATGTGCAGCGGCAGGCCGGGCAGCGCCGACCACGCCCGTTCCGCCGCAAGCCGCGCCTTGCCGCGCGCGGTTGACGGCGCGGGGGGCGTGTCCTCGTCGACCCAGCCGCCGTTCTGGTCGCCATAGACGCCGGTGGTGGACAGATAGCCCAGCCAGTCCAGATCCGCGCCCCGCGCCGCCAGCAGGTCGCCCGCAAGCCGCAGCGCGGGATCGCCCTCGCCATCGGGGCCGGCGCTCACCAGCACATGGCTGGCCTGCGCCAGCGCCGCAGCGACCGCCTCGCGCGTCCAGAGCACGGGGGTGACACCCGTCGCCGCCAGATCGGCGGCACGGTCGGGGTCGCGATGGGTGGCCAGCACCTGCCAGCCCTGCGGCAGCAGCCGGGCGGCAAGGGCCCGGGCGCAATAGCCATGGCCGAGGGTCAGGAGCGTCTGTGTCATGGCGGCAGAGTGGATTTTGCCGCCTGTCTTGGCAAGGGGGCTGCGCGCTTGGCAGGGTTTCGCCGATCGCGACCAAAGGGGATAGGCAGGCCCGCCCGGTTTCGCTACCGGATTTCTGTCCTCAGAAGGGGTGTCTGGATGACCGCGTATTCCCGCCGTGCCTGCCTGTCGCTGCTGCTCCTGCCTTTGGCCGCCTGTGCCTCCGGTCCGCGCATGTCACAGGAAGAGCCTGAAACCTACGATCCGCCGCTGCATCCCAACGAGACGCCGCAGCTGCGCTTTCTCATCAACAAATGGTCGGATCACTACGAGGTGCCCCGGTCGCTGGTGCACAGGCTCGCGATCCGCGAAAGCAGCCACAATCCGGGGGCGCGCAACGGGCCCTATATGGGGCTTCTGCAGATCCTGCCGCAGACGGCGCGGACCATGGGGTTTCGCGGCGAGGCGACCGATCTGCTGAAGGCGGACACCAACCTGCAATATGGCGTCAAATACCTGCGCGGCGCGTGGCTTCTGGCGGATGGCAGCCATGACACCGCCATCGGCTGGTATGCGCGCGGCTATTATTACGAGGCCAAGCGCCGCGGCATGCTGGTGCAGACCGGGCTGCGTTCGGCGGGCTGATCAGCCGCCGAGCAGATGCAGCAGCCGCACCTCTGTGCGGCGCAGGCCGGGGATGTCCCGGGCATCGGCGGTGCTCTCCTGCCGCGCGGCCTCGTCCAGATCGGCAAGCGCGATCACCTCGGGGTGGATATAGGACTTGCGGGCGATGGCGGGGGTGTTGTGCAGCCGCTCCGCCGCCGCCTCGGCCATGGCCTTGATGCTGGCAGGCCCGGGGCGCAGCGCCGCGTCCAGCGCCGCGACGGTGCCGGTCCATGTGCGGAAGGTCTTGGCAGTCAGGCGGTCATTGCCGGTGCGGTCCGCCAGAAAGGCATTCACCTCCTCCGACCGGATGCCATGCGGCGCGCCCGTCTCGTCCAGCCAGCCCAGAAGGTCCTGCCCGGGCAGATCGTCGAGCCGCGTCAGCGCGCGGTTCAGCGTGTGGTCGCGCAGGACCTGATCCACCGGCTTGCCGCCCTTGCCGGGAAAGCGCAGATGCAGCGCGCCGCCGTCAAGCTGCATATGGGCGCCGCGCAGAGTGGTGGCGCCAAAGGTGCGGTTTTCCTTGGCATAGCCCGCATTGCCGACCCGCAGCCCGGCCCGGTCCAGCAGCGCCAGCACCGCCGCCAGCGCGAAGCTGCGCTCCCCCGGATCATGGCTGCGCAGGTCGGCAAGGATGCGGCGGCGCAGGGCGGGCAGGGCGGCGCCGAATTCGGCCAGATGCGCGAACTTGCGCTCGGCCCGGAAGGCGGTCCAGTCCGGGTGATAGCGATACTGCTTGCGCGCCCGCGCGTCGCGTCCGGTGGCCTGCAGATGGCCATTGGCGCGCGGACAGATCCAGACCTCCTCATAGGCGGGGGGCACCGCCAGCGCCGCGATCCGGGCGCGTTCGGCGCGGTCGTCGATCCGCGTGCCATCGGGCGCGGTGTAGCTGAAGCCGCGCCCGCAGCGGCGGCGCCGGATGCCGGGGCGGGTGTCGGGGAAATAGACAAGGTTGGGGGCACGGGACATGAGCGCGGAACGCGCGGCCCGCAGCACAGGTTCCGTGGCAGGTGCTTGCGCTTGAATGCCTCACACCTTCCTGTCACGTTGCCCTGCAATAACGCCGCAAAACGGAGGCCGATCATGCAGGACACACCCGGACAGCTGGACATCGTCACGCCCGACACGCCGGGGCCGGAGCTGTTCGACAATGCCGCCGCCGCCGTGGACCGGCTTTGCGCGCTTTATGCGCAGGCCGCCGAATTCCTGCGGGACAATTTCCTGCAGGCCATGGCCACCGGGCATCCGGGCGTGCGCTACCGCGCGTTTTATCCCGAACTGCGCATCACCACGACCAGCTTTGCCAAGGTCGACAGCCGCCTGAGCTTTGGCCATGTGTCGCAGCCCGGCACCCATGCCACCTCGGTCACGCGGCCGGATCTGTTCCGGCATTACCTGACGCAGCAGATCGGGCTTCTGATCGCCAATCATGGCGTGCCGGTGCAGGTGGGCCTGTCCACCACCCCGATGCCGGTGCATTTTGCCGTGGCCAATTACCCCGAACTGACCGTGCCGCAGGAAGGCGCGGGCGCCTTCATCCTGCGCGACGTGTTCGATGTGCCCGATCTGTCGACCACCAATGATGACATCGTCAATGGCGTGGCCCGTCCCGCGCCGGACGGGGCGGAGCCGCTGGCGCCTTTCACCGCGCAGCGGGTGGATTATTCGCTGGCCCGGCTTGCGCATTACACCGCCACCGACCCCGAGCATTTCCAGAACCACGTGCTGTTCACCAACTACCAGTTCTATGTCAGCGAATTCGAGGCCTATGCCCGGCTGAAGCTGGCCGATCCGGACAGCGGCTATACCGCTTTTGTCTCCACCGGCAATGTGCAGATCACCAGATCCGACGAGGTGATCCCGCAAAGCCCCAAGATGCCGCAGATGCCGACCTATCACCTCAAGCGCGCCGACGGGTCGGGGATCACGCTGGTGAATATCGGGGTGGGGCCCTCCAACGCCAAGACCGCCACCGACCATATCGCGGTGCTGCGCCCGCATGCGTGGATCATGGTCGGCCATTGCGCCGGGCTGCGCAATTCGCAGTCGCTGGGGGATTTTGTGCTGGCCCATGCCTATCTGCGCGAGGACAAGGTGCTGGATGACGATCTGCCGGTCTGGGTGCCTATCCCGGCGCTGGCCGAGATTCAGGTGGCGCTGGAAGATGCGGTGGAAGAGGAAACCCAGCTGTCGGGCTATGACCTGAAGCGGGTGATGCGCACCGGCACCGTGGCCAGCGTCGACAACCGCAACTGGGAGCTGCGCGACCAGCGCGGCCCGGTGCAGCGGCTGAGCCAGTGCCGCGCCGTGGCGCTGGATATGGAAAGCGCCACCATCGCCGCCAACGGCTTCCGCTTCCGGGTGCCTTACGGCACGCTGCTCTGCGTCAGCGACAAGCCGCTGCATGGCGAGCTGAAGCTGCCGGGCATGGCCTCGGACTTTTACAAGACTCAGGTGGCGCGGCATCTGATGGTCGGCATCCGGGCCATGGAGCATCTGCGCTCCATGCCGCTGGAGCGGATTCACAGCCGCAAGCTGCGCAGTTTTGATGAAACGGCCTTCCTCTGACGCGCGGATATCGGCCAAAGCGCTTGCTTTTGCCCTTGCAAAAGCCCTGCAATCGTTGTGTTTGAGCGCGACCATCTGTTAGATACCCGCAATTGGGCCCTGAAGATCGGGCAGTTCAAGGAGACCATGAAATGGCCAAGCCGATGACCAAAACCCAACTCGTTGCCGCTCTGGCGGAAGAGATGGGGTCGGACAAGAAAACCGCATCCACCGCGCTGGACGCCCTGACCGGCATCATCACCAAGGAAGTCGCCGATGGCGGTTCCGTGACTCTGCCCGGCGTGGGCAAGATCTACTGCCGCGAGCGCCCCGAACGCATGGTGCGCAACCCCGCCACCGGCGAGCAGTTCAAGAAAGAGGCCGACAAGGTGGTCAAGATGACGATCGCCAAGGCGCTGAAAGACAGCGTCAACGGCTGATCCGCGGACCATCCGCTGCAGTTGAAGGGTCGCCGCTGGCGACCCTTTTTTTGTTGCGAAATCCGTGGCGGGGGCGAAGCGGCGCCTAGCCCTGCGACAGCCGGGTGATCTGCTGGCCCTGTGCGTCGAAATTTTCGGGCGCAAGCCAGCGGTCAAGCCGGCTGCGCAGCGCGGGCCAGTCCTGATCGGTGATGGCATACCATGCGGTGTCGCGGTTGCGGCCCTTTACGATGGCGGCCTGCCGGAAGGTGCCCTCATAGGTGAAGCCCAGCCGTTCGGCAGCCCGGCGCGAGGGCGCATTCAGCGCGTCGCATTTCCATTCATAGCGCCGGTAGCCCAGATCCTCGAAGGCGTGGCGCATCAGCAGGGCCATGGCCTCGGTCGCGGCGGGGCGGCGCTGCAGCGCGGGGGCGTAGTGGATATGCCCGACCTCGATGCTGCCATTGGCGGGATCGATGCGCAGGTAGCTTGCCATGCCCTGCGGTGTCCCGTCCGGAGCGCAGAGGGTAAAGAACAGCGGATCGCGGCTTTCGGCGCAGCGCGCGATCCAGTCGCGGCCTTCGGCGCGGCTGGTGAAAGGCCCGTAGGGCAGATAGGTCCAGCCGCGCCCCTCCGCATCCGCGTCAAAGGCGGCAAGCAGCGGCTCGGCATGATCTGCCTGCAGCGGCACCAGCGTGACCCAGCGCCCGGTCAGCATGACGGGGTCGGGCCGGGGGCGCGGGCGGGGATCGGGGACGGGCAGCCCCACGGGCTGCCCGAGGTGGTTCTGCTGCGCCACGGTCATCTCAGACGGCGACGCGGCTCAGGGCATTGTCCACCGCCGTGATGATCTCGTCGACATCATCCTTGGTCACGATCAGCGGCGGGGCAAAGCACAGCGTGTTGTTCAGCCCGGGGATGGAGCGGTTGGTCATGCCGATGATGACCCCCTGCCGGTTCACATCCGCCACCACGGCGGCCACCTGTTTTTCATGCAGCGGCGCGCGGGTCTCGCGGTCGGCCACCAGTTCGGCGCCAAGGAATAGCCCCTTGCCGCGCACGTCGCCCACCACGGCGTGCTTGTCCTTCAGCTCGCCCAGACGGCCCAGCATGTAGTCGCCCATGCGGGTGCAGTTGCCCAGCAGATCCTCGTCTTCGATGATGCGCATGTTTTCCAGCGCGGCGGCGGGACCGGCGGTGCAGCCGCCAAAGGTGGAAATGTCGCGGAAATAGTTCATCGGATCGCTGGCATCGTCCTTGAACAGGTCGAACACCCGTTCCGAGGTGACGCAGCAGGCGATGGCGGCATAGCCCGAGGCCACGCCCTTGGCCATGGTCACAAAATCCGGCTCCACCCCGTAATGCTGGTAGCCGAACCAAGTGCCGGTGCGGCCCACGCCACAGACCACCTCGTCGATATGCAGCAGGATGTCATACTTGCGGCAGATTTCCTGCACGCGCTCCCAGTAGCCGGGGGGCGGCACGATCACGCCGCCGCCTGCGGTCACCGGCTCCAGACACAGCGCGCCCACCGTGTCGGGGCCTTCGCGCAGGATCACCTCCTCGATGGCATCGGCGGCGCGCTGGCCATAGGCCTCGCCGCTCAGATCCCATTGCGCGCGGTATTCAAGGCAATGCGGCACCTCGACGAAGCCGGGGGCAAAGGGGCCATATTGTGCGTTGCGCTCCTGCTGGCCACCGCCCGACAGGCAGGCGATGGTGGTGCCGTGATAGTCGCGTTCACGATACAGGATCTTGTGCTTCTTGCCGCCATAACGCTTGTGCGCGATCTGGCGCACCATCTTGAAGGCCTTCTCGTTGGCCTCGGATCCGGAGTTGCAGTAATAGACGCGGGACAGGCCCGGCATCTTTTCGATCAGCTTTTCGGCGTAAAGCGCGCCGGGGATCGAGCCTGCGGCGCCCGCGAAATAGTTGAGCTTCATCAGCTGTTCGGAGATCGCATCCACGATGGATTTGCGGCCATAGCCCACATTCACCGTCCAGACCGCGCCCGACACGGCGTCCAGATGTTCGCGCCCGGTCTGGTCCCAGACGCGCAGGCCCTTGCCTTCGACGATGATGCGGGGATCGCCGGTTTCGAACTGCTTGTGCTGGGTCAGGTGATGCCAGACATGGGCCTTGTCGGCCTCGATCACATGGGAAAGGTCGTTCTGGGAAAGCGAGCCGTCCATTTCGGGTCTCCTTGTCTCTGGGCCGGGCCGGCACGGGGCGGTCCACGGCGGGCCGGGGTCATTCGGGATCATAGCACATGATCCGGAAACGCACGGATGTCTTAGGGCCAGATCCGGTGCAAGGGTAAGGCCAGATTTCCTGATCCCCCGGATCCCTTGGCCTGCGCCCTGTGTGCTGCCGCAAAACCGGGCGGCGGAGTGCCGCATTTCCGGGCAGATGCCCCCGGCGCGCAGGTGTCGGGACCGCCGGATCCGGGGTTGGCCATTGAACGGCGCAGGGATTCCCGGTCGGATCGGGCCAAGCCCCGCCGCAACGATGCGGGGCGCCACACAGGGAGATGCGGATGACACGGACACGGGTGCTGACGGGGGCGGTCGCCGCTCTGGCGCTGATGGCGGGGGCTGCTCAGGCGCAGTCGGTGACGGTGGGCTATTTCCTCGAATGGCCGATGCCCTTCGAATATGCCAAGGCCAAGGGCCTCTATGACGAGGCGCTGGGCGTCCCGGTGAACTGGGTCAGCTTCGACACCGGCACCGCCATGTCCGCCGCCATGGCCTCGGGCGATGTGCATATGTCGGTAAGCCAAGGCGTGCCGCCCTTCGTGGTCGCGGCCTCTGCCGGGCAGGATCTGCAGATCCTCGACGTGGCGGTAAGCTATGCCGACAATGACAACTGCGTGGTGCGCAGCGAACTGGAGATCGACAAGGACAGCGCGGGCGAACTGGCGGGCAAGAAGGTGGCCGTGCCGCTGGGCACCGCCGCGCATTACGGCTTTCTCAAGCAGATGAACCATTTTGGCGTCGACCTCGCCAGTCTGGAGATCGTGGACATGGCGCCGCCCGATGGCGCCGCCGCCATCGCGCAGGGGGCGGTGGACATGGCCTGCGGCTGGGGCGGGGCGCTGCGCCGGATGACAGAGCACGGCAACGTGCTGCTGACCGGCGCCGAGAAGGAGGATCTGGGCATCCTCGTCTTCGACGTGACCTCCGGCCCTGCTGCATGGGTGGCGGAAAACTCCGATCTGGTGGCAAAGTTTCTGGCCGTGACCGCCGAGGCGAATGCCATGTGGGCGGATGAGGCCAACCATGCCGAGATGCTGCCGGTGATCGCCAAGGATGCGGGCATGGACGAGGCCGCCACCGCCGAAACGCTGGCCACCTTCGTCTTTCCCACCGTCGAGGAGCAGATGACGGCGAAATGGCTGGGCGGCGGCGCGCAGGAGTTCATGAAGGGCGTGGCCGACGTGTTTGTCGAAGCCGGATCCATTGATGGCGCGCTCGACAGCTACGCCGATCATGTGAACACCGGGCCGCTGCAATCCGCCTCGGCCATGTAACCCGGGCCTCTGGCCTGTGACGGCGCGGCGGCCCTTTGGGTGCCGCGCCTTTCGTTTCCTGAAAGGCGGGGTGATGATGACCGGGCTTTCCCTTGAAAACCTGTCGATGCGGTTCGACCTGCCGGGCGGCGGCACGGTTCAGGCGCTGAACGATGTGTCGCTGACGCTGGCGCGGGGTGAACTGCTGTCGGTGCTGGGGCCGTCTGGCTGTGGCAAGACCACGCTTCTGAACATCGTGGCGGGGTTTCTGGCCCCCACCGAAGGCGTGGTGCGGCTCAACGGCCACGAGGTGCGCGGCCCCGCCGCCGAACGCGGCATGGTGTTCCAGCAGGGTGCGCTGTTCGAATGGATGAACGTGCGCGAGAATGTCAGCTTTGGCCCGCGCATGGCCGGCCGACGCGAACGCGACTGGGGCGCGCAGGTGGATCACCTGCTGGAGGTGGTGGGCCTGCACGCCTTCAAGGACAAGGCGGTCTATGAACTGTCGGGCGGCATGCAGCAGCGCGTGGCGCTGGCGCGCTGTCTGGCCAATGACCCGGACGTGATCCTGATGGACGAACCCTTGGGGGCGCTGGATGCGCTGACGCGCGAGAAGATGCAGAGCCTCGTGCTGAAGCTCTGGAAGGAAACCGGCAAGACCATCATCCTCATCACCCATTCCGTCGAAGAGGCGCTGCTTCTGGGCGAACGGCTGATCGTCATGGCGCCGCGCCCGGGCCGCATCCACCGCGAGTATCGGCTGCCCTTTGCCGATCTGGGAGCGGCGGAGGATCTGCGCCGCGTCAAGAAACATCCCGAATTTGCGCTGCGGCGCGAGGAAATCCTGAGCATGATCTGGGACATGGAAGAGGAAATCATGGGCCGCACCGAGGCCGCCACATGACCGTTCTGCTGATCTATCTGGTGGTGTTCGCGGCGTCGTTTGCGCTGGTGCGGCTGCTGGTGCACCGCAGCCTGTCGGGCATGGCGGCGCGCAAGACCGTGACCTTTGGTGATGAAAGCGCGGTGCGCCCCGACCGCGTCGCCTCGGTGCTGTCGGTGCTGACGATCTTCCTGCTCTGGGGGGCGTTCACCGGCTCGCACTGGGTGCCGGGATTCCTGCACGCGCCGGGGCCCTTCGTGGGCGAGGCGCGGTTCACCTATACCGCCGAGGCCGATGGCCTGCCGCCCGATGACGCCACGGTGACGGTTGCCGTGGCCCCGCTGGGAGAGGAGGCGGCGGCGCCTCAGGTGCCCGAAGGCGAGGGCTGGGCCAAGGATGACGCGGCCAGTGTCACCGCATGGCGGTCCGGCCTGATCCGGGTGGACGAGAATGATGCGGCGGGGCGCGATGCGGGCCATCGCGTGGTGGCGGTCAATGGCGAACCCATCAGCCCCGGCGGCGCGGTGCAGACCCCCTATGGCCGGGTCGGCATGTCGCCCAAGGGCACGCTGACTTTCGAGCCCGCGAAGGGCTGGCAGATGGAGCCGATCTGGCTGCCCGCCCCCGAAGCGGTGGTGGCGCGGCTGGTCGAGATCGCGCAGAACGGCTATCGCGACAGCACCCTGTGGGAGCATCTGGGCTGGTCGCTGTGGCGCGTGGTGGCGGGCTTCGTGCTGGGGGCGCTGGTGGGGATTCCGCTGGGCTATGCCATGGGCCTGTCGGGCTGGTTCCGGGGCTGGTTCGACCCGATCGTGGAATTCATGCGCCCGGTGCCGCCGCTGGCGCTGATCCCGCTGGTGATCCTGTGGGCGGGCATCGGCGAGGCGGGCAAGATCATCCTGCTGTTTCTGGCCGCACTCTGGATCATGTGCATCGCGGCACGTTCGGGCGTGTCGGGGGTGAAAATCTCCAAGGTTCATGCCGCCTATGCGCTGGGCGCCAGCAAGGCGCAGATCCTGCGCCATGTCATCATCCCCAACTCGCTGCCCGACATCTTCACCGGGGCGCGGGTGGCCATGGGCGTGTGCTGGGGCACGGTGGTCGCCGCCGAACTGGTCGCGGCGGAAAAGGGCGCGGGCATGATGATCATGGTCGCGTCGAAATTCCAGCTGACCGACATCGTGCTGATGGGCATCATCCTGATCGGGGGCATCGGGTTTGCCATCGACGTGCTGATGCGCTGGGCAGAACGTGTGCTGGTGCCGTGGAAGGGCCGGGGCTGATGCCGGATCAGGCGCCCCATTGCGCGCGCAGCGCCGCCACCTGACCGTCCAGCCACAGCCGCGCGCCGTTCACCGCCTGCGTATAGCTTTCCAGCGCGGGGGCGGCGGCGGGCAGCATCTCGCTCAGGCGCGGGGCCATCAGGTAGATCCCCGCCGCCACCAGCCCCAGCAGCACCGCCACAAGAAAGCCCCGGCCAAAGCCGCCATTGCCCTCTGCCGCCTCTTCTTCCAGTGCGGCGCGGCCCTGCAGCGTTTCCACCGCGCGGCGTTCGCTGGTGGCGCGCAGCGTCTGGTTGATTTCCTCGATATCGGGCAGCAGGTCGCGCCGGGAGGCGGCGGTGGCGGTGGCCGCCCCGCCGGTCGGGCCGATGGGATCGGGTTTCGGCGCGCTGCCGCCCACATGCCCCATGGGGTCGCGCGTGGCGCGCGCACGGCGCGCGGCCTCGTCATCGGCAGACCCGCTCAGCCCCAGTTCGGGCTGGGTTTCCAGCCCTGCGCCTTCGGAGGAGCGGCGGCGCTTCTCACGCTCGGCTTCCTCGCGCAGCACCTCGGCCACCGACGGATCCAGCGCGCGGCCCCGGGTCGGGCGCACCGGGGCGGGCGGCTCTTCGGGCTGCAGATCGGGCTTCGGGGCAGGCTCGGCCACGACAACGGGCTCTGGTTCGGGATCCGGGGCGCGGGGCGGTTCGGGGGGCTGGACCGGCGCCGGGGCGGGCGCGCTGTCATCGGCCTGTGACTGGAACCATGTATGGCCGCAGCCGGAGCACTGCACGTCGCGGCCCTCCTGCGGGATCGCGTCCCGGGGCACCTCGTATTGTGCGCCACACTTGGGGCAAATCAGCCGCATCTCGTCACCACCCGCTGCTCCGTCGGCGGCGTCCCGCCTTTGCGGACAATAGGTTGCCCGCAGGCCAAGGAAAAGCCCGTTTTCCCGCCTCCGCGCGGATTGCAACTGCAGCGAGGCTCGGGCACAACAGACCGACCCTCGGCAATACGGGTGATGGTGTGATTGAACTTGACCAGGTGGGCTACAGCTATGGCGGCGGAGAGCTTCTGACCGACCTGACGCTGCAGCTTGCCGCAGGGTCATTCCACTTCCTGACCGGCCCTTCGGGCGCGGGCAAGACCACGCTGCTGAAACTCTGCTACGGCGCGCTGATCCCCACGGCGGGGCAGGTGCGGCTGTTCGGACAGGACGTGCGCAGCATGGACCGCGACGCCATCGCGCTGGCGCGGCGCCGGGTGGGCGTGGTGCATCAGGACTGCCAGTTTCTGGACCATCTGCCGCTGGCGGAGAACGTGGCGCTGCCGCTCAGCGTCTCGGGCGGCTGGAGCAGCGGGCAGATGGGCAACCTCAACGAGCTTCTCGCTTGGGTCGGGCTGACCGGGCGCGCCACGGCGCTGCCGCCGGAACTGTCGGGCGGCGAACGGCAGCGCGCGGCGCTGGCCCGCGCCGTCATCATGTCGCCCGAGGTGGTGCTGGCCGACGAGCCCACCGGCAATGTCGACTGGGAGATGTCGCAGCGCCTGCTGCGCCTGCTGGTCGAACTGAACCGCATGGGCAAGACCATCCTGATCGCCACCCATGATCTGGCCCTGATCCGCGCCGCCAAGGCGCAGGTTTCGGCGCGGGTGCTGCGCATCTCCAACCGGCGGCTGCAGATGGCGGGGGCGGATCTGTGAGGGTGTCCCTTGGATCGCTGCGGGCGCTGGCGCGCGGGGATGCGGCGGCGGACCGGGTGGTGCCCCCCACCGGCTTTACCGCGCGGCTGACGCTGTTCGCCTCTGCCGCCATGTGTTTTCTGGCGGTCTTCGCGCTGGCGCTGTCGCTGGCGGCGGGACGGCTGGCCAGCAGCTGGGGCGACGAGCTGGCGCGCTCCTCGACGCTGCGCATCTCGGCGCCCTCGGGCGAGCAGGCGGCGCAGACCGCCGCCGCCCTGCGCCTGCTGGAGCAGACGCCCGGTGTCGCCCGCGCCCGCGCCCTGACCGAGGCGGAACAGCAGGCGCTGCTGGAGCCGTGGTTCGGCCCGGATCTGCCGCTGGCCAATCTGCCGGTGCCGCAGCTGATCGAGATCGTCGAGGATGCGACAGGTTATGACGCGGCGGGGCTGCGGCTGCGCCTGCAGGCAGAGGTGCCGGGGGCGGTGCTGGATGACCATACCCGCTGGCGCCGTCCGCTGGTGGCGGCGGCAAGCGGGCTGCGCCTGCTGGGCTGGGTGTCGATCCTGCTGATCGCGGGCACGGTGGGCGCGATGGTGACGCTGGCCGCCAATGCGGCGCTGGCCGCCAACGCGCAGGTGATCGCCGTGCTGCGGCTGGTGGGCGCCACCGATGCCTATATCGCCCGCGCCTTCGTGCGCCGCTTCACCCTGCGCGCGCTGACGGGGGCTGCGGCAGGGGTGGCGCTGGGGGTGGTGGCGGTGCTGCTGATGCCCGGCGCCGGATCCACGGCGGGGTTCCTGACCGGGCTGACCTTTGTCGGCTGGCACTGGATCTTCCCGCTGCTGGTGCCGCCGCTTGCGGCGGCGGTGGCCTTTGCCGCCACGGCGGCAGCGGCACGCCGTGTTCTAGGAGGTCTGAGCTGATGCGCGATGCGCTGCAATGGGTCCGGTCGGTGCTGTTCATCGTCCAGATGTATCTGATGATGGCCGTGATCGGCCTTGGCTGTTTCCCATGGGCGCTGGTCTCGCGCCGGGGTGCCCGCTTTGCCTGCATCAGCTGGTGCCGCTGGGTGCGCTGGTCGGCGGCATGGATGGTCGGCCTGCGCAGCGAGGTGCGCGGCACGCCCCCCAAGGGCGAGGTCATCATCGCCGCCAAGCATCAGAGCTTTTTCGACATCATCATGATCTTCTCGGCGGTGCCCGCGGCCAAGTTCATCATGAAACGCGAACTGCTCTGGACGCCGGTGCTGGGGCAATATGCCATGCGCATCGGCTGCGTGGCGGTGGACCGCAGCAAGCGCGGCGCCGCCATTGGCCAGATGCTGACGCAGGTGAAAAAGGGGCTGGTGCGGCCCGGCCAGCTGATCATCTATCCGCAGGGCACGCGGGTCGCGCCGGGGGTCAAGCTGCCCTATCGCGTGGGGGCCGCGCTGCTTTATGGCCAGACCGGACAGACCTGCGTGCCTGCAGCCACCAATGTGGGGCTGTTCTGGCCGCGCCGGGGCATCCTGCGCAAGCCGGGGCTGGCGGTGGTGGAATTCCTGCCGCCGCTCGCGCCCGGGCTCAGCAAGAGCGAATTCCTGTCGCGGCTCGAACAGGAGATCGAGCCGGCCTCGGACCGGCTCATGGCAGAGGCGGGATTTTATGCGCAGGATTGACACGCTGCCCGAGCTGGAGGCGCTTTACGGGCAGGCCTCCGGTGCGGCGCTCGACAAGGTCGCGGGACGGCTGACACCCGCCTACCGGCGCTGGATCGCCGCGTCGCGGTTCTGCGTCATGGCCACCTGCGGCCCCGAAGGCATGGATGCCAGCCCGCGCGGCGATGATGGCCCGGTGGTGCTGGAACTGGACGCGGGCACGCTGGCGCTGCCCGACTGGCGCGGCAACAACCGGCTCGACAGCCTGCGCAACATCCTGCGCGACGGGCGCATCGCGCTGATGTTCATGGTGCCGGGCGACAATGCCGTGGTGCGGGTAAATGGCCGGGCATGGCTGACCGATGACGCAGACCTGCGCGCGCGCTTCACCCGGGACGGGCGCGAGCCTGCCACGGTGATCGTGGTTGAGATCGTCGAGGTCTATGCCCAATGCCCCAAGGCGCTGCTGCGCTCGGGGCTCTGGGGCCGCGACGATGGCGCGCTGGTGCCGAGCCTTGGTGAAATCCTTGCGGAAATGACCCGCGGCGGGATCGAGGCCGGCGCGTGGGACCGGGACTACCCCGCCCGGGCCAAAGCCACGCTCTGGTAAGGGCGCCAGAAAATTTTTCGCAGGAAAATTTTCGGCGACAGGTCCTGCGCTACATAAAAACGGCCCCCTCCGCGAAGAGGGGGCCGTTTGTCCGTCCGCAGATCGGATCAGGAATGGATGGCGCCGTCGCCGCAGGCCAGCGCCGCCTCGCGCACCGCTTCCGAGAAGGTGGGATGCGCGTGGCAGGTCAGCGCCACATCCTCGGCGGAGGCGCCGAATTCCATCGCCACGCAGATCTCGTGGATCAGGTCGCCTGCCGACGGGCCGATGATGTGGCAGCCCAGCACGCGGTCGGTTTCCTTGTCGGCGAGGATCTTCACGAAGCCGTCGCCCGCAAACACCGCCTTGGCGCGGCCATTGCCCATGAAGGAGAACTTGCCGACCTTGTAGGCGCGGCCTTCTTCCTTCAGCTGGGCCTCGGTCTTGCCGACGGCGGCGACCTCGGGCCATGTGTAGATGACGCTGGGGATCACGTCGTAATTCACGTGGCCATGCTTGCCCGCGATCACCTCGGCGCAGGCCATGCCCTCGTCCTCGGCCTTGTGGGCCAGCATCGGGCCCTCGATGGCGTCGCCGATGGCATAGATGCCCTTGATCGAGGTCTGCCACTGCGCATCCGTCTCGATCTGCCCGCGCGAGGTCAGCTTGACCCCCAGCGCGTCAAGGCCCAGCCCCTTGGTCACCGGCTTGCGGCCCGTGGCGCAAAGCACCACATCGGCCTCGACCGTGTGGTCGCTGTCATCCTTGCGCAGCTTGTAAGTGACCGTGGCCTTGCCGCCCTTGGTCTCCACACCCGACACGGCGGCGCCGAGGGTGAACTCCATGCCCTGCTTCTGCAGCAGCTTCTGGAAGGCGCGCTGCACTTCCGGATCCATGCCGGGGGTGATGTGGTCGAGATATTCGATCACCTGCACCTCGGATCCAAGCCGGGCATAGACCGAGCCCATTTCCAGCCCGATGACGCCTGCGCCGATCACCACCAGCTTTTTCGGGATCTTGCCCAGTTCCAGCGCGCCGGTGGAGGTGACCACGATCTTTTCGTCCACCTCGACCTTGGCGCCGGGCACGGGGGCGGGTTCGGAGCCCGACGCGATGATGATCGCCTTGGCCTCATGGGTCTCGTCGCCGACCTTGACGCGGCCCGCCTCGGGGATGGTGCCCCAGCCCTTGATCCAGTCGATCTTGTTCTTCTTGAACAGGAATTCGATGCCCTTGGTGTTCTGGCCGATCACGTCATCCTTGTAGGAGAGCATCTGTTTCCAGTCGACCTTCACCTTGCCCGCACTGAGGCCCATCTTGGCGAAGTTGTGCTCGGCCTCGTGCAGCTGGTGGGAGGCGTGCAGCAGCGCTTTGGAGGGGATGCAGCCCACGTTGAGGCAGGTGCCGCCAAGCGTGTCGCGGCCTTCGACGCAGGCGGTTTTCAGGCCCAGCTGGGCGCAGCGGATGGCGGCGACATAGCCGCCGGGGCCTGCGCCGATCACGATGACGTCATATTGTGCCATGGGAGTCTCCTATCGGGTCAAACGGGGGCGTGGGGCGGGCGGTGCCGCAGCCTCGCGCGGTGTGGGGCGGGGGAAAGGGGGGCGCTGCCCCCCGTCGCTGACGCGACTCCCCCCGGGATATTTGCGGTCAGAAGAAGGGTCATGTCAGCGCCGCGATCAGCAGGATCATGGTGGCGGCAAAGCCCATGGCCCAGATCAGCGAGCGCCACGGCGTCCAGCCGAAGAGATAGGCGGGCACATAGAGCACCCGGGCGCCCAGATAGACCAGCGCGCAGGCCCCGGTGAGCGCGTTGCCCTGATCGGCGAAGGTCACCACCCCGGCGGCGATGCCGAACAGGATCAGCCCTTCGAAATGGTTCTGCAGCGCCCGCTGCGCGCGGCCCGCATAGCCGGTCAGCTCGCGTTTCTGATCGCGGGGGGAGGCCGCGTATTTCGGGCCGACCTGACGCTGGGCGAGGATCGAGAACAGCAGGAACTGCAGGCCCTGAAGCAGGGCGGCGAGGGTGAGGGCGGTCAGTTCGGGCGTCATGGCTCAGATCAGGCTCGCGACGATCATCAGGAGGGTGGCGAGCAGTCCTGCGGTGAAGATAAGCGACCGCCATGGCACCCAGCCGAAGGCATAGGCGGGCAGATAGAGCGCGCGGGCGGCCACATAGACCCAAGCGGCGGTGGCGGTGAGCCAGCTGCTGCTGCCGGTCATCTGCACCAGCACCACGGCGATGATGAAGAGCCCGGTGTTTTCCACATGGTTGGCGAGCGCGCGGCGCAGGCGGGCGGTGCGCGGCGAGATCCGCGCCTCGAGGTTTTCGCGGGTGCCGACATTGCCGTCTTTGCCGATATCGCCGTTCAGCGCCTGCTGCGACCACATCACGGCGGCCAGATGCACCAGCACGCTGGCGGCAAGGGCGGCCAGTTCCGGGGTCATGCCGTCCTCAGGAAATGCGACTCGGCGGGGCCATGGCCAAGCGCGCCGGTCTCTGACAGCCAGTTCCGCGCCTTGGCGGCGTCATTGACCGAGAACAGCGCCCAGCGGGTGGCGCCCTCGGCGGTCCAGAGCTGCAGCAGCGTCAGGCCCGCAGCGGCACGGGTTTCGGCATCGTCATCGAACCGGGTCTGGTCGAAGGCGTCAAAGCGAAGCAGAAGCTGCTGGCTCATGGGGCTGTCCTTTCGCCGGTCGGGGGCGCGCCCCGCCGGATCGGGCGGGGCGCGAAGGTCATCGGATCACAGATCCATCAGCAGGCGGCGCGGATCCTCGAGCGCGTCCTTGACGCGGACGAGGAAGGTCACGGCGCCCTTGCCGTCGACGACGCGGTGATCGTAGCTGAGCGCCAGATACATCATCGGGCGGATCTCGATCTTGCCGTTGATGACCATGGGCCGGTCCTGAATCTTGTGCATGCCGAGGATGCCCGACTGCGGGGGGTTCAGGATGGGCGAGGACATCAGCGAGCCATAGACGCCGCCATTGGAGATGGTGAAGGTGCCGCCCTGCATTTCCGCCATGCTGAGCTTGCCGTCGCGGGCGCGCTTGCCCTTTTCGCCGATCTCTTTCTCGATCTCGGCGAAGCTTTTCTGGTCGACGTCGCGGATCACCGGCACCACGAGCCCCTGCGGGGTGCCCGCGGCGATGCCCATGTGGACGAAGTTCTTGTAGACCACATCGGTGCCGTCGATTTCGGCGTTGACCTCGGGCACTTCTTTCAGGGCATGCACGCAGGCCTTGGTGAAGAAGGACATGAAGCCAAGACGCACGCCGTGCTTCTTCTCGAACTGGTCCTTGTAGGTGTTGCGCAGCGACATCACCTCGGTCATGTCCACCTCGTTATAGGTGGTGAGCATGGCGGCGGTGTTCTGCGCGTCCTTGAGCCGCTTGGCGATGGTCTGGCGCAGGCGGGTCATCTTCACCCGTTCTTCGCGCGCCGCATCCTCGGCGGGGCTGGGGGCGCGCTGCGCGCTGGCGGGGGCGGCAGCGGGGGCCGGTGCCGATTTGGCGGCGGAGACGGCGGCGGACACGTCCGATTTCATCACCCGGCCATCCCGGCCCGAACCGCTGACCTGATCGCGCGACAGACCGGCCTCTGCCATGGCCTTCTTGGCGGAGGGCGCATCTTCGATATCGCCCTTGGGCCCGGCATTGCCAGCGGGGGGCGTGTCATACTGGGTGTCGCCCGGCACTTCGGCGGCGGGTTTCACCGCGCCATCGCCCGAGGTCAGCACGGCCAGCTGGCCACCGGCCTGCACGGTGCTGCCTTCTTCGGCAAGGATCTGGCCCAGCACGCCTGCGGCGGGCGAGGGCACTTCCACCGACACCTTGTCGGTTTCCAGTTCGCACAGCATCTCGTCCTGCGCGACGCTGTCGCCCACCTTCTTGAACCATGTGGCGACGGTGGCTTCGGAGACGGATTCACCCAGCGTGGGCACCATCACCTTGACCTCGGTGCCGGAGGCGGCGGCGGCGGCAGCGGCCTTGTCATCGGCCTTCTTGGCGGAGGGCCGTTCCTCGACGGTCTCGGACCCGGCTTCGCCTGCAGGGGCGATATTGGCCAGCAGGGCATCGACGCCGACGGTGTCGCCTTCCTGCGCCACGATGTCCGCAAGCTTGCCGGACACCGGCGAGGGCACTTCGACGGTGACCTTGTCGGTTTCAAGCTCGCAGAGCATCTCGTCGACGGCGACGCTGTCACCCGGTTTCTTGAACCAGGTGGCCACGGTCGCCTCGGTCACGGATTCGCCCAGCGCGGGGACGCGCACTTCGGTCGTCATCGTTTCAGTTCCCTTCGATCGTCAGCGCCTCGTTCACGAGCGCCTCTTGCTGTGCTTTGTGCTGGCTGGCCAGACCCGTCGCGGGCGAGGCCGAGGTGGCGCGGCCCACATAGACAGGCCGCTTGTGGGTCGCGTCGATGCGGCCCAGCACCCATTCGATATTCGGCTCGATGAAGGTCCAGGCGCCCTGGTTCTTCGGCTCTTCCTGACACCAGATCATCTGCGCGCCCTTGAACCGCTCCAGCTCCTTGACGAGGCTCAGCGCCGGGAAGGGGTAGAACTGTTCGATCCGCAGCAGATAGACATCGTCGATGCCACGGGCGTCGCGTTCTTCCAGCAGGTCGTAATAGACCTTGCCCGCGCACATCACCACGCGGCGGATCTTGTCATCCGCCACCAGCTTGGCTTCCGAATGGCCCTTTTCGGCATCGTCCCAGAGCACGCGGTGGAAGCTCGACCCGGTGGAGAAATCGGCGGCATCCGACACGGCCAGCTTGTGGCGCAGCAGGGATTTCGGCGTCATCAGGATCAGCGGCTTGCGGTAGCTGCGGTGCAGCTGGCGGCGCAGGATGTGGAAGTAGTTCGCCGGGGTCGAGACGTTCGCGACGATCCAGTTGTCCTGCCCGCACATCTGCAGGAAGCGTTCCAGACGCGCCGAGCTGTGCTCCGGCCCCTGACCCTCGTAACCATGCGGCAGCAGGCAGACGAGGCCGGACATGCGCAGCCACTTGGATTCGCCCGAGCTGATGAACTGGTCGAACATGATCTGCGCGCCGTTGGCGAAATCGCCGAACTGCGCTTCCCACAGGGTCAGCGCATTGGGTTCCGCCAGCGAATAGCCGTATTCGAACCCGGCCACCGCGTATTCGGACAGCGCGCTGTCGATCACCTCGTAGCGGGCCTGACCCTCGCGGATGTGGTTGAGCGGGTAGTACCGCTCTTCGGTGTCCTGATTGATCAGGCCGGAATGGCGCTGCGAGAAGGTGCCGCGCGTGCTGTCCTGACCGGCCAGACGCACCGGATAGCCTTCGGTGAGCAGCGCGCCAAAGGCCATGGCCTCTGCCGTGGCCCAGTCGAAGCCGTGCCCGCTTTCGAACATCTGCGCCCGCGCTTCAAGGAAGCGGCCCACCGTCTTGTGGAGCGGGAAGCCCTCCGGCACGGTGGTCAGGCCCTTGCCGATCTCTGCAAGGGTCTCTTCCTTGATGGCGGTCTCGCCGCGCTGGTAATTGCCTTCCTTCTGGGCATCCAGATGCGACCAGCGCCCGTCCAGCCAGTCGGCCTTGTTGGGCTTGTAGGTCTTGCCCGCCTCGAATTCCTCGTTGAGCTTGGCCTGAAACGCGGCCTTCATGTCCTCGATCTCGCCCTCGGGGATAAGACCGTCCTTGACCAGCCGTTCGGTGTAGAGCGTCAGCGTGGTCTTGTGACCCTTGATCTGCTTGTACATGATCGGGTTGGTGAACATGGGCTCGTCGCCTTCGTTATGTCCGAAGCGACGGTAGCAGAACATGTCGATGACCACGTCCTTGCCGAATTTCTGGCGGAACTCGATCGCGACCTTGGCGGCATGCACCACCGCCTCGGGATCGTCGCCATTGACGTGGAAGATCGGCGCCTCGACCACCAGCGCGTTGTCGGTGGGGTAGGGCGAGGAACGCGAGAAATGCGGCGCCGTGGTAAAGCCGATCTGGTTGTTCACCACGATATGGATGGTGCCGCCGGTGCGGTGCCCGCGCAGGCCCGAGAGCGCAAAACATTCCGCGACAACGCCCTGACCCGCAAAGGCCGCGTCACCATGCAGCAGCACGGGCAGCACCTGCTTGCGGTCGCCATCGCCCAGCTGGTCCTGCTTGGCGCGGACCTTGCCCAACACGACGGGGTTCACCGCCTCGAGGTGCGAGGGGTTGGCGGTCAGTGACAGGTGCACCTTGTTGCCGTCGAACTCGCGGTCCGAGGAGGCGCCGAGGTGGTATTTCACGTCGCCCGACCCGTCCACATCCTCGGGCTTGAAGCTGCCGCCCTGAAATTCGTTGAAGATCGCGCGGTAGGGTTTCTGCAGCACGTTGGCCAGCACCGACAGACGGCCCCGGTGCGGCATGCCGAAGATCACTTCCTTGATCCCCAGCGCGCCGCCGCGCTTGATGATCTGCTCCATCGCCGGGATCAGGCTTTCGCCGCCATCAAGACCAAAGCGCTTGGTCCCCATGTATTTGACATGCAGGAACTTTTCGAAGCCTTCGGCCTCGACCATCTTGTTGAGGATCGCCTTGCGGCCCTCGCCGGTGAACTTGACTTCCTTGCCGTAGCCCTCGATCCGCTCCTTCAGCCATGCCGACTGTTCGGGATCGGAAATATGCATGTATTGCAGCGCGAAGGTGCCGCAATAGGTCCGCTTCAGCACCCCCATGATCTCGCGCATGGAGGCCACCTGCAGCCCCAGCACGTTGTCGATGAAGATGGGCCGGTCCATGTCGGCCTCGGCAAAGCCATAGGCCTTGGGGTCAAGCTCGGGATGCGGGTCGCGGCCATGCAGGCCCAGCGGATCCAGATCGGCGGCGAAATGGCCGCGGATGCGGTAGGCGCGGATGATCATCAGCGCGCGGATGGAATCCAGCACGGCACGCTTCACCTGATCGTCGCTCAGGTTGACGCCCTTTTCGGCGGCCTTCTCGGCAATCTTGCGGCCCGCGCCCTTGGCTTCGGCGGGGGCGGCCATCGGCCATTCGCCGGTCAGCGCGGCGGTCAGGTCGTCATTGGGCACCGGCGGCCAGTCGGCGCGCTGCCACGAGGCGCCCTGCGCCTCTTTCTTCACGCTGGTCTCGTCATCGCCAAGCGCGCGGAAGAACTCGGCCCAGGCCTCGTCCACCGCCTTGGGGTCGGTGGCGTAGCGGGCATACATCTGTTCGAGATATTCCGCGTTCGCGCCCTGCATGAAGCTGAGGGCGTGAAACTGGTCGTTTGAGCTTTGATCCGTCATTGCGCGTATTCCTTTTCGACCGATCGGTGAAGCAGCCTGGGCGACCCCCCGCAACGGGGCCCGACCGGGCGGCTTCGGACAGGGGCTCAGGGGCGGCCGGAGCCGCCCCTCAGACATAACTTAGGCGTTGATCGCCTTCATGACAGCCTCACCCAGCGTTGCCGGGCTGTCTGCCACCACGATTCCGGCGGATTTCATCGCCTCGATCTTCGATTCCGCGTCGCCCTTGCCACCGGCGACGATGGCGCCGGCATGGCCCATGCGGCGTCCCGGAGGGGCGGTGCGGCCCGCGATGAAGCCCGCGATCGGCTTCCAGCGGCCTTTTTTCTTCTGCTCGGCGATGAAGGCCGCAGCCTCTTCCTCGGCGGAGCCGCCGATTTCGCCGATCATGATGATGGCCTGAGTTTCCGGGTCATCAAGGAACATGTCGAGCACATCGATATGTTCGGTGCCCTTGATGGGGTCGCCGCCGATGCCCACGGCAGAGGACTGGCCCAGACCCAGATCGGTGGTCTGCTTGACCGCCTCGTAGGTCAGCGTGCCCGAACGCGACACGACGCCGACCGAGCCGCGACGGTGGATGTGGCCGGGCATGATGCCGATCTTGCAGGCATCGGGGGTGATGACGCCCGGGCAGTTCGGCCCGATCAGCCGCGACTTGCTGTTCAGCAGCGCGCGCTTGACCTTCATCATGTCCAGCACCGGAATGCCTTCGGTGATGCAGACGATCAGCTCCATCTCGGCGTCGATCGCCTCGAGGATGGAATCGGCCGCGAAGGGCGGGGGCACATAGATCACCGAGGCATTGGCTTCGGTCACGTGCTTCGCCTCGTGGACCGAGTTGAAGACCGGCAGACCCAGATGGTCGGTGCCGCCCTTGCCGGGGGTCACGCCGCCGACCATCTTGGTGCCATAGGCGATGGCCTGTTCGGAGTGGAAAGTCCCCTGCGAGCCGGTGATGCCCTGACAGATGACCTTGGTGTGTTCGTTTACGAGAACTGCCATTTCATTCTTCCTCGAAATGCGACCTCACGAAGCCTGCAACATCGGGCTCCAGCGAGGTGATTTTGTTGAGTGCATGCGCGTAGATGGGCCTTGCGGCATCGCCATCGGCAGGCGGGGCGACCTGATCCAGATCCAGCGGGCGCAGCGGCGCGCCGTGGGTGATCCGGACGGCCAGCACAAGCTCCTTGTGCGTGCCGTCGCCCGCCGTGTTGGCGAAGCTGTCGATCCGGGCCTCGAGGACCGTGCCGCGCGCGGCCAGCCCGTGCCCGCCGGACCGTTCGGAGGTCCAGACAAAGATCTCCTCTCCGGTCATGGCATCTGCCGCGCCGTAGGGCCGCGCGTGGATCTGCGCGACCCCGTCCGCGTCAACGTCCAGCGGAGGGTCGATTCTTGCGATCAGCGCCATGCCGTTCAGCCCTTCACAGCCTTCACGATCTTCTCGGCACCGTCGCTGAGGTTGTCCGCGGCGATCACGTTCATGCCGGAATTGGCAATGATCTCTTTGCCCAGTTCCACGTTGGTGCCTTCAAGACGCACCACCAGCGGCACCTGCAGGCCAACTTCCTTGACCGCGGCGATCACGCCCTCGGCGATCACGTCGCAGCGCATGATGCCGCCGAAGATGTTGACGAGGATGCCCTTCACGTTCTTGTCGGAGGTGATGATCTTGAACGCCTCGGTCACCTTCTCCTTGGTGGCGCCGCCGCCCACGTCGAGGAAGTTGGCAGGCTCGGCCCCGTAGAGCTTGATGATGTCCATGGTCGCCATGGCCAGACCCGCGCCGTTCACCATGCAGCCGATCTCACCATCAAGCGCGATGTAGTTCAGGTCATACTTGGAGGCTTCGAGTTCCTTGGAATCCTCCTCGGTCTCGTCGCGCAGGTTGGCGATGTCGGGCTGGCGATACATCGCATTGCCGTCAAAGCCGAGCTTGGCGTCCAGAACCTTGAGGTTGCCGCCGGGCATGAGGATCAGCGGGTTGATCTCCAGCATCTCCATGTCCTTCTCGACGAAGGCCTTGTAGAGCTGACCCATCAGCTTGACGCACTGCTTCATGGCCGGGCCTTCAAGACCCAGCGTGAAGGCGACGCGGCGGCCGTGATAGGGCTGGTAGCCGGTGGCCGGATCGACCGAGAAGGACAGGATCTTCTCCGGGGTGGAGGCCGCCACTTCCTCGATGTCCATGCCGCCTTCGGTGGAGCAGACGAAAGAGATGCGGCTGGTCACGCGGTCCACCAGCAGCGCCAGATACAGCTCGCGCTCGATGTCCGAACCGTCTTCGATATAGACGCGGTTGACCTGCTTGCCCGCCGGACCGGTCTGGTGGGTCACCAGCGTCTTGCCCAGCATCTTCTTGGCTTCCTCGGCGGCTTCTTCCACCGATTTGGCAAGACGGACGCCGCCTTTTTCACCAGCCTCGGCTTCCTTGAACTTGCCCTTGCCCCGGCCGCCCGCGTGAATCTGCGCTTTCACCACCCAGAGCGGACCGTCCAGCGCGCCGGCAGCGGTCTTGGCTTCATTGGCGGAAAGCACGATGCGGCCGTCCGAAACCGGGCAGCCATAGTCGCGCAGAAGCGCTTTCGCCTGATATTCATGAATGTTCATGGAAGACTCTTCCCGTCTTGCTGCGATTTCGGGGGTGGTATAAGCCGCCTTCCCCCTGCCTGCGAAGGGAAATCTTGCACAAAGCGAAGATTGGCGGAAAAATTCCGGTCAATGTGATCACAGGTTTCCGGGGTGTGATCACATAGTTCCGCCCCCGTGGAATCCGTTAGCGCCGTCAGCCTTCAGAATCATCCGTATCGCAACCGGAGCGTGCAGAATAGAAAAAGGGCCCCGGCGCGTTTCCGCAGCCGGAGCCCTCCGTCGGGGTGCGTTCTGGCTCAGGCGAGCGAGGAGTCGATGCCCTTGCAGGCCTCCACAAGACCCTTCACCGCGCTGACCGAGCTGTCGAACATCGCCTGTTCGTCCTTGGTCATCTTGATGTCGACGATCTTCTCGATGCCACCGGCGCCGATGATGGTGGGCACGCCCACATACATGCCGTTCAGGCCGAATTCGCCGTCACACCATGCCGCGCAGGGCAGCAGGCGCTTCTGGTCTTTCAGATAGGCTTCGGCCATTTCGATGGCGCTGGTGGCGGGGGCGTAGAAAGCCGACCCGGTCTTCAGCAGGCCCACGATTTCGGCGCCGCCGTCGCGGGTGCGCTGCACGATCGCGTCCAGCTTGTCCTTGGTGGTCCAGCCCATGTCCACCAGATCGGGCAGGGGGATGCCCGCCACGGTGGAATAGCGCACCAGCGGCACCATCGTGTCGCCATGCCCGCCCAGAACGAAGGCGGTCACGTCCTTCATGGACACGTCGAATTCAAGGCTGAGGAAGTGGCGGAAGCGTGCGGAATCGAGCACGCCGGCCATGCCGCAGACCTTGTTCGCGGGCAGGCCCGAAAACTGCTGCAGCGCCCAGACCATGGCGTCGAGCGGGTTGGTGATGCAGATCACGAAAGCGTCCGGCGCGTTGTCGCGGATGCCTTCGCCCACGGATTTCATGACCTTGAGGTTGATGCCCAGCAGGTCGTCCCGGCTCATGCCGGGTTTGCGCGGCACACCGGCGGTGACGATGCAGACATCGGCCCCCGCGATATCCGCGTAGTCCTGAGTGCCCTTGAGCTTGGCGTCAAACCCTTCGGAGGGGCCGGATTCCGCGATATCGAGCGACTTGCCTTCGGGCGTACCCTCGGCGATGTCGAAAAGCACGATGTCGCCCAGCTCCTTCAGGGCTGCCAGGTGGGCAAGCGTGCCACCGATCTGTCCCGCGCCGATGAGGGCGATCTTGGGTCTGGCCATGGATCTGTTCTCCGCTCCATTGTGAAGTCCGCCGCTTGCGTAAGGGCTTGCGGCCCTGCGTGCAAGGGCGCTGCACAGCGGCGTTTCGGAAGCGGCAGAGGATGAGCCGGACATTGTTTGCGCTAAACATCGCCATTCCAACGCCTTACTCGCCGACCTCGCCTGCGGGGCGGGCATGCCCCCTGCGCCGGTCTGCCCGGCCCGGCATCACCCGCCGCCGCGTCCGGGCCTGTCCCGCCTCGAATCTGCGCGCCTTCATCTTGCCCGGCAAACTCCGGGGGAGGCCGCGCGCAGGCGCGGACGGGGGCAGAGCCCCCAGCGCGCCAGACCTCAGGCATCGCTGCCCGGCGGGGTCAGCAGCGCCGCCGCCACCTCGAAAGCCTGTCCGCTGGCCAGCAGACAGGTCAGGCCCGCGGGCGTGGTCACGGTGATGGTCCATGTGCCGGTCTCTGCCGAGGCGAAGACCTCCATCACCGCATTGTCGCTGCCCAGCCCGATGGATTGCGGCACCTCGCCATAGCGGCGGGCCAGCTGGTCCACCACCTGATCGCGGGGCGCACAGGCAGGGGTCTGTGCAAGGGCGGGTGCGGCGCAGATCGCCAGTCCCAGCCCCCCGAGTGCCATTTTCCAGCTCATCGTGTCACCCTTTCGGCTTGGACGGATCCGCTGCCGCGGTCCTGCCCCCATGTCCCCTGACCAGATCCTTGCCCGCTTCCCGCCGTGCTTTTGTCTCTGCCCTCACTCTCCTCCCAAAACCCGAAGGAGAGGTTAACCGGAGCGCGCGCTGCGCCTTTCTCTGCATTGCAGCGACAGGGTGCTTGCATTTTTCGGCAAATAATGGCCCCTATCACGCAACTTTGTTTCTCAAGGGAGGAAACCATGGACCTCGCGCTTCGCCCCTACCGCTCGGTGCTGTATATTCCCGGCTCCAAGGACCGCGCGCTCGACAAGGCGCGCAGCCTTGCCGTGGATGCGGTCATCTTCGATCTGGAAGACGCGGTCGCCCCCGCCGAAAAAACCGCCGCGCGTGCGACGCTGACCGCGGCGCTGGCCATGGGCGGCTATGGCGCGCGCACGCGGATCGTGCGGATCAACGGGCTCGACACCGAATGGGGCGAGGCGGATGCCCGCGCCGCCGCCAGCATGGACTGCGACGCGGTGCTGCTGCCCAAGGTGGAAAGCCCCGCGCAGCTTGACGCGCTGGCCGCCCTGACCGGCAAACCGCTCTGGGCCATGATGGAAACGCCGCGCGGCATGCTGAACGCCGCCGCCATCGCCGCGCATCCCCGGCTGGCGGGCATGGTGATGGGCACCAATGATCTGGCCAAGGAGCTGAATTCCCGCTTCCGCGCCGACCGCCTGCCGATGCTGACCGCGCTGCAGCTGTGCCTGCTGGCCGCCAAAGCCCATGGCCGGATCATCGTCGACGGGGTCTATAACGCCTTCAAGGACGATTCCGGGCTGCGCGCCGAATGCGATCAGGGCCGCGACATGGGCTTTGACGGCAAGACCCTGATCCATCCCGCGCAGGTGGAGATCGCCAATGCCGCCTTTGCCCCCACCGAGGCGGAGATCGACCTCGCACGTCGGCAGATCGCGGCTTATGAGGCCGCCGCCGCCGAGGGGCAGGGGGTTGCCGTGGTCGATGGCCGCATCGTCGAGAACCTGCATGTGGCCACGGCGAAATCGCTGCTGGCCCGTGCCGAAGCCATTGCCGCGCTGGCACAATAAGGCGAGGGTGGGCGCAGATTGAACAGGAGTTCCCCATGCTGATCCTCATCCTAGGTCTGCTCCTCTGGTCCGGCGCCCATCTGTGGAAACGGCTGGCCCCGGCGCAGCGCGCAGCCATCGGCCCCAAGGGGCGCGGGCTTGCCACCGCAGGCATTCTGGCGGGGCTTGTCCTCATGATCCTTGGCTACCGCATGGCCGATGGCGCGTTTGTCTGGGGGCGGCACCCGGCGACCGTAGGCCTCAACAACCTGCTGACGCTGTTTGCCGTCTATCTTTTTGCCGCCTCGGGCATGAAGACCGCGATCACCGCCCGCATCCGCCATCCGCAGCTGACGGCGGTCAAGGCTTGGGCGGTAGCGCATCTGCTGGTGAATGGCGACGTGCCCTCCTTCGTGCTGTTCGGCGGCCTGCTGGCCTGGGCGGTGGTGGAGGTGATCCTCATCAACCGCCAGACCCCGTGGACCCGGCCCACCGGCCCCTTCCCGGCGCGCAAGGAAATCATGGCGCTGGTCGGCACCGTGATCGTCTATGGGGCGATTGTCGCCGTGCATTATCTTCTTGGCTACCCAACCTTCGGATAAGTTCATGAAACTCTATCGTTTTCTGAGTGCTGACGACACGTCGGCCTTCTGCCACAAGGTCACCGACGCCCTGAACAAGGGCTGGGAGCTTCACGGCAGCCCGACCTATGCCTTTGACGCCGCGAATGGCGTCATGCGCTGCGGGCAGGCCGTGGTGAAGGAGGCGCCGGGCATCTACACCCCCGAGACGAAGCTGGGGGCGCAGTGATGGCCAAGACCAATCCGGGCCGCTTTTTCGAGCATTACCGGCTGGGTCAGGTGATCGAGCATGCCGTGCCGCGCACGGTCAGCGGCGGCGAACGGGCGCTGTATCACGCGCTTTATCCCGCGCGGCATGCGCTTTATTCCTCGGACGAGTTTGCCCGCGCCTGCGGGCTGCCCGCCGCGCCGCTGGACGATCTGGCGGCGTTCCATCTGGTCTTCGGCAAGACCGTGCCGGATGTGTCGCTGAACGCGGTGGCCAATCTGGGCTATGCCGAGGGCCGCTGGCACCATCCGGTGATGCCGGGCGACACGCTGCGGGCGCGCTCGACGGTGATCGGGCTGAAACAGACCTCCAGCGGCGGGTCGGGGGTGGTCTATGTCCGCACCGAAGGGCGCAACCAGCGTGACGATCTGGTGCTGGACTATGTGCGCTGGGTGCTGGTGCGCAAGCAGGACCAAGGCCTGCCCGCCCCGGATCCGGTGGTGCCCGATCTGAAGCCGGCGCTGCAGGCGGCGGATCTGGTCATCCCGCAGGGGCTGGATTTCAGCGCTTATGATTTTGCGCAGGCGGGCGAGCCGCATCGCTGGGGCGATTATGCCGTGGGCGAGACCATCGACCATGTCGACGGCGTCACCATCGAGGAGGCAGAGCATATGCTCGCCACGCGCCTGTGGCAGAACACCGCCAAGGTGCATTTCGACGCCACCTTCCGCGAGGACGGGCGGCGGCTGATCTATGGCGGGCATGTGATGTCGCTGGCCCGCGCGCTCAGCTTCAACGGGCTGGCCAATGCGCAGATGATCGTGGGGCTGAACGGCGGCGCCCATGCCAATCCCTGTTTCGCCGGGACCACGGTCCGGGCGTGGTCCGAGGTGCTGGACAAGGCGGAAACCAAGGCCCCCGGGGTCGGCGCGATCCGGCTGCGGCTGGTGGCCACAAGCGGCGGAGCCCCCTTCGAGCTGAGGGGTGAGGATGGCCGCTATCTGCCGCATGTCCTGCTGGATCTGGACTACTGGGCGCTGATGCCGCTTTAGCCGCAGCGGCCTGAGTCGCTGCCGCGTCCCGCCCGCCGTGGGGCGCAACCTTCTGGAAAAGGCGATCATTCCGCTAGGGAATCCGTTAGCGCCGCAAATGTGATCACGGTTTTCAGGCTGTGATCACATTAGCCCCTCATTTTTTCGCTATCACGGCAAAAAATGCGATCAATGCATGTGCAGCGACGTGACAGGGCAGGGGAAAAGCCGGTAGAAACCGGCCACAAGGGAACACAAAGGACAAGCCATGGCCGACGAGAACCGGATCCAACGCCCGCTCTCCCCTTTCATGATCGGGCCCTATTACCGACCTCAGCTCACCTCCATGAGCTCCATTCTCACCCGCATCACTGGCAACGCGCTGATCGTCGCCACCTTTGCGATGGTGTGGTGGTTGCTGGCGCTGGCCGCCGGGCCCGAGGCCTTTGCCACCGCCGAATGGTGGATCACCAGCTGGGTGGGCAATCTGGTGATGCTGCTGTCGCTCTGGGGCATGTGGTATCACTACCTTGCCGGGCTGCGGCATCTCGCGTTCGACGCGGGCAAGGCGCTGGACATTCCCACCGCCGAAAAGCTCGGCTGGGCCTGCATCTATGGCTCGGTGGTGCTGACCGTGCTGACCGTCCTGCTGTTCTGGATCTGAGGGAGCAACCGATGCGTTACCTGACCGACCGCAAGCGCGCCGTGGGCAAGGGCTCCGCCCATAGCGGGGCCGAACATCACTGGTATATGATCGTCAGCTCCGTTGCTCTGGCCTTCATGGTTCCTACCTTCCTCTACATCTTCGGCAATGCGCTGGGATCCGGCTATGACGCCGCGCTGGCGACCTTCCAGCGGCCGTTTCCGGCGATCCTGACCGGGCTGGTGCTGGTGGTGGGCCTGCAGCATTTCCACAAGGGCGCCCGGGTGATGATCGAGGATTACACCCAAGGCAGCACCCGCAAGCTGCTGATCATGCTGGTGATCGGGCTCAGCTACGCTCTGACCGCCGCCGGGCTCTTCGCGCTCGCCAAGATCGCTCTCTGAGAGAAAGACCGCAAAGATGGCTGCATACGAATACGAGACGCATGACTATGACGTCGTGGTCGTGGGGGCAGGCGGTGCCGGCCTGCGTGCGACCCTTGGCATGGCCGAGCAGGGGCTGCGCACGGCCTGCGTGACCAAGGTGTTCCCGACCCGGTCGCACACCGTCGCGGCACAGGGCGGCATCGCCGCGAGCCTTGCCAACATGGGCCCGGACAACTGGCAGTGGCACATGTATGACACCGTGAAGGGGTCCGACTGGCTGGGCGATACCGATGCGATGGAATACCTCGCCCGTTCCGCCCCCGCCGCGGTCTATGAGCTGGAACATTACGGCGTGCCCTTCTCGCGCACCGAAGAGGGCAAGATCTACCAGCGCCCCTTTGGCGGCCACACCACCGAATTTGGCGAAGGCCCGCCGGTGCAGCGCACCTGCGCCGCCGCCGACCGCACCGGCCACGCCATCCTGCACACGCTTTATGGCCAGTCGCTGAAGAACAACGCGGAATTCTACATCGAATATTTCGCCATCGACCTGATCATGTCGCCCGACGGCGTGTGTCAGGGCGTGGTCTGCTGGAAGCTTGACGACGGCACCATGCATGTCTTCAACGCCAAGATGGTGGTGCTGGCGACCGGCGGCTATGGCCGGGCCTATTTCTCCGCCACCTCGGCGCATACCTGCACCGGCGATGGCGGCGGCATGGTGGCGCGCGCGGGTCTGGCGCTGCAGGACATGGAATTCGTGCAGTTCCACCCGACCGGCATCTATGGCTCGGGCTGCCTGATCACCGAAGGCGCGCGGGGCGAGGGCGGCTACCTCACCAACAAGGAAGGCGAGCGGTTCATGGAACGCTACGCCCCCAACTACAAGGATCTGGCGCCGCGCGACTATGTCTCGCGCTGCATGACCATGGAAATCCGCGAAGGCCGCGGCGTGGGCGAGCATGGCGATCATATCCACCTGAACCTGTCGCACCTGCCCAAGGAAGCGCTGGCCGAACGCCTGCCCGGCATTTCGGAAAGCGCCAAGATCTTTGCGGGCGTCGACGTGACCAAGGAACCGA
This sequence comes from Salipiger marinus, assembly GCF_035481585.1. Classification (NCBI taxonomy): domain Bacteria; kingdom Pseudomonadati; phylum Pseudomonadota; class Alphaproteobacteria; order Rhodobacterales; family Roseobacteraceae; genus Salipiger; species Salipiger marinus. The sequence continues at coordinate 193,434 of NZ_JAYKSL010000004.1, read as the reverse complement.
TCCCGGTCCTGCCCACCGTGCATTACAACATGGGCGGCATCCCGACCAACTACTGGGGCGAGGTGCTGAACCCCACCGCCGACAATCCCAATGCCATCGTGCCGGGCCTGATGGCCGTGGGCGAGGCGGGCTGCGCGTCTGTGCATGGGGCGAACCGGCTGGGCTCGAACTCGCTGATCGACCTTGTGGTGTTCGGCCGGGCCGCAGCGATCCGGGCGGGGCAGGTCGTGGACCGCGCCGCATCGGTGGCGGCCTTTGACAAGCCGTCGGTGGACAAGGCCTTTGACCGCTTCGACACGCTGCGCCACGCCGATGGCGCCATCCCCACCGCCGAACTGCGGCTGGAGATGCAGAAGACCATGCAGGCCGACGCGGCGGTGTTCCGCACCGACAAGACGCTGAAAGACGGGGTCGACAAGATGACCGCCGTGGCGGGCAAGATGGCCGACATCAAGGTCACCGACCGCAGCCTTGTCTGGAACAGCGACCTGATGGAAAGCCTCGAACTGACCAACCTGATGCCGAATGCGCTGGCCACCATCGTTGGCGCCGAGGCGCGCAAGGAAAGCCGCGGGGCGCATGCCCACGAGGATTACCCGACGCGCGACGACGACAACTGGCGTGTGCACACCATCGCGCATGTGGATGGGGTCAAGGTGACGCTGAGCCAGCGTCCGGTGGTGCTGGATCCGCTGACCAGCGAAGCCGAGGGCGGCATCAGCCTTGCCAAGATCGCACCTAAGGCCCGGACATTTTGATCGGTCCGCGCCTCATCGGACTGGTCGCGCTGGCCGGGCTTCCCGCCTGCGCCACTGGCGCGTCCCGCGATCCGATGGTGGGCTGCATGCTTCAGATCTCCCTGCCGGGCAGCTACAGCTACCCGGCGGGGCAGCCGGTTCCGGTGGCGACGCCGGGCCCGGACGGCACGCAGGAGGGCGCCGATGCGCTCAACGCCTGCGTGCGGGCGCGCACCACAGGCGCGCTTCCCGCGACACCCGAAACCGGGCCTGTGGCGGGCGACCACCGGGTGGACCTTCGCCAGAATGACGGCGCCACGGTCCGGACCTATACCTATGGCACCCCGCCCTCGCGGAGCGCAGGCCTGCGCAGCCCTACGCCCGCGGCCAGCCCGGCGCGCGGCGCTCACTGCCCGCCGGGGGCATCCGTGCTTTATGGAGGAACCACCTATTGCGTCGGACTCTGATCCTTGCTGCCCTCCTGCCGCTGCTGGCCGCCTGTTCGGCCCAGACGCAGGACCAGATCGCCCGTCAGGCCGCCCGGTCCACCACCGCAAAAGTGGTGGCAGAGCGGTTTCCCGGCGTGCCGGTGCAGCCCGCCATCGACTGCCTGATCAACAACGCCAATGCCACGCAGATCTATGCGCTGGCCAGCGAAGCGGTCACCGGGCCCACCGCAAGCTCGGTGCAGATCGTGACCGAGATCGCGCAGAAACCCGAAACGCTGCGCTGCTTCGGGCAGCAGGCGGTGCCCGCGCTGCTGGCCGGGTTCTGACATGGCTGGCCTGATGTTCCGTGACATTGCTGCCTTGACCCGGTCGACTGGCCGGCGGTGCGGCTGTTTCGGGGTCACGGCATGAGCAGCGGCTGCCCCCTTGCCGGGCTGCCCGCACGCGCGGTCAGCGGTGCCGCTCCCGAGGCGCCGCTGCGGTTTTCGTTTCTCAGCCTTGTCACCCGCCCCGATCAGTATGCGGCCATGGTGTCCAGCTTCGTGGCGCGCGGCTTTACCCCGGATGTTGCGGAATTCCTGTATGTCGACAACCGCGACGGCAATCAGTTTGATGCCTATTCCGGCCTGAACCGGCTGCTGCAGGAGGCGCGCGGCAGCTACCTGATCTGCCTGCATCAGGATGTCCTGGCCCTGCAGGACGACCGCCGCGTGCTGGAGGCGCGACTGGCCGAGCTGGACGCCGCAGCACCCCGCTGGGCCATCGCGGCCAATGCCGGACGCCGGGACGGGCGGTATGTCATCCGCATCAGTGACCGCTGGCGGCTAAATCAGGCGCGCGGCCCCTTTCCGGCAGAGGTGGATGTGGTGGATGAGAATTTCATCCTGCTGCGTCGCGACCGGCTGGTGGCGCCCTCCTGCGATCTGACCGGGTTTCACCTTTACGGGCTGGATCTGGTGCAGCAGGCGCAGGCGCGCGGTCTGACCGCGCATGTGATCGACTTTCATGTGGAACATCAGGGCGAGGCCGTGGTGGACCAGCGATACTTCGACTGCCTCGATGACTACGAGGCCAAGGCGGCGCGCCAGATGCGCACCCGCAAGGTGCCGACGCTGGCGGAGGATGTGTGGCTTGACGGCACGCGCCTGCGCCTTTCGCATCATCTGCTTCGCCTGCGCCGACGTATCAACTATCTCCGGCGGCAGGCGCGTTATGCCCGCCGTCCCCGCGCGAACGCCACTCTTTCAGCCAAGGAGTCCTGAGCCATGGTGCAACTGACGCTTCCCAAGAATTCCAAGATCCGGACCGGAAAGACCTGGCCGAAGCCCGAGGGCGCGACCAATGTCCGGGCCTTCAAGATCTACCGCTGGTCGCCCGATGACGGCGAGAACCCGCGGGTCGACACCTATTTCCTTGATATGGACAAGTGCGGCCCGATGGTTCTGGACGCGCTCATCAAGATCAAGAACGAGGTCGATCCCACCCTGACCTTCCGCCGGTCCTGCCGCGAGGGGATCTGCGGATCCTGCGCCATGAACATCGACGGGATCAACACGCTGGCCTGCATCTATGGTCTCGACGAGATCAAGGGCGAGGTGAAGATCTATCCGCTGCCGCATATGCCGGTGGTCAAGGATCTGATCCCCGACCTGACGCATTTCTATGCGCAGCATGCCTCGATCATGCCGTGGCTGGAAACCAAGACCAATCGTCCGCAGAAGGAATGGCGCCAGTCCATCGAGGACCGCAAGAAGCTGGACGGGCTTTATGAATGCGTGATGTGCGCCTCCTGCTCGACCGCCTGCCCGAGCTACTGGTGGAATTCCGACCGCTATCTGGGCCCGGCCGCGCTGCTGCACGCCTATCGCTGGATCATCGACAGCCGTGACGAGGCGACCGGCGAGCGGCTGAACGATCTTGAGGATCCGTTCAAGCTTTATCGCTGCCACACCATCATGAACTGCGCCAAGACCTGCCCCAAGGGGCTGAACCCGGCTAAGGCGATTTCCGAGATCAAGAAGATGATGCTGAACCGGCACGTCTGATCTGCGGGCTTTGCCGTTCTGACATGGCGCCGTACCCGTCCGGGTGCGGCGCCTTTTCTTTGGATCGGGCATGACGCTGGGGCACGGTTGCGCTGGGTGCATTTCGCAGTTGCAGCATCAACCGGTGCACGGCCCGGCGCGGCGCCTTATGTGACGGGGCGAGGGGGAGCTTGCTGGATCGCAGAAAAGGATGACTCCGATGACCAAGACCGTCACTCCCGCCGAAGCCCGCGCCGCGCTGGAGCAGGCCTATGGCTATTACCAGCCTGAGCCCCGGCTTGTGCCCGCAGCGGAGGCCGAGCCGCGCGAGGATCTGGGCGCCCCGGATTATTACCGGGCGGCTTGACCCGAGGGGCCTTCGGGCCATCTTGCGCGTCATGAATAAACATCGTTCCCGACGAGGCGCAGGGTGATTGTTGCCCTTGGCCTCGTCATCGCCTTTGTGCTGCTGCTGATCTTCACCAACCGCAAGACCCGCCTCTGCCGCTGGCGGGAGACGCGGCGCGAGGGCGACAGCCAGTGGCGCTGCATTTATTGCGGCGCAAAGACCACGGGCCCGCGCGGCAAGACCCCCGAGACCTGTTTCCGGCCCGATCCGTGACGGGGGCGCTGCCCCCGCCGCGCGTGCCGCGCGGCTCCCCCGGGATATTTGGGGTCAGAAGACGCGACGGGCTTGCACGGGCGGGCGCGCCGGGCTTTGCTGCGCAAAAAGGAGCGAGCCATGTGTCCTGACCCCGCTGATGCCGAAGCCCGCCGCGCCGTGGCGCCGGTGATCTGTTATCCGGTCGAAACCCTGCCCGCGCCCGATCTGGCGCTTTACGCCAAGGCGCTGGCGGCGGCGGAGGTGGTGGACAAGGTCGTGGCCGCCCCGCGCGAGGCCTGCGCCTTTCGGGTGCCTGCGGGCGGGTTTTTCCGCATCCGCTGCACGGAGGGTCCGCAGGTCGGCGATCTGAACCTGTGGAACGCTGCCGATCTGTCGGAACGGTTCTATTCCGGCAAGACGCGGGCGCTGCATGGCTCGCATCTGGGGGTGGGGGACCGGATGTGGTCCGGCTTTCCGACGCTGCGGCCCATGGCGACGCTCGTGCAGGACAGTCTGGACTGGTATGGCATCGACGCGTTCGGCGGGGCGGTGCATGACGTGATCGGCACCCGCTGCGATCCCTATACCCACCATCTGCTGAGCGGACAGGCCTATCACCACTGCTGCCATTCCAACCTGACCCGCGCGCTGGCCGAGGCCACGGGGCAGAGCCGTGCGGCGGCGGAGGGATATGTGCAGGATGTGCTCAACGTCTTCATGTGCACCGGCTTTACCCGCGACACGGGGCAGTATTTCATGAAGGCAAGCCCGGTGCGGCCCGGCGACACGCTGACCTTCTTTGCCGAGATTGATCTGCTGGGCGCGCTGAGCGCCTGTCCGGGCGGGGACTGTTCCAGCGAGCACAGTTCGGACGCCGCCGCCTGCTATCCGCTGGAGGTGGAGATCCTTGCAGCACCTGCGGATCTGCTGGCAGGCTGGGCGCCGCCGCCGGTCAATGGCTATGACCGGAGTCACGGCTGACGGGGCGCAAAAGCATTGCCCCGTGACCGGGATCACAGGGCAATGCCAGAAAATTGTTCGATTTTGCCGGGACTCCGGATTTCAGGAAAAGGCGGCAGTTAGCGCTATTTCCACCATATCGGCAAAAGAGCTTTGACGGTCGGCTGCGGGCAGCGCCTCATGGGTGAGCAGATGATCCGACACGGTCAGAACAGCGAGAGTGCGGACCCCATGGCGCGCGCCTAGATTGTAAAGTTCCGCCGCTTCCATTTCGACGCCCAATATTCCATGACGGGTCATGATCTCGTTCAGGTCGGGGCGTTCGTCGTAAAATACATCCGAGGAATAGATGCCCCCGACATGGCAGCGCGTTCCGCGCGCCATGGCCGCATCCGCCGCCGCACGCAGCAGCGGATAATTGGCGCAGGGGGCAAAGTTCAATTCCCGGAAGATCCCGGAAGAGGGCGTGGACAGCGTGGTGGCGGTCATTGCAAGAATGACATCTCGCAATTGCACATCAGGCTGCATCGCGCCGCAGGAGCCGATCCGGATCAGGGTTTTTGCGCCGTAATCGCGGATCAGTTCATTGGCATAGATCGACAGGCTGGCCATCCCCATGCCGGAGCCATGCACCGTAACGCGGTGGCCCTGCCACAGCCCGGTGAAGCCCAGCATGCCCCGCAGGCGGTTGATGCAGCGCACTTCGGTGAGGAAGGTCTGCGCCACCCATTCCGCGCGCAGCGGATCGCCGGGCATGAGGACGGTTTCCGCCACATCGCCCGGGTCAGCCCCGATATGGATCGTCATCAGATCGCCAGATCCTCGATCGACTTGCCGTTATCCAGCGCTTCGATCACCCAGTTCGGCTTGCGCCCGCGCCCGGTCCAGGTCTGTTCCGGATTGGCGGGATTTGCGTATTTTGCAGCACCCTTGGTGGTTTTGCCGGTGGCGGCGCCAAGGATTTCATCCAGCGAAAACCCGTATTCTTTTGCGGCCTTCTCTGCGGCGCGTTTTGCATCCGCCTTGCGGCGCGCGTCGATGGTTTTCAGGGCCTTTTCCACGTCGGTTCTCAGCTGGATCAGCTCGTCCTTCGAAAGAGAGTCAAGATCTGCGTTCATGGTCTACTCCTTTTTTTATAGCCTTTTGCGAAACTGGCGCTTTTTGCAAGGCCACTGTCTGTGTCAGTTTAAAGAAAATGGTTAAAAAAATGATAACCCGCTCTCGCATTTGGAGAGCGGGCGGCAATTTTTTCAGGATTTAGGCGTTCTGACGCTATGCAGCGGCAAGATCTGCCGGGTCGGCGAGCGTCACGATATCCGCCATGATGGCATTCAGCTCGAAATCCTTGGGAGTATAAACCTTCGCCACGCCCATGGATTTGAGACGGCGGGCATCCTCTTCGGGAATGATGCCGCCGACAATCACCGGAATATGTCCTAATCCGGCCACGCGCATCCGGTCCATCAGATCCTCGACCAGAGGAATATGGCTGCCCGACAGGATCGACAGGCCGACCACATGCGCGCCCTCCTGCGCCGCCGTGACGATCTGTTCCGGGGTCAGGCGGATGCCTTCGTAATCGATCTCCATGCCGCAGTCGCGGGCGCGGAAGGCGATCTGTTCGGCGCCGTTGGAATGCCCGTCAAGGCCCGGCTTGCCCACCAGAAACCGCAGCCGCCGCCCCAGCCGGTCTGACACCGCATCGACGGCGGCACGGATGTCGTCCAGCCCTTCGGTCTTGTTGCTGACGGATTTCGACACGCCGGTGGGGCCGCGATATTCGCCATGCACCGCGCGCATCTGCGCCGCCCATTCGCCGGTGGTGACGCCCGCTCTGGCGCAGAGGATGGAGGCGGGCATGATGTTGCGCCCTTCGGCGGCGGCGGCGCGCAGATCGGCGAGCGCCGCCGTGACCGCCTGCGCGTCGCGCGTCTGTCGCCATGCCTGCAGGCGGCTGATCTGCTCCTGCTCCACCGCCGGATCCACCACCATGATGCCGCCATCCTCGCCCATCAGCGGCGAGGGCTCGCCTTCGGTCCAGCGGTTGACGCCCACCACCACGGTCTGATTGCGTTCGATCCGGTTCAGACGGTCGGCATTGCTGTCCACCAGCCGCGCCTTCATGTAGTCGATCGCGCCGATGGCGCCGCCCATGCTGTCGATATTGGCAAGTTCGGCGCGGGCCTCTTCTTTCAGCGCCTGCACCTTGCGGTCGACCGCCGGGTTGCCATCGAACAGGTCGTCATATTCCAGCAGGTCGGATTCATAGGCGAGGATCTGCTGCATCCGCATCGACCATTGCTGGTCCCACGGGCGGGGCAGGCCAAGCGCCTCGTTCCATGCGGGCAGCTGCACCGCGCGGGCGCGGGCGCGTTTGGACAGGGTCACGGCCAGCATCTCGATCAGGATGCGGTAGACGTTGTTTTCCGGCTGCTGTTCGGTCAGGCCAAGGCTGTTGACCTGAACGCCATAGCGGAACCGCCGGTGCCGCGCGTCGGCCACCCCGTAGCGGTCGCGCAGGATCTCGTCCCACAGATCGACAAAGGCGCGCATCTTGCACATCTCGGTGACAAAGCGGATGCCCGCATTGACGAAAAAGCTGATGCGCCCGCAGAGCGCGGGGAAATCCCCGGGGGCCACGCGCGGGCGCAGATCGTCCAGCACGGCGCAGGCGGTGGCCAGCGCAAAGGCCAGTTCCTGTTCCGGCGTCGCCCCCGCCTCCTGCAGGTGGTAGGAGCAGACGTTCATCGGGTTCCATTTCGGCACATGGCTGTAGCAGTATTCGGCCACGTCCCCGATCATTTTCAGCGAAGGCTTCGGCGGGCAGATATAGGTGCCGCGCGACAGGTATTCCTTGATCAGATCGTTCTGCACCGTGCCCTGAAGCTGCGCGACATCGGCGCCCTGTTCTTCGGCCACCGCGATATAGAGCGCAAGCAGCCATGGCGCCGTGGCATTGATGGTCATCGAGGTGTTCATCTGCTCCAGCGGGATCTGGTCGAACAGCGTGCGCATGTCGCCCAGATGGCAGACCGGCACGCCGACCTTGCCCACCTCGCCACGGGCAAGGATGTGATCGCTGTCATAGCCGGTCTGGGTCGGCAGGTCGAAGGCCACCGACAGCCCGGTCTGACCGCGCGCCAGATTGCTGCGGTAAAGCGCGTTCGAGGCTTGGGCGGTGGAGTGTCCGGCATAGGTGCGGATCAGCCAGGATTTGTCTTTCGAAGCGTCGGTCATGGGGGTCTCCCGCGCGGCGTGAATCGTGAAGCTAATCTTGTTGCGTTTGTGGATTGATAGAAGAAACAAAATGTCCCGTCAATTCGCCGCGCTGCAGCGTCCTGCGCGGAGGGGGTGGAGGCATAAAAACAAGGCTTCGGCGGGGAGTTTCTGCATCCGCTCGGTCATAAAATTACAAAATAGCTACGTTGAAGATTGCAATATTGCGCGACCAAGTTTATCTCCGGGGTTCAGGATCGGCGATTCTGCACTGCGGCGCCGAGGAAGCTGGTTGCAGGACGTTTGCAGGAAGGAGGTTCCCGATGGCTCTGGATACCAAGACCGAGATCGCGCCCTATGACGCGCCGGAGAAAGACCTTTACGAGATTGGCGAGATGCCGCCGCTCGGGTTCGTGCCGAAAAAGATGTATGCTTGGGCGATCCGGCGCGAGCGTCATGGCGAACCCGACGTCTCCTTCCAGCAGGAGGTGGTCGATACATGGTCCATCGACAGTCACGAGGTGCTGGTTCTGGTGATGGCGGCGGGGGTCAATTACAACGGGGTCTGGGCCGGGCTTGGCGTGCCGATCAGCCCGTTTGACGGCCACAAGCAGCCCTATCACATCGCGGGATCCGACGCCTCCGGCATCGTCTGGGCGGTGGGGGACAAGGTGAAGCGCTGGAAAGTCGGCGACGAGGTGGTGATCCACTGCAATCAGGACGATGGCGACGACGAGGAATGCAACGGCGGCGACCCGATGTTCAGCCCGAGCCAGCGCATCTGGGGCTACGAGACCCATGACGGCAGCTTCGCACAGTTCACCCGGGTGCAGGCGCAGCAGCTGATGCCACGGCCCAAGCATCTGACATGGGAGGAAAGCGCCTGCTACACGCTGACGCTGGCCACCGCCTACCGGATGCTGTTCGGGCATGAGCCGCATGACCTGAAGCCGGGGCAGAACGTGCTGGTCTGGGGCGCCTCGGGCGGCTTGGGATCCTATGCGATCCAGCTCATCAACACGGCAGGGGCCAATGCGATCGGGGTGATCTCTGACGAGAGCAAGCGCGAGTTTGTCATGTCCATGGGCGCCAAGGGCGTCATCAACCGCAACGACTTCAAGTGCTGGGGGCAGCTGCCCACCGTCAACACGCCCGAATACACCACTTGGCTCGCCGAGGCGCGCAAGTTCGGCAAGGCGATCTGGGAAATCACCGGCAAGGGCGTCAGCGTCGACATGGTGTTCGAACATCCGGGCGAGGCGACCTTTCCCGTCTCGGCGCTGGTCTGCAAGAAGGGCGGCATGGTGGTGATCTGCGCGGGCACCTCCGGGTTCAACTGCACCTTTGACGTGCGCTACATGTGGATGCACCAGAAGCGGCTGCAGGGCTCGCATTTTGCCCATCTGAAACAGGCTGCCGCCGCCAACCGGCTGATGGTGGACCGCAGGCTGGATCCCTGCATGTCAGAGGTGTTCCCGTGGGACCAGATCCCGGCGGCGCATGTGAAGATGCGGCGCAACCTGCACAAGCCCGGCAACATGTCGGTGCTGGTGCAGGCGCCGCGCACCGGGCTGCGCACCTTCGAGGAGGCGCTGGACGCCAGAAGCTGAGCCGCCTGCGCGCCATCCCCTGCCGCCCGCGATCCGCAATGTCGAATCGCGGGCGGTCCGCGGTCAGGCCCCAGGCGGTGCCGTGGCGGATCAAGCGCTTGCCCCGCGGCACCCCCGCCATTTCTGGGGAGGTAAAATGCGTGAATGGTGGCAAAAGCCCCGACATGGTAGGGTTGTGTTAAGGCATTGTTAACCACTTGAAAGCGAGACTCGTCATGAGACATGACTGGATCATCGACGTTCTGACGGACTTGCAGACCTTCGCCCGCGCCAACAATCTGGAGGCGCTGGCGGGGCAGCTGGACGATACCCGGCTGGTGGCGCAGGTCGAAATCGCGTCGACATCGACGAGGGGCGCGATTGGGCTTTGCGGCGCAACTTCCCGCAGCGGGCGGGTTCCTGGAGCAGCTTGAGGCGGCACGCTCTCTGGAGGATCTGCAGGCGGTCAGCGAAGGGCTGAGGGCGCATTACGGCGTCGATCACCTTGTCTATCACTGGGTCAGCGCCAGCGGCGAACAGTATGGCTGCGGCACCTACAGCCCGGACTGGGTGCAGCGCTACATCGAAAAGGGCTATCTGCGCATCGATCCGGTGGTGCAGGGCTGTTTCCAGCGCTTCCACCCGGTGGACTGGAAGCGGCTCGACTGGTCCTCCAAGGCGGCGCGGGCCTTTCAGAAGGACGCGATTGCGCATGGCGTCGGCAATCAGGGCTTTTCCATCCCGATCCGCGGCCCGAACGGGCAGTTCGCGCTGTTCACGGTCAGTCACAGCTGCCCGGACGAGGACTGGGCGCAGTTCACCGCGCTGCACCGCCGGGACATGATCCTGATGGCGCATACCTTCAACGAAAAGGCGCTGGATCTGGAGCCGGGGCGCAGGCCCGAAGCGGCGCAGCCGCTGTCCCCGCGCGAGATCGAGGCGCTGACCCTGCTGGCGGTGGGCTATTCCCGCGCGCAAGTGGCCGAGACGCTCGCCATCTCCGAACACACGCTGCGGGTCTATGTGGAAAGCGCGCGGTTCAAGCTGGGGGCGATGAACACGGTCCATGCGGTGGCTCGCGCCCTGTCGCGCGGGCTGATCGTGGTCTGAGCCGCCCCCTTTGCGTTAACCTTCCGGTAAGACGGGCGCACGCTGCGGCAGGATTGCGGTGAGACGGGCGCGCGCTCCGCTCAGATCTCGTTCACCGGAGGTTTGCAGGCTGTCTTTCATCATCTTGATGGGAGACAGCCATGATCCGGTATCTTTACGGCGACCAGCTTGCCACGCAGCCCCTGCTGGCGGACAGCATGTTCCGCGACCGCGCCGACCAGTTCCACACGAGGCTGGGCTGGGAGGTGACGGTGGATGCGCAGGGGTTCGAGCGCGACCAGTATGACGCGCTTAACCCGCTTTACGTCCTCTGGCAGAAGCCCTGCGGGCGTCATGGCGGGTCGATGCGGTTCCTGCCCACCACCGGGCGGACCATGGTCAACGAGCATTTCCTGCACCTGACCGAGGGCGTGCGGATCGCCAGCCCGCTGATCTGGGAATGCACCCGGTTCTGCCTTGCCCGCGATGCGGGGCCGGGCGTGGCGGCTGCGCTGATGCTGGCCGGGGGCGAGGTGATGCGCGGGCTGGGGGTGGAGCATTTTGTCGGGGTCTTTGATGCGCGCATGGTGCGGATCTATGGCCGCATCGGCGCCTCGCCCGAGGTGCTGGGGCATCAGGGCGAGGGGCGGGGGCGGATCAGCGTCGGGCTCTGGGGCTATTCCCCCGAGGCGCAGGCGCGGGTGGCCGCAAGCGCCGGGATCGAGCCCGCGCAGTCGCGCCGCTGGTTCGAGGCGGCCTTCGGAGCGGCCCCCGTGGCCCCCGCGGCGGCGGTGCGCGCGGCCTGAGGGGGCCGCTGGACGGAAACAGGGGAGGGGGCTCTGCCCCCTCTTGGCTGCGCCAATTCACCCCCGGAGTTTAGGGGCAAGATGAAAGGGCCGTGCCGCACTCTCTGGTGCTGGCGGTGCGGGGGTTGTAGGGTCGCGGCATGACCGAGACCGCAGCCGCCCTCCGCTTTTCCGAAGATCAGGCCGAAGCCTGGGACCGTGTGGCCGCGATGCTGCGCGAGGCCGGGGTGGACCCCGACGAGGGCACCACCCAGCCCGCGCAGGAAGGCCGGTCGCAGGTGATGGCACTAATGGGCAAGGCCGGGTCGGGCAAGACGCTGCTGTTGTCGGAACTGTGCAAGGCGCTGGAGGCGGCGGGCTGCGAGATCGTTTCCGGCGATTACGAGGCGCGGCGGCGGCGCGAGACGCGGCGGCTCGCCGTGCTCGCGCCCACCAACAAGGCGGCCTCGGTGCTGCGGATGCGCGGCGTGCCCGCCACGACCATTCACCGCATTCTTTATACGCCGGTCTATGATCCCGAATATGAGCGCATCGCCGAATGGCTGATGGGCAATGGCGAGCGGCCCACCGTCGCGGGGCTGGGCGACGAGGCGCTGGACCGTGCCTTTGCCGCGTATCAGGGCCATAAATCCGTGCCCGCGGCACTGGCCGCCGCTGGCCTGCGCGGGTCGGATTTCATCACCGGCTGGAAGCGCCGCGAGGAGCCGCTGGATATCGGCTTTGTCGACGAGGCCTCGATGCTGGACGAGCGGCAGTTCGAGGATCTGCGCGAGATTTTTCCCAATCTGGTGCTGTTCGGCGATCCGGCCCAGCTGGCGCCGGTGAACCAGTCGGGCAAGATGGTGTTCGAGTCCGTCCCCGAGGCGCAGAGAATGGAGCTGAGCCGCATCCACCGGCAGGAGGCGTCGAGCCCCATTCTGGATCTGGCCCATGCGCTGGCTGATCCGGAGGTGGATTTTGCCCGGTTCGAGCGTCTGGTGGAGGAGGCGGCGGCGCGGGATGACCGGGTGGTCTGGGCCGAGCGGGTGGAGGTCGATCTGATGGCGCGCTCGCCGGTGCTGGTCTGGCGCAATGCCACGCGGATCCGGCTGATCGCGGCGTTCCGCGCCGTGCATGGCGCGCCGGAGACCGAATTGCTGGCGGGCGAGCCGCTGGTCTGCGACGGGATCGAGCTGCCGCTCAAGCATCGCAAGAAACGGCTGGATCTGGAGGCGCGGGGCCTGATCAAGGGCGCGCAGGTGGTCTATCTGGGGCCGGGGCGCAAGCCGGGCTTTTCGCGGCTGCATGTGATGGGCGCGCCGGAGCCGCAGCTGTCTGCCGCCTCGATCGTGAAGATCGAGAAGCCGGACGAGGAAGAGCCCTTCATCCCCTTCGCCGCGCGTATGGGCGCCACCTTTCTGCACGGGGCGGCGGTGACCATCCACAAGGCGCAGGGCAGCCAGTGGGAGCAGGTGCAGGTCTTTGCCCCCGACCTTTACGCCGCCGCGCGCATGGGGCGGGTGGAGGCCGGGCAGCCGCTGTGGAAACGTCTGGCCTATGTGGCGATCACCCGCGCCTCGGACCGGCTTTACTGGGTGGTGCGCAACCGGCTGTCAAAGCCCAGCGGACCGCTGCGCGTCGATGATCTGGGGGGTGCGCCCGCGCCGCTGGAACTGGCCATGACGCCGGACGGAGATGCCGCCTGAGCCTTGACGCTGCGTCGCAGAAACCGGACAAGGCGGGGTCAGGAAGAGAGGTGACCCATGGACGAGCGGTTCTTTGAGCCCCCTTACGCCTTTTCGGCGCATATGGGCATGGAAATGGTGGACTGGCGCGAGGGCTATGCCCGGTTCGAACTGGCGCTGCGGCCCGAACACATGAACCGCCATGACAACCTGCATGGCGGCGTGCATGCAACCCTGCTGGACACGGTCATGGGCTATTCGGGCTGCTGGACCGGCGATCCGGAGGTCCGGCAGATGGCGCTGACCCTGTCGTTGAACGTGCAGTATCTGTCGCGCCCGCGCGGCCAGCGGCTGATTGCCGAAGGCACGAAGACCGGTGGCGGCAAGAGCACGTTTTTTGCCGAAGCCCAGATCAGCGACGAGACCGGCGAGGTGGTGGCCAAGGGCACCGGGGTCTTCCGGTATCGCCGCCGCTGAACGCGGTTATTCGCCGGGACGTTTGAGGGAGAAGACCTCGCGCACCACGGCGTAATCGCGATAGCCGAGCCGGGCCAGCGGCTGAAACCGGGTCACGTCGAACATGCCGTCGCTCAGGCAGTCGTCACGCAGATGCACGCCGGTCACCTCGCCGAAGGTGACAAAATTCGCCTCTCCCGGCAGCTGCACGATCTGCGTCACCCGGCATTCGAGCGCGGCGGGGGCCGAGGTCACGCGCGGGCAGTCGATGGTCAGGCATTCCGCCTTTTCCACACCGGCGGCCAGAAATTCATCCTCGCCGGCGGGCAGGGTGGCGGCGCTGCGGTTCATCGCGTCGCGCGCCGCATGTTCGACGATGTTGACGCAGAACACCCCCGCCTCGCGCAGCTGCGCCACCGAATCCTTGGTGCCGTCGCGGTCGGGCTTGGCGGAGGTGGAGGCGAACATCACCTGCGGCGGCACATAGGCCACCGCGTTGAAGAAGGAATAGGGCGCAAGATTGTCGCCGAGCGTGCCGCGCGTGGAAATCCAGCCGATGGGGCGGGGGGTCACGATGGCGTTGAACGGGTTATGCGGCAGGCCATGGCCTTCGGCGGGACGATAGAACATCTGTGCCCTCTCAGCTGTTTGCGCGGATGTGGCCCCCGTGATAGGGGCATCCCCGCCAGAATGCACGGGGAGATCCGCCGCTGTTCACGCTTCATCAGGAAGGCAGGGCCGACAGGCCCGAGGTCGAGAATCTGTATGACCTGAGCTTTGCTCCGGGCCGCACGCTGCTGTCCTCCTACCGGCTGCGCGATGGCGTGGCGCCGGTGGCAGAGTTGTGCCGCGTGGCGCGCGACGAGGGTGGCTTTCTGGGCGGCGCCATCCGCTACTGGCCGGTGCGCATCGGGCGGGCGCAGGCGCTGCTGCTGGGGCCGGTCGCGGTGCATCCTACCGCGCAGGGCGAAGGGCTGGGGGCGGCGCTGATCCGCGACACGCTGGAACGCGCGCGCCTGCTGGAATGGGGCCGGGTCATGCTGGTGGGCGACGAGCCCTATTATTCGCGATTCGGCTTTTCGCGGCTGACCGGGGTGGAGATGCCGCCCCCCACCAATCCCGAGCGGGTTCTGGGGCTGGCGCTGCGGCCCAATGCATGGGCGGGTGTTGCGGGGCAGGTGACGCGGCACGCTTGAAATCGCCGCCCGCGCGACGATCTTCCTATGAGGCACCAAGGAGGATCGCCCATGACCGGAACGGATCTGGTTCCCCTCAGCATCGACGCCGAGCTTTCGGCGCTGGCCCGGCGGCACCGGGCTGCGGGTGGAGTCGGGATGCAGCTGCTCAACATTCTGGGCGGGCAGGCGGAAAACCTGCTGGAACGGCTGCCCGACAAGGTGAAGGAGCGGCTGGAAACCGCGACCTCGCGCGCGCTGGATACGGCGATGAACGCGGCGGCGGGGTCGCGCGGCTGGGTGCCGGACCAGAAGGGCTGGCTGAACACCGCGCTCGCCACCGCCATGGGGGCGGCGGGCGGTGCGGGCGGCCTGCCCACGGCGCTGGCCGAACTGCCGGTCACCGTGACGGTGCTGCTGCGCACGATTCAGGGCATCGCGGTGGAATACGGCTTTGATCCCGACGATCCGGAGGTGCGGCGCGACTGTCTGGCGGTCTTCGCCTCGGCGGGGCCACTGTCGGGGGATGACGGATCCGATCTGGGCTTCCTGTCGGCGCGGGTCACGCTGACCGGGGCCACCGTGCACGGGGTGATCGGCAAGGTGGCGCCGAAGCTGGCCACGACGCTGGGCCAGAAGCTGGCGGCGCAGACCATCCCCCTGCTGGGGGCGGCGGCGGGGGCCGCGACCAATTACGCCTATACCAGCTATTACCAGCAGATGGCGCATGTGCAGTTCGGCCTGCGCCGCCTGTCGCAGGACAGCGGTCGCCCGCGCGAGGAACTGGTGGCGCAGCTGCGTCAGCGGCTGCTGCAGCGTTAACCGGATCTTTGGGTTAACGCCCTAGACAGGGGCGGCGGAGGGGCAAAAGCCTGCCGCAGCGGTCCGGTCCCGCCAGCGCCGTGCGAGACATCGCGCCACGCGTCTGGGTCAGGGGGAACAAGGCCGACAGCCCTGCGCAAAACGTGCAGGCAGTGTCACGCGCCAGAAGGCCGGGGCACGCATAAGAAACTCTTCGCCCGGTGCTGCCGGGGGGCTCTGGCGGGCCGGGCGATTTTAGGACAGCAGGCGCGGCAGGGCTCAGCCCTGCCAGCGCATGAACTCCATCACATGTTCGCGCACCGACTGGTCGCCCCGTTCGCGCGCGTCGCAGATCACCTGATAAAGCGCATCCAGATTGGTGCGCATCAGCAGGCTTTTCACCGGCCCGATGGAGGCCGGGCGCATCGACAGCCGCCGCAGCCCGATGGCGGCCAGACAGACCGCCTCGATCGGGCGGCCCGCATCCTCGCCACAGAAGGACAGCGGCGTGCCGGTCGATTCGCAGCGTTTCACGATCTCTTCAAGGAAGGTCAGGAAGCTGACATTCAGCGTGTCATAGCGCCGCCGCACCCGTTCGTTTTCGCGGTCGGCGGCAAAGAAGAACTGCTTCAGGTCATTGCCGCCGATGGAGATGAACTCCACATCCTCGAAGAACTTCTTCGAGGCATAGGCAAGGCTGGGGGTTTCCAGCATGGTGCCCACGGTGATCTTTTCCGGCACCACATGGCCCAGCTTGCGTTCGATCGCCACGGCCTTGTCGACCTCGGCGCGGGCGGCGCGGAATTCGTCATACTGCGCGACAAAGGGGAACATCAGCGTCAGCGGGCGGCCTTCGGTGGCGCGCAGCAGCGCCTGTAGCTGCATCCGCATCACGCCCGGACGGTCCAGCCCCACCCGGATCGCCCGCCAGCCAAGCGCCGGGTTGGGCTCGTCGGTGGGCTTCATATAGGGCAGCACCTTGTCCGATCCGATGTCCAGCGTGCGGAACACCACCGGGCGCTCGCCCGCCGCCGCCAGCACCCGCTTGTAGACCGCGACCAGTTCGGTGCGGCGCGGCATCTTGTTGCGGACAAGGAACTGCAGCTCGGTGCGGAACAGGCCCACGCCCTCGGCGCCGGAATTGGTCAGCGAGGGCAGGTCGGCCAGCAGGCCCGCGTTCATGTGCAGCTCCACCCGCTTGCCGCAGGTGGTGATGGCGGGCTTGCCCCGGATCGAGGCATAGCGTTCCTGCGCCTGCGCCTGCATCGCGATCTTGTCGCGGAAGGCCGACACGATGGTGTCATCGGGGCGCAGATGCACCACGCCCTGATCGCCATCCACAATGACATGGTCGCCGTTCAGCGCCTCGGTGGTGATGCGGGCCACGTTGATGACCAGCGGAATGGCCAGCGCGCGGGCGACGATGGCGGCATGGCTGCCGACCGAGCCTTCCTCCAGAATGATGCCGCGCAGCTGCCGCCCGTAATCCAGCAATTCGCCGGGGCCGATGTTGCGCGCCACAAGGATGGGATCGGCGGGCAGGGTGGCGCCGGTTTCAGAGCCTTGCCCGGTCAGGATGCGCAGCAGCCGGTTCGACAGGTCATCAAGATCGTGCAGTCGCTCGCGCAGGTAATTGTCCGACACCTGCGCCATGCGGGCGCGGGCCTGCGACTGTTCCTTTTCCACCGCCGCCTCGGCGGACAGGCCACGCGCGATGTCCTCTTCCATGCGCCGCCGCCAGCCCTTGGAATTGGCGAACATGCGGTAGGCTTCCAGCACCTCCAGCTGTTCGGCATCGGCGCTGGCCCCGGCCAGCATTTCGTCGACGCCGACCCGCAGCCGTTCGATGGCGGCGCCCAGCCGTTCGAGTTCGCGCACCGGATCATCGGCCACAAGGTTGGTGACCACCACGCGCGGCTCGTGCAGCCAGATATGGCCCTCGGCGGTGCCTTCCTGACCGGTGCCGCCGCGCAGCATGGCGGGCTGGGTGTGGCGCGCGGTCAGCGCCGCACCCTCGCCGACAAAGGCGCCCAGTTCGGTCATTTCGGCCAGCACCATGGCGACCACTTCCAGCGCATAGACCTCGTCAGAGGTGAATTCGCGCTTCACCTTGGTCTGCACCACCAGCACGCCCAGCTTTTCGCCAAGCCGCTGGATCGGCACGCCAAGGAAGGAGGAATAAATCTCTTCGCCGGTCTCGGGCATGTAGCGGAAGCCGCGGGCGGAGGGGGCATCGGCGGTGTTCACCACCTTGCCGGTGCGGGCCACCCGGCCCACCAGCCCTTCACCAAGCCGCATCCGGGTCTGGTGCACGGCCTCTTTCTTGAGACCCTCGGTCGCGCAAAGCTCCAGCGTCTCCTCGTCGCGGAAGAGATAGATGGAGCAGACCTCGGTGCCCATGGAATCGGCGGTCAGATGGGTGATCTTGTCGAGGCGCGCCTGCCCGGCGGCATCCTCGGCCATGGTGTCGCGCAGCCGCCCCAGCAGCTTGCGGCTTTCACTCTCGAGACCGTCGGCCATGGCGCCCTCGCTCCTTCTTGCTCCAGCTACCAGCTATAGGCGAGCGGGACTGGGGAGGGAAAGGCCTTGTGACCCCGGCAGGCGGCATCCGGGGGCGGATACCGCCTGTTTGCGTCCGGCCTCAGGCGGCCTTGTCCAGATCGAAGGCATCGTGCAGCGCCTGCACGGCCAGTTCCATGTATTTCCGTTCGATCAGGACAGAGATCTTGATCTCGGACGTGGTGATGACCTGAATGTTGATGTTCTCGTCCGAGAGCACCTTGAACATCTTCGCGGCGACCCCGGCGGCAGAGCGCATGCCGATGCCCACCACCGACACCTTGGCCACGTCGCGTTCGGATTCGAGCTTGTCGAAGTTCAGGATCCCCGCCGCCTTGGCATCGTCCAGCGCCTTTTCGGCGCGGGCCACCTGATTGACCGGGCAGGAGAAAGTCATGTCGGTCACCCCGCCCACATGGCCCTTGTAGTTCAGTTCCGACACGTTCTGCACGATCATGTCGACATTCACGCCCGCATCGGCCAGCGTGCCGAAGATCGCCGCGGCGATGCCGGGGCGGTCCTCGATGGTGACGAGGGTCATCTTGGCCTCGTCGCGCGAAAAGGCCACACCGGCCACAACCTTGGATTCCATGATATCCTCCTCGTCGCAGACGAGCGTTCCGCCCTCGTCGGACATTTCCTCGAAGCTCGACAGCACGCGCAGCTTCACCTTGTAGCGCATTGCCAGTTCCACCGACCGCGTCTGCAGCACCTTGGCCCCGAGCGAGGCCAGTTCCAGCATCTCTTCGAAGCTGATTCGGTCCAGCTTGCGGGCCTTTTCGCAGATCCGCGGATCGGTCGTGTAGACGCCGTCCACATCGGTATAGATGTCGCAGCGTTCGGCGTCGAAGGCGGCGGCAAAGGCCACGGCGGTGGTGTCCGACCCGCCCCGGCCCAGCGTGGTGATGCGGCCCTCGGGGCTGACGCCCTGAAAGCCCGCGACCACGGCCACTTTCATGCCTTCGGCGAACTTGCGCAGGATGTTGTCGGAGGGAATTTCCTCGATCCGCGCGGAGCTGTGGGCGGAGGTGGTCTTCACCGGCACCTGCCAGCCCTGCCAGCTGCGGGCGGGGATGTCCATTTCCTGCAGGGTCAGCGCCATCAGACCGGCGGTGACGTTTTCGCCGGAGCTGACCACGGCGTCATATTCGCGGGCGTCGAACAGCGGCGAGGTTTCCTCGACATAGCCCACCAGCTTGTTGGTCTCGCCCGACATGGCAGAGACGATGACGATCACGTCATAGCCCTTGGCCACTTCGACGCCGACGCGCTTGGCAGCCCGGCGGATACGGTCCAGCGTGGCGACAGAAGTGCCGCCGAATTTCATCACGAGAACGGGCATGGGTCTTTCCCCGGGGGTCGTCAGAGTCCGCGCGCGGTTTACGCGCAGGGAAGATGCTGCGCAAGAGGCGCCGTGCGGCGGTCAGAACGGCGCTGCGGCGCGGAATTTGTGGCCAAGCCCGCCATCGGGATGACGCAGGCGCAGCTCTTCGGCATGCAGCATCAGGCGTGGATGCTCGGCGGCGGTGTCGGGGGCGTAGAACGGATCGCCAAGGATCGGATGCCCCAGCGCCAGCATATGCACGCGAAGCTGGTGGCTGCGCCCGGTCAGCGGCATCAGATGCACGCGGGTTTCGGCATCGCTGGCCTTGATGACCCGCCAGTCGGTCTGGGCGGGGCGGCCCGTCTCGTGATCGACCTTCTGCAGCGGGCGGTTGGGCCAGTCCACGATCAGCGGCAGATCGACCTGCCCGGTCTTGGGCTCCAGCCGTCCGGCGACGCGGGCGAGATAGGTCTTCTTGGTGCGGCGGTGTTCGAACTGCAGCCCCAGATGGCGCTGCGCATGCGGGGTCAGGGCAAAGACCATCACGCCCGAGGTGTCGCGGTCCAGCCGGTGCACCAGCAGCACGGTGGGAAAGGCGGTGCGGAGCCGCGCGATCAGGCAGTCGGCCAGATCCGGGCCCTTGCCCGGCACCGACAGCAGGCCCGCAGGTTTGTCGACCACGAGGATTTCATGATCGGCATGCAGGATGGGGATGTCGCCCGAAGGCGGGGAATAGGCGGCGCTCATGGCGCCGTCCCTGCCATCGGGCGCGCGGCGGTGCAAGGTGGTCGGGCCATCTGCGCTGCCCTTCCGTCAGCGCGCGAAGGTGGCGTCGAGGATCGCCTGCAGCGCGCGCGCGTCGTCTTCGGTGAAGGCGTCTGGCTGGTCGCTGTCCAGATCCAGCACCGCGATCAGCGCGCCCGTGGCATCGCGCACCGGCAGCACCAGTTCGGACCGGGTCGAGCTGGCGCAGGCGATATGGCCGGGAAAGGCGTCGACATCGGGCACCAGCTGCGCCGTGCCGCTGCGCGCGCAGGCGCCGCAGACGCCACGCTCGAACGGGATGACCAGACAGCCATGCCCGCCCTGATAGGGGCCGATCTTCAGCAGGCCGGGTTCGGTGACGCGGTAGAAGCCGGTCCAGTCGAAGCGGTCATCGGCGTGATGGATTTCGCAGGCGAGCGTCGCCATCAGCGCGACGCTGTCGGTTTCGCCTTCGGTCAGCGCGGCGATGGTCTGCGCCAGTGTGGGGTAGTGGACGGACATGAGGAGCCTTTCGCCTGAGACATCGCGCGGGGGCGCTGCCCCCGCACCC
>NZ_JAYKSL010000004.1:156438-172586 GCF_035481585.1 Salipiger marinus | reverse complement strand
CGCTCCCCCCCCACCCCCGGGATATTTCAGCCAAGAAGAAGTGCAAGCGCCGCGTAGCCGCACACCCGATGGTAAGGAATGAGGGCTAGCCTCTGGTCTGGTCGCGCCGGATGGAGGAAGATCATGAGACTGACCGTTCTCGACGGGGAAGAGCCGCAGATCCTGCGGGTGGACGAGCCGCGCATCGATTCTTCGGTGGCGATCCAGTTCAAGGATGCGGTGCGCGCCGCCGTCTCGCCGCAGGCCAGCCGGGTGGTGCTGGATCTGGGCGCGGTGGAGTTCATTGATTCGAGCGGGCTGGGGGCGATCGTGGCGGCGATGAAGGGCATGGGAGAGGGGCAGCGGCTGGATCTGGCGGTGCTGACGCCCATGGTCGACCGGGTGTTCCGGCTGACCCGGATGGACACGATCTTTGTCATCCATGACACGCTGGAGGCGGCACGCCGCGGCGCAGGACACTGACGCCCGGATCCGGGGAGGGGCGATGCCGCAGCAGGAGGTCAGCCGGAGCGACCGGATCTTCACGCTGGATCTGCGCAGCGCGCCGGAAGAGGTGCGCGCGGCGCTGGGGCTGGCCAGCGGCTGGCTTCTGGCGCGGGATCTGCCGCCGCAGGTGCGGGGCACGGTGGAGCTTGTGCTGGCCGAGGTGCTCAACAACGTGGTGGAACATGCCTATGGCGGCCTGTGCCGGGGCACCATCCATCTGGAAATCCTGCCAAGGGAGGGGCGCATCGACCTTGCGATCCGCGACACCGGCAGCGCCATGCCGGGCGGGCGGCCTCCGCCCGGCGACAGGGTGGATCTTGACGTGCCGGAGGCGGATCTGCCGGAGGGCGGGTTCGGCTGGTTCCTGATCCGCCATCTGGCCGAACGGGTGCGCTATCGCCGCGAAGCCGGGGCGAACGTGCTCGAAATCCGCATTCCGCTGCCGCCTTCGGCATGAAGTCCTTTTGCCACCGGCGACAGATCGGGGGCAGGTTTCGCGAAAATGCCGCAATCTGCCCGCAATCCTGCCCGGTTGGACCGTCATACCAAAGATGTAGCTGCCTAAAGCTTCCCTCGGCGTCACATCGAATCAGCCCCCACCTAAGGTGTGACGTCGAGGATTTCCCCCCATCCGGCCCCATCGCGCGGCGCTTCTGTGGAAGCGGCGCGTTTTTTGATTCGCGGGGCTGCGACAGGGACGGACCTGCCCCGCAAAGACCGCGAAGGCTCCGCATTTTCGCCCCGAAGACCGGCCATACAGAGAGGGTAGCTGCAACTGGCTTCCCTCGGTGCCGCACCAATTCAGCCCCCACCTGGAGTGTGGCACCGAGGTCTGCAGCCACTGATCCAGACGAAGCCAGATTGACCCCGCCCCGGCCCTGCCTATGCTCGCGCCGACATCACAGGGGGGATCATCAGACCATGCGCGATTTTCAGCTGCCCGGCCGGTCGGCCGTCTATGCCCGGAACGGCATCTGCGCCACATCCCATCCGCTGGCCGCAGAGGCGGCGGTGTCCATCCTCAAGCAGGGCGGCAACGCGGTGGATGCGGCGATTGCGGGCGCGGTGCTGCTGGGGCTGGCCGAACCGCAGATGACCGGCATCGGCGGCGACTGTTTTGCGCTGATCTCTCCGGCGCCGGGGGCCGAGGTGGTGGCGGTCAACGGCTCGGGCCGGGCGCCCAAGGCGGCGCAGGCCGCCGATCTGCGCGCGCGCGGGCTTTCCACCGTGCCGCTTTACGGGCCGGAGGCGGTGACGCTGCCCGGGGCCGTCGACGCCTTCTGCACCATGTCCGACCGCTGGGGGAAGCTGGGGCTGGCCGACAGCCTTGCCCCCGCCATCGCCTATATGGAGGAGGGTGTGCCGGTGGCGCCGCGCGTCGCCTTTGACTGGCAGGCCGATCACGGCGTGCTGCAGGGCGCGGCACGGCGGCATTTCCTGCAGGATGGCCGCGTGCCCCGGGTCGGCGACATCTTCCGCCTGCCCGGTCAGGCCGAGGTGCTGCGCCGCATCGCGCGTGACGGGCGCGCCGGGTTCTACGAAGGCGAGGTGGCCGAGGACATGCTGGCCACGCTGCAGGCGCTGGGCGGGCTGCACGAGGCAGAGGATTTTGCCGCCACGCGCTGCACGATTGGTGCGCCGATCTCGGGCCAGTATCAGGGCCGGACGCTGCTGGAACATGCGCCGAACGGGCAGGGGGTGACGGCGATCCTGCTGCTCAACATCCTAAAGCGGTTCGACATTGCCGCCCTTGATCCCTTTGGCGCCGAGCGCGCCCATCTGGAGGCGGAGGCGGCGAAGCTGGCCTATGACGCGCGCAACCGCTTTCTGGCCGATGCCGATCACATGACCAAGCTCGACCGGCTGCTGAGCGATGATCTGGCCGACCAGCTTGCCGCGCTGATCGATCCCAAGCGGGCCATGGCCGCGCCCGCGGAACTGAGCGAGGCGGTGCACAAGGACACGATCTACATCACCGTGGTGGATCGTGACCGCATGGCGGTGTCGCTGATCTATTCGATCTTCCACGGTTTCGGATCGGGCATCGCCTCCGAAAAATTCGGCATCCTGTTCCAGAACCGGGGCGCGGGCTTCACGCTGGCCGAGGGCCATCCGAACGAGATGCGCGGCGGTGCGCGCCCCATGCACACGATCATTCCCGCCATGCTGGCCGAGGGCGGGCGCGTGACCATGCCCTTCGGCGTGATGGGCGGGCAGTATCAGCCCAATGGCCATGCGCGGGTGATGTCGAACCTGAGCGATTTTGGCATGGATCCGCAAAGCGCGCTGGACGCGCCGCGCAGCTTTGCCACGGCGGGCGGGCTGGAGCTGGAACGCGGCTACCGGCCCGAGGTGCGCGCGGCGCTGGCGGAGATGGGGCATGACCTGCGCGAGCCCGCATCGCCCATCGGCGGGGCGCAGGCCATCCTGATCCATGACAGCGGCGTGCTGGAAGGGGCCTCCGACCCGCGCAAGGATGGCTGCGCCATCGGCTACTGACCGGAAGAAGACCGGGGGCGCAGCGAGGCGCCCCCGCAAGGCTCAGTAGCTGTAGGCGCCGTAGATGCGCGACAGATCGCCCTGCCAGTCGCCGTGGTAATGCTCCAGCAGTTCGTCGGCGGCGGTCTTGCCGCTGTCCACGCTTTCCTTCAGCGCGTTGAGGAAATGGGTCTCGTCGGGCAGAAGCCCGCCCGCGCCGGGGCAGGCGCGCGAGGTGAGCCCGGCTTCGGCGATGGCCAGCACCTCGCGCGCCAGATCGTGCATGTTGATGTTGCCCACCTGCGCCTGCAGCCCGTCGGTCGAGGCGGCGACGCGCAGCGCGTCGCGGGTCTGCGCATCCCAGCCCTTGACCAGATCCCATGCCGCATCCAGCGCGCCCTGATCGTAGGTCAGGCCGACCCACAGCGCGGGCAGCGCGCAGAGCCTGCGCCACGGCCCGCCATCGGCGCCGCGCATTTCGATGAATTTCTTCAGCCGCGCTTCGGGGAAGATGGTGGTCAGATGGTCGGCCCAGTCCGACAGGGTGGGCATCTCGCCCGGCAGGGCAGGCAGTTCGCCCTTCAGGAAATCGCGGAAGGACTGGCCGAGCGCGTCGATGTAATCGCCGTTGCGATAGACAAAATACATCGGCACATCGAGCGCGTAATCCACATAGCGTTCAAAGCCGAAACCGTCCTCGAACACGAAGGGCAGCATGCCGGTGCGCGCGCCGTCCAGATCGCGCCAGACCGCACCGCGGAAGCTTTTCATGCCATTGGGCTTGCCTTCGAAGAACGGCGAATTGGCAAAAAGCGCCGTGGCCACCGGCTGCAGCGCCAGCGCCACGCGCAGCTTCTGCACCATGTCGGCCTCTGACCCGAAATCGAGGTTCACCTGCACGGTGCAGGTGCGGCGCATCATCACCCGGCCCAGCGTGCCGACCTTGCCCATATAGCTGTCCATCAGCTTGTAGCGGCCCTTGGGCATCAGCGGCATGTCGTCGTGATGCCATTCCGGCGCGGCGCCCAGCCCGATGAAGCCCACGCCGATCTCGTCGGCGATGCCCTTCACCTCGCGCAGGTGTTCGTTCACCTCGTCGCAGGTCTGGTGGATGGTCTCCAGCGGGGCGCCGGACAGTTCCAGCGCGCCACCCGGCTCCAGCGAGACATTGGCATCGCCCTTGGTCAGCCCGATCAGCTTGCCCGCCTCGCGCACCTCGGCCCAACCGAAACGGTCGCGCAGGCCTTCAAGCACGGCAAGGATCGACCGCGGCCCCTCATAGGGCAGCGGCGCGTGGGTGTCGGTCAGATAGCCGAATTTTTCGTGTTCCGTGCCGATGCGCCAGTCGGATTTGGGCTTGCAGCCCGAGGCGAGATATTCCGCCAGCTGTGTCTGATGCTCGATCGGCCCGCCGCCGGTTTGAGGGATGGACATAAGGAAGGCTCCGATCTGGCTGCCGGTGGGTTCGGCGCTCAGGGATGGTCAGAATGACCGACCTTGTCAATGCAGACGGAGGGCGGCAGCCGCCGCGCGCGGCGCCTGCCAGATCATCACCGGACCCGCGCCCGGTTTCTGCATCAGGGCCAGCATCCGTTCGGTGCGCAGGTCGGGCAGGGTGGCAAAGGCGTCGAAAAGCTGGTCCGCCCCTTCGGCGGTCAGCGGGATGGCCAGCGTGGTGCCGTCATCGCTGCGCAGCAGCCAGTGCGGTGGCCGGGCGGACGGATCGAGCATCAGCCGGTCCAGCCGGTCCAGATCCGCGACCCCGCCGGTCAGCGGGCCGAAATAGGCGATCCGCCCCTCCAGCACCTGCACCACGCCCGGCCCGCCGGTGCCGATGCGGAAGCGTGCCCGCTGCACCCCGGCCACCAGCAGCACGGCGCCAAGCGCCACCACCACCCAGCCGATCCATGCCAGCAGCCCGCCGGTGAAGATCGCCCAGTAAAGCCCCAGCAGCGTCACCGCCGCCCCCGCCAGCACCTCGCGCCAGCGATGGATCTGCGCGCGGGCTTCGGGCCGAAGAAAGCTCATGCCTCTGCTCCTGCCCGTGCGGGCGCGCCTGCGGCGAAACCTCCGGCGGCGCGGGTCATTGCCAGTCTCCGCACTGCGCCTGCCACAGCGTCAGGGCCGCCACGGCGGCGGTGTCGGCGCGCAGGATCCGCGGGCCAAGGGCGATGGCCTGCGCGCGGTCCATCGCGTGCAGCCGGGCGCGTTCGCTGTCGGAAAAGCCGCCCTCGGGGCCGATCAGCACGGCGGCGGGGGCGGGGCTGCGCGCAAGTGCCGCGCCGGGATCACCCGCGCCCGCCTGTTTCTCGTCGCAGAACACCAGCGCGCGGTCGGGCCAGCAGGCCAGCAGCCGGTCGAGCCGGACCAGATCGGCCACCTCGGGCACGAAGGTGGCGCCGCATTGCTCCGCCGCCTCCACCGCATGGGCCTGCAGCCGGTCCTGCCGGATACGTTCGGAATTGGTGAATTCGGTCTGCACCGGCAGAATCCGCCGCACCCCCAGCTCCACCGCCTTTTCCACGATGAAATCGGTGCGGGCTTTCTTGATCGGGGCAAAGATCAGCCACAGGTCGGGCGGCGTGCCCTGCACCCGGGTCTGGCTGGCGCAGAGCAGCGTGCCGCCGCGTTTTCCCGCCTCCTCGACCTCGGCCCGCCATTCGCCATCGCGCCCGTTGAACAGCGCGACGGCGGCCCCGGAACCAAGCCGCATCACGGAAAAGAGATAATGTGCCTGCTCCCGTGTCAGGGGGACAGGTTGTCCCGCGCCCAGCGGGTGATCTACAAACAGTCGAACCTTGGCTTCCATGAGGCAGACCATATGACCCAACCCAGACCAGCGCCAGATCCCGCGGGCCATGTTTCCGATGCCGTGCGCGGCAACTGGGTCGACCACCGCGCGCCAAGCTGGGCGCGGCCCTATCTGCGGCTCAGCCGCGCCGACCGGCCCATCGGCACCTGGCTGCTGCTGCTGCCCTGCTGGTGGGGGCTGCTGCTGGCCATGGTGGCGGACGGGCAGGCGCGCTGGTTCGACCTGTGGATCTTTGCGGGCTGCGGGCTGGGCGCCTTTCTGATGCGGGGTGCGGGCTGCACGTGGAACGACATCACCGACCGCCATATCGACGGCAAGGTGGCGCGCACCGCCTCGCGGCCCATTCCCTCTGGTCAGGTCAGCGCCAAGGGCGCGCTGCTCTGGGCCGTGGCGCAGTGCCTTGTGGCGCTGGCCATCCTGCTGACCTTCCCGCCTATGGCGATTCTGCTGGGGGTGGTGTCGCTGCTGCCGGTGGCCATCTATCCCTTTGCCAAGCGGTTTACATGGTGGCCGCAGGTGTTTCTGGGCATCGCCTTCAACTGGGGCGCGCTGCTGGGCTGGACCGCGCATAGCGGCAGCCTCGGCTGGCCTGCGGTGATCCTTTATCTGGCGGGCATGGCGTGGACGCTGTTCTACGACACGATCTATGCCCATCAGGACAAGGAAGATGACGCGCTGATCGGGGTCAAATCCACCGCGCGGCTTTTTGGCGATGACCGCACGCCCGCATGGCTTGCCCGGTTTCTAGTGGCCACGGTGGCGCTGATGGGGCTGGCCGTGGTGCTGGCCGCCCCCCGGGGCGAGATTCTGCAGCTTGTGCTGCTGGCGGGCGGGCCATGGGCCATGGGCTGGCACATGATGTGGCAGCTGCGGCGACTCAACGTGACGGATAACGACGGACTTCTGCGGCTCTTCCGTTCAAACCGCGATGCGGGCCTGCTGCCTGTGCTGTTTTTCGCCACCGCGCTGGTGGCGTGATTGCGCAGGGGCGGACCGCGCCCTATCAGACCTTGGATGAATTTTAGGAAAGCGACGCGCCCATGCGCCTTTCACGGCTGCTCATTCCCATTGCCGCCCTTCTCGCCGCAGCGCTGCTGTGCGTGGTGGCGGCGTTCTTTTCCGTCCGCCTTGTCGAGGACAATTCACGCGACAGCGTCGCCTCGGCGCTGACCCGCGACGGACAGGACTGGGCGGAGGTCGATGTCAACGGATTGCAGGTCTTTCTGATCGGCACCGCCCCGGACGAGGCCGCGCGGTTCCGCGCCATGACCGTCGCGGGATCGGTGGTGGATTCGGCGCGGGTCATCGACCAGATGCTGGTGGCCGAGGGCGACGATCTGGCGCCGCCGCGCTTTTCGATGGAGATCCTGCGCAACGATGCGGGGATCTCGGTGATCGGGCTGGTGCCCTCTTCCTCGGATCGCGACCGGCTGATGGCGGGGTTCGCCAATATGGCGGGCGAGACGGCGCAGGTGTCGGACCTGCTGGAGGAGGCGGAGTTTCCCGCCCCTGACGGCTGGCGGGATGCCGTGACCTTCGCGCAGCGGGCGCTGCGCGATCTGCCCCGGTCCAAGGTGTCGGTCGCGGCGGGTCAGGTGCATATCAAGGCCATGACCGAAAGCGAGGAGGACCGCCGCCGGATCGAGGCGGATCTGCGCCGCCGCCTGCCCGAAGCGGTGGCGCTGACGCTGGATCTGTCGGCGCCGCGTCCGGTCATCAGCCCCTTCACCCTGCGCTTCGTGATCGACGAGGGCGGCGCGCGGCTTGATGCCTGTTCCGCCGATACCGAAGAGGCGCGGGACCAGATCCTTGCCGCTGCGAAAAAGGCGGGCGTGTCCGGGGAGGCCACCTGCCGTCTGGGTCTGGGCGTGCCCTCCAGCCGCTGGGGCGAGGCGGCGGCGCGCGGCATCGCGGGTGTTGCGGAACTGGGCGGCGGCTCCATCACCTTCTCCAACGCCGATGTGGCGCTGCTGGCGGTGGAGGGCACCGATCAGGGGCTGTTCGACCGCGTGGTGGGCGAGCTGGAAAACGGCCTGCCGGACGTGTTCGCACTGCATGCCGATCTGCCGCAGCCGCCCGAGGCCGCCGAACAGGGCCCGCCGGAATTCACCGCCACGCTCAGCCCCGAAGGCGCGGTGCAGCTGCGCGGGCGGATCAATTCCGACCTGACCCGCCAGACCGCCGACAGCTTCGCCAAGGCGCGGTTCGGCTCGGGCGCGGTCTATACCGCCGCCCGCGTGGTGGAGGGACTGCCCGCCAACTGGCCCGCACGGGTTCTGGCCGGGCTGGAGGCGCTGGGATCGCTTGCCAACGGATCGGTGCGCGTCACCCCCGACCTGATCGAGGTGCGCGGCACGACCGGCAATTCCGAAGCCAGCGCCGACATTGCCGCGCTGCTGCTCGACAAGCTGGGCGATGCCGAAGAATTCGACATCGCCGTGACCTATGACGAAAAGCTGGACCCGACGCTGGGCATTCCCACCCCCGAGGAATGTGTGGCGCAGATCACCGGCATCATCGGCGACCGCAAGATCAGCTTCGAGCCGGGATCGGCCACGCTGGATGCCTCGGCCAAGGACATCATGGATGACATCGCGGAGCTGCTGCAGCTGTGCGGGGACATCCCGCTGGAAATTCAGGGCCATACCGACAGTCAGGGCCGCGACGAGATGAACCAGCAGCTGAGCCAGAGCCGGGCGCAGTCGGTGCTGGACGCGCTGCGCAACCGCCGGGTGCTGGTGGCGGGCTATACCGTGACCGGCTATGGCGAGACCCAGCCGATCGCGGATAACGGCACCGAAGAGGGCCGCGAATCCAACCGCCGGATCGAGTTCAAGCTGATCGAAGCCGAACCGGCGGTTGACGAAACGGACGCGGTGGAGGAAACGGAAGCGGACGCAGAAGACGGGGACGGCGCGGCAGAGGCAGAACCTGACGCGCCGGAAGAAGGGACCGGGGAATGAACCGCACCGAATTCATCATCGCAACGGCGATCATTCTCTTTGTGGCCTTCTGCACGGGCTGGTTCGCGAACTGGCTGATCCATCGCTTCAAACGGGTCTCTCAGGCCGATGTGGACCAGCTTGAAAAGATGAGTCAGGAACTGCACGAGGCGGAAGAAACCCGCGATCAGGCCATCACCTATCTGCAGCAGCGCGAAGCGGAACTGACCAACCAGCTGGCCCAGACCGAGGCGGAACTGTCTGCCGCCATGGAAGGGCTGCGCGAGGCCCGGCACGAGGCCGAGGATCTGCGCAGCTGGATCGAACGTCACCATACCGGCACCGCCTGACCGCGCGGCGCCGACCGATCAGGAACGGAACACGGATGTCTTTTGTCACGCTGGTGCGCCACGGGCAGGCCAATACCCACGCCCGCGACGAAGCAAGCTATGACCAGCTGAGCGATCTGGGCCGCCAGCAGGCGCGCTGGCTCGGCGACCATCTGCGCGCCACGGGCGAGGTTTTTGCCCGCGCCTATTGCGGCACGCTGGAACGCCATGTGGAAACCGCGCGCGAAATGGCCTTGGATCTGGAGGTGGTGCGCGACCCCCGGCTGAACGAGCTGGAATATTTCACCATGGCGCAGCTTCTGGAAACCCAGCACGGCGTCGCCATGCCGGTGGACCGCGAAGCCTTCGTGCTGCATCTGCCGCGCGTGTTCAGCTACTGGCGCGAGGACCGGCTGGAGGGCGCCCCGGAAACCTTCGCCGATTTCGAGGCCCGCGTGCGTGACGTGCTGGCCGACATCGCGGCGGGAGAGGGGCGCGCCATCGCCATCACCTCGGGCGGGCTGATCGGCATGGCGATGCGGGTGACCATGGGGCTGGAAATGCAGGCGCTGGCCCATGCCTGCATCGCGGTCGAAAACTCCTCGCTGCACCGGTTTCAGCCGCTGCCCACCGGGCTTGCGCTGACGCTGTTCAACGCGGTGCCGCATCTGGAAAGCCCTGACCGCGCGCTGATGCGCACCCATCTCTGAGGATCTGACGGAACCATGACACATCTGTGGGTGCGCGCCGAACCCCGCGCCAACGAGCAGCGGGTGGGGATCACCCCCGAAGGTGTGGCGGCGCTGCGGGCGTCGGGGATGCGGGTCACGGTCGAGGACAGCGGCGCCCGCGCCATCGCCATCGCTGGCTACCGCGCCGCCGGGGCGGAGATTGCCCCCGAAGGCAGCTGGCCCGCAGCCCCCGCCGAGGCGCTGATCTTCGGGCTGAAGGAACTGCCCGAGGATGGCACGCCGCTGCGCCATCGCCACATCATGTTTGGTCATGGCTTCAAGGGCCAGCCCGCCGGGCAGGTGCTGCTGCGCCGCTTCCGCGCGGGGGGCGGCACGCTTTACGATCTGGAATATCTCACCGATGCGCAGGGCCGCCGGGTGGCGGCGTTTGGCTACTGGGCGGGCTATGCCGGGGCGGCGGTGACGCTGCTGGCATGGGCGGCGCAGGCGCGGGGCGGCATCTGCCCGCCGGTGTCGGTCTGGGCCGATGCGGGCGCGATGGAAGGTGCGGTGCGCGACGCGCTGGATGCCACGGGCAGCCGTCCGCGCGCGCTGGTCATCGGGGCGCTGGGGCGTGTCGGCACCGGCGCCACCGATCTTTGCGCCAAGTCGGGGGTGGAGGTCACGCAATGGGACATGGCCGAGACCGCGCATGGCGGACCCTTCCCCGCGGTGCTGGCGCATGAGGTCTTTTTCAACTGCATCCTCGCGCGGCCCGGCGCGCCTGTTTTCATGCCAAAGGAGGCGCGGCAGGCAGAGCGGCGGCTGCGCGTCATCGGCGACATTGCCTGCGATCCCGACAGCGATTTTTCCCCGGTCAAGGTCTATGACCGCGTCACCGACTGGCAGGCGCCGGTGATCCGCACCCATGAGGCGCCGGTGCTGGATGTCATGGCCATCGACAACCTGCCCTCGCTGCTGCCCCGCGAAAGCTCCGAGGATTTTGCCGCCCAGCTTCTGCCGCATCTGCGGGCGCTGGATCAGCTGGATGCGGGCGTCTGGGGCCGGGCGGCCACGGTCTTCCGCGACTATCTGGCCAACCGGCTGTAAACTCAGCCGCCCGGCGGGGCGCCTTCGTCCTGATCGCCGGGCAAGGGGCGCGAGGTGGCGCGGCAGATGTCGCGCAGCGCATTGCGCAGGCCCTCTTCCAGCGTCGGATGGTAGAACGGGCGCGACAGCAGATCAGAGGCGGTGTGGCCTTCGGTGATCGCCCAAGCCAGCAGATGACCCAGATGTTCGCCCCCGGGCGCGCAGATTTCGGCCCCGGTCAGGCGCCCGTCGGGGGCGGCGGCCTGCAGCAGCACCTGCCCATGGCCGCGCGCCTCCACCCGGGCGCGGCCCTGATCGCCGTAATCCGACCGCCCGGTCAGCGCCTCGCCCTGCGGTGCACGGCCCACCTGCACCACCGGCGGGTCGGTGAAGATCATGCTGAACGGCACCATGCGCGCGGAGCGCACCACCGCAGGCCATGCCACCGCGTTGCGCCCGGCAATGGCGCCCTCGGCAGAGGCTTCGTGCAGCACCGGACGGTCGGCATTGGCATCACCCGCGATGAACACCGGCGCCTCGCCGCATTGCAGGGTTTCGCGGTCAAAGACCGGCACGCCATGATCGTCCAGCGTCAGCCCCGCCGCCTCCAGCCCCAGATCCCGGACATTCGGCGGGCGCCCGGCGGCGAGCAGCACGCGGTCGAATTCCGCAGATCCGCCCTCCCAGCTAAGCCGCACCGCCTCGCCCGCATCCTCGGGCGTGGCCTTGGTGCCCAAATGCAGCACCATCTCGCGGCGCAGGGTGGTCAGCAGCGCCTCGTGCACGGCATCGTCGGCAATCCCGCCCAGCCGGTCGGCATGGTCGAAGAGCGTCACCTCGACCCCGAGCCGCGCCATGGCCTGCGCCAGTTCCAGCCCGATGGGCCCGGCGCCGATCACCGCCAGCCGCTTCGGCAGATCGGGCAGGTCGAACACCGTCTGGTTGGTCAGCACCCGGTCGCCCAAATCCTTGAACGGGCCGGGCACCACCGGCGCCGATCCGGTGGCCAGCACCACGGCGCGGGCGCTGACACGGCGGCCATCCTCCAGCACCAGCTCGCCCGGTGCGGTGAACCGGGCGCGGGACTGCACGCAGGTGCCTTCGGGCAGGGTCTCGAACCCCTCCTTGGTGCTGGCAACAAAGTCATCGCGCAGGGCGCGGACGCGGGCCATCACCGCCGCGCCGTCGATCTGCGGCGGCTGGGTCATGACCCCGAATTCCGGCGCCAGCCGCACGCCATGGGCGGCATTCCCGGCGGCGATCAGCAGCTTGGACGGCATGCAGCCCACCGTGGCGCAGACAGTGCCCGCAAAATAGGGGTCGATCAGCAGGGTCCGCGCGCCTGCCTTGCGCGCGCTGCGTTCGGCGGCAAGCCCGGCGGTGCCCGCGCCCAGAATGGCCACGTCGCAGCTGAGATCGGTCATGTCCTGTCCTTTCGGGTGCATTGCGGCGCGCGCCTGTCGTCCGCCCGCCGCATCCTCAACCAAGCCGCCGCCTCCCGGGTTCCGTCGCGGCGGCGGGAACCTCGGGGCGTTCGGGGCTGTTGGACATCAAAGCCCGGGCCGCTGCGCGCCCCCCAGCCACGGAGTTCCCATGCAGACTACCCTGACAGTGAACGGTCACACGCGGAGCGTGGACCATGACCCACGCACCACGCTGCTGGACGCCCTGCGCGACAGCCTGCGTCTGACCGGCACCAAGAAAGGCTGCGATCATGGCCAGTGCGGCGCCTGCACCGTGCTGGTCAACGGTCGCCGCATCAATGCCTGCCTGACGCTGGCTGCCATGCATGACGGCGACGAGATCACCACCATCGAAGGTCTGGGCGAGCCCGGCGCGCTGTCGCCGCTGCAGCTGGCCTTCGTGTCCTGTGACGGCTATCAGTGCGGCTTCTGCACCTCGGGGCAGATCATGTCGGCCACCGGCATGCTGGAGGAACTGGCGCGCGGCGATCCCTCGCATGCCTCGCCCGATCTGGCGCAGGTCAGCGCCGATGATGCCGAAATCGCCGAACGGATGAGCGGCAATCTCTGCCGCTGCGCCGCCTATCCGTTCATCCGCGAGGCGATCAGCCTTGGCGCAAAGGGGCAGCGGTCATGAGAGCGTTTGACTACACCCGCGCCGAAAGCCTTGATCAGGCTGCCGCCGCACTGGATCCTGCGGCCAGCGTGATCGCGGGCGGCACCAACCTGCTTGATCTGATGAAACTGCAGGTCATGACCCCCGAGAGGGTGGTGGACATCACGCGCCTGCCCGGTCTGGACGCCATCGAGCCCGAGGGTGAGGGGCTGCGCCTTGGCGCGCTGGTGCGCAATTCCGATCTGGCCGCCGATCCGCGCATCCGCGCGCGCTATCCGCTGCTGTCCCGCGCGCTGCTGTCCGGCGCGTCGGGCCAAATTCGCAACAAGGCGACCACCGGCGGCAACCTGCTGCAGCGCACCCGCTGCCCGTATTTCTATGACCCGTCCATGGCCTGCAACAAACGCGAGCCCGGCACGGGCTGCGCGGCACAGGGCGGCGTGGGGCGGATGCTGGCAATCTTTGGCACCTCGGACGCCTGTCTTGCCGCGCATCCTTCGGACATGGCTGTGGCGCTGCGCGCGCTTGACGCCAAGGTGGAGGTGCGCAGCCGCGATGGCGGGCTGCGTCGGCTGGCGCTGGACGAGCTTTACCGCCTGCCGGGCGACCGCCCCGATCTGGAAACCACGCTGGCCGCAGATGACCTTATCACGGCCGTGATCCTGCCCGCGCCGGTGGCGGGATCGGTTCAGGCCTATCGCAAGGTGCGCGACCGCGCCTCCTATGCCTTTGCGCTGGTGTCGGTGGCTGCCGTGATCCGCATGGATCAGGGCCGCATCGGACAGGTGGCGCTGGCCTTTGGCGGCGTGGCGCCGCGCCCGTGGCGCGATGCGGGCCTTGAGGCGATGCTGCATGGCAAAACGCCCGACGAGGCGCTGTTCCGCGAGGTGGCGCAGCGGCTGACCGCCGATCCCGCGCCCAATCCCGATACCGAGTTCAAGCGCCCGCTGCTGCGCCGCACGCTGGTTGCGGTGCTGCGCGAGGCGACCGGGCTCGCCCAACCCTCCATCGGCACCGATGCCACGAAGGACGCCGCATGACCCAGACTTTCCGCATGGACAAGCCGCAGCCCCGGCTGCTGGACGAAACCCGGCAGGGCGTGATCGGCACGCCCATGGACCGGCCCGATGGCCCGCTGAAGGTCAGCGGTCAGGCCACCTATACCGCCGACGCGCTGCCCGAGGGCTGCGTGCATGGCATGCTGGTGCGCGCCACGGTGACGCGGGGCCATCTGCGCGACATCGACCGCGACAGCATCGCCGACATCCCGGGCCTGCTGGCGGTGGTGCGCGACCCGCGCTTCCTGCGCAACCCGGCGCAGGGCATGGCCGGGGAGGCGCCGGACCAGCCGGGCGACCGCATCGACTATCACGGCCAGCCGGTGGCGCTGGTGGTGGCCGAAACCTTCGAGGCGGCGCGCGACGGGGCGCTGCGGCTGAAGCTGCGCTTTGACAGCGTGGCGGCAGAGGTGGACCCGGACCATGCCACCGAGGTGGAGCCGCAGGATCCGACCGAGAGCGGCGACTGGGACGCCGCATGGTCCGGCGCCGCGCATCAGGTCGATGTGGTCTATACCACGCCCTGCCATGCGTCGGCAGCGATGGAGCCGCATGCCGCCGTGGCCGAATGGCAGGGCGACCGGCTGATCCTGCGCGGCGCGCTGCAGATGCTGCGTTTCAACCGCAAGGAACTGGCCGATGCGGTGGGGATCCCGCCCGAACAGGTGCAGATCCTCGCGCCCTATGTCGGCGGCGGCTTCGGCTCCAAGCTGGGCATCGGCACCGAGGCGGTGGCGGCGGCGCTGGCCGCGCGCGAACTTGGCCGCCCGGTGCGCGTGGTCATGGCCCGGCAGACCGTGTTTGACGCCGTGCTGCGCCGCACCGAAACGCGTCAGCACCTGCAGCTGGCCGCCGATGCCGAAGGGCATCTGCTGGCGCTGGGCCATGACGACCGGGTGTCGAACCTGCCCGGAGAGGAATTTGCCGAACCGGTCAGCAGCGCCTCGCAGTTTCTGTACGGCGCCCGCGCGACGCGGTTCCGGCAGGACATGGTGCGGGTGCATCGCGTGGGCTCAGGCTCGGTCCGCGCCCCCGGCGAGGCGGTGGGGGTCATCGCCATCGAGGCGGCGATGGACGAGCTTGCCGACGCGCTGGGCATGTGTCCGGTGGAGCTGCGGCTGCGCAACCTGCCCGACCAGCACCCGGTGACGGGACAGCCCTTCAGCGCCCGCGGGCTGGTCGACTGCCTGCGCGAAGGGGCAAAAAGCTTTGGCTGGTCCGACCGGCAAGCGCCGGGGGCGCGGCAGGAGGGCGACTGGCTGATCGGCATGGGCATGGCCTCGGCGGCGCGGCCCAACATGCTGGTGAAATCCGCAGCCCGGGTGCGGCTCTCTGCCGAAGGTGCCGTGGTCGAAACCGACATGACCGATATCGGCACCGGCACCTATGCCGTGCTGACGCAGGTCGCCGCCGAAATGCTGGGCCTGCCGCCGGGGCAGGTGACGGTCAAGCTGGGCGATACCGATCTGCCGGGGGCCTCCGGCTCTGGCGGCTCGTTCGGCGCCAGTTCCTCGGGCTCGGCGGTGTTTCTGGCCGCGAAAAAGATCCGCGACCGGCTCGCCGCGAAGCTGGGCTGCGCGCCCGAGGATCTGAGCCTGCAGGACGGGTTGGCGCGCGGCGCCAATCTGGAGGCGCCGATCAATGATCTGCTGGCGGGCGACGTGTTCGTGGAAGAGGCCGAGATCAAGGGCGGCAAGACGGCGGAAAGCCATTTCTCTGCCGGGTTCGGCGCGCATTTCTGCGAGGTGGCGGTGCATCGCTGGACCGGCGAGGTGCGGCTGCGCCGGATGCATGGCACCTTTGCCATGGGCCGGGTGCTGAACGAGAAAACCGCCCGGTCACAGGCGGTGGGCGGCATGATCTGGGGGGTGGGCTCCGCCCTGCACGAGGACATGTCCCATGATCCGCGCACCGGCCATGTGGTGACCCGCGATCTTGCCAATTACCACATCGCCGCCCATGCCGACATTCCGCGCGACATGCAGGTGGTGTTTCTGGAAGAGCGCGACGATTTCGCCAACCCGCTGCAGAGCAAGGGCGTGGGCGAGCTGGGCATTTCCGGGGCAGGGGGCGCGGTGCTGAACGCCATCCACAACGCCTGCGGCGTGCGCATCCGCGACATTCCCGCAACGCCCGACCGCGTCATCGCCGCGCTGGAGGCGGCGGGACGCTGAGGCAGGGCGCCGCGCCCGGCACGATCCGGG
>NZ_JAYKSL010000004.1:0-156367 GCF_035481585.1 Salipiger marinus | reverse complement strand
GCCGCGCCCGGCACGATCCGGGCGCGGCGCGATCCGTCTTATTCGGCTGCTGCGACGTGCTCGTCCAGCACCTCGGCGAAATCCTCGTAGGACATGTTGGAATAGGGCTTGCCGTCGATGAGGAAGGACGGCGTGGAGGTGATGTTGTCGCGCGTCGCGTTGGCCTGATACCATTCCACCAGCGTGCGCAGCTGTTCGCCGTCATTCAGGCAGGCATCCAGCTGGTCGCGGCCCACACCGGCCATCAGGCCGATCTTGCGCAGGCTGTCTGCAATGGCCTGATCCGAATTCTGCCGCACCCAGTCGTTCTGGGTCTTGTAGATCATGTCGGTGATGCCGAAGAATTTCTCGGGCCCGCCGCAGCGCGCCACCAGCGAGGCCCACATGCCGTATTTGTCGAAATAGACCTCGCGGTAGACCAGCTTGACCTTGCCGGTCTCGATGTAGTTCTCCTCGATCTGCGGCAGCACGTTGCTGGCGAAGCTGGCGCAGTGCGGGCAGGTGTAGGAGGCGTATTCGATCATCTCCACCGGCGCGTCGACATCGCCCTTCACCATCTCGATCACCTGCGGCGCCTCGGCCTCGGCGGTGCTGTCCTGCGCTGCGGCAGCGCCGGGCAAGGCGCCCGTGGCCGAAAGGCCGGGCCCGGTCAGAAGCCAGCCGCCGCCGAGGGCGAAGGCGGTCGCAAGGGCTGCAACGGGAAGAATTCGGGTCATCTGAGATCCTCTTGAGTAAAAACTGCCGCGGCTCAGCCGCGGGATTTGGCGATCACATGGCCGGCAAGACGCGCCAGCGCCTGCCGCAATCCGTCATCGGCGATGCCCCCCGCCACGCCCTCCGCCTCTGCGGTGATTTCCGGTGCTTGGGTGTCGGCGGGTTTGCGGGGCGCGTGGCCAAAGGCCACCCGGCCTTCGGCAAAGCCGGTGGCGGCGGTCTGGGTGATGCGGATGCGGGCGATGGCGTTGTAGCCGTAGACGGCATTGACCTTTTCGCGCAGCAGTTCCTTCTGCATTTCCAGCAGCGGTGCCTGCGCGCCGGTGGTCAGCAGGGTCAGCGTGGCGCCAAAGCCGCCCCGGCCATAACTGATCTCTACCGGGCGGGCGATGGCGGCGATGTCGGCGCCCGCGATCTCCTCCCAATGCGTCAGCAGCCGGGACTGCGCAAAGCCCCGGGATTCGCTGGCCCGGCGGATCTGCGAGTTCAGCAGCCCCGAGGTGCGCGCGAAGCCATAGGTGGTGCCCTTGTGCCGTGCCATCTTGAATCCCTCTGCCTGACGCTATTCTAGTGACCGCGCCTTCCGGCGCCAGTCCGGAATCAGGAATGTGGCAAACGATCAAGGGAATGTCAGACGTGTGTGACCCGGCAAGGCCCCGCGACCTGCTGCACTGGTATGACCGCCATGCCCGTGTTCTGCCGTGGCGGGTGTCCCCCGCCGACCGTGCGGCGGGTGTCGTGCCGGATCCCTATCGCATCTGGCTGTCCGAGGTGATGCTGCAGCAGACCACCGTCGCGGCGGTGAAGGAGTATTTTCTGGCCTTTACCGCGCGCTGGCCCACGGTCACCGCTCTGGCCGCCGCCCCGGATGCCGAGGTGATGGCGGCATGGGCGGGGCT
Source organism: Salipiger marinus (assembly GCF_035481585.1). Lineage (NCBI taxonomy): Bacteria > Pseudomonadati > Pseudomonadota > Alphaproteobacteria > Rhodobacterales > Roseobacteraceae > Salipiger > Salipiger marinus. The sequence continues at coordinate 154,754 of NZ_JAYKSL010000004.1, read as the reverse complement.
TGGCTATTACGCCCGCGCCCGCAACCTGCTGAAATGCGCCCGCGCCGTCGCCAGCGATCACGGCGGGGTGTTTCCCGACACGCTGGAGGGGCTGCGCGCCCTGCCGGGGATCGGGCCCTATACGGCGGCGGCGGTGGCGGCCATCGCCTTTGACCGGCCCGAAGTGGTGGTGGACGGCAATGTGGAACGGGTCATGGCGCGGCTTCATGACGAACACATGCCGCTGCCGCAGGCCAAGCCGGTGCTGACCGCCCATGCCGCCGCGCTGACGCCGCAGACCCGGCCCGGCGATTACGCGCAGGCGGTGATGGATCTGGGCGCCACGGTCTGCACGCCGCGCAATCCGCTCTGCGGGCTTTGCCCGTGGCGCGGCCCCTGCGCGGCCTGGGCGGCGGGCACCCAGCTGGAACTGCCGAAGAAGACCCCGAAGAAGCGCAAGCCCACCCGGCTGGGCATCGCCTATCTGGCGCGGCGGGTCGATGGCGCATGGCTGCTGGAACAGCGCCCCGACAGCGGGCTTCTGGGCGGGATGCTGGGCTGGCCGGGCAGCGACTGGTCCGAGACCCCGCCCGAGGAGGCGCCGCCCATCCGCGCCGAATGGAAGACCGTGTCCGAAGAGGCGCGGCACACCTTCACCCATTTCCATCTGCGGCTGGTGGTGCGCACGGCCCTCGTGCCCATGGACCGCGCGCCTGCGCGCGGCATGTTCGTGGAGCCCGACACCTTCGATCCGGAGGCGCTGCCCACGGTCATGCGCAAGGCCTTTGCGCTGGTGGGGCGCTGAGCGGGCTTGACCGGCGCGAGATGCCGCAGTGAAATCGCGCCATTGCCTGCTAGGGTGATGTCGCAGCTTGCCGGCCGCGGGCCCGCGCCCCGTTACGGCAGCCCGAGCCGCCCCGATGCCGGATCGTCAAGGATATGGGCTCATGGTCACGACCACCGCTTCGATCTCGCGCCTTGGCGCCGCGCTGCCGTTCTGGCTGGTCTATGCGCTGCCGCCGCTGCTGTGGCTGGGGGCGGTGCAGGGCGGGCTGTGGGTGCTGCTGGCGCCGCTGGTGACGTGGTATCTGTTTTCGGCGCTGGATGCGGCGCTGGGTCTTAACGAGCAGAATGCCGATCCGCAGACCCCCGAGGCCGCGCTGCGCTGGTATCGCCTGGGCGTCATGCTCTGGGCGCCGGTGCAGGCCATGACGCTGTTCGGGCTGATCTGGTATGTGCAGGCCAGCGCGCATCTGGGCGGGTGGGAGAAGTTCGGGCTGTTCTTCGGCACGGGGGTGATGACCGGCACGGTGGGCATCGTCTATTCCCACGAGCTTCTGCACCAGCGCAACCGGCTGGAGCGGCGGCTGGGCGATCTGCTGCTGGCCATGGTGCTTTATTCGCATTTCCGGTCGGAACATCTGCTGGTGCATCACCTCTGGGTCGGCACGCCGCGCGATCCGGTCAGCGCGCGCTATAACGAGGGGTTTCACCGCTACTATGCGCGGGTGCTGCGCGACTGCCCGCGCTCGGCCTTTCGCGCCGAGGCCGCGCTGCTGGCGCGGCGCGGCCTGCCATGGTGGCACCGGCGCAACCCGTTCTGGCTGTATCTTGGCCTGCAGGCGGGGCTGCTGGCGCTGGCGCTTGTCTTGGGTGGCTGGGGTGGTCTGGCGCTGTTTCTGGTGCAGGCGGGGGTGGCGGTCTGGCAGCTGGAGCTGACCAATTACGTCGAGCATTACGCGCTGACCCGCAAGCATCTGGGCGAGGGGCGCTACGAGCATGTGAAGCCGCATCATTCGTGGAACGCCTCGCACCGGGCCACCAACTGGCTGCTCATCAACCTGCAGCGCCATTCGGACCATCATTACAAGCCCGACCGGCGCTTTCCCCTGCTGCAGAGCTATGCCGAGACCGAGGCGCCGCAGCTGCCCTATGGCTATCCGGTGATGACCATGGCCGCGATGATCCCGCCGCTGTGGCGGCGGATCATGAACCCGAGGGTGCGGGCATGGCGGCGGCGCTGGTATCCCGAGATCGAGGACTGGTCGGTGTATAACCGGGGCGCTCTGCCGCTGCCGCGCGGGGCGTCCTGAGCGGCGTCGTGCGGGCTGCGCGGCAGCGACGCGGGGGTTTCACACCCCCGCACCCCCGTGGGATATTTGAGCCAAGAAGAAGGGCGGAGGCTTGCCTTTGTGCCCGTGGCTTCGCAACATGGGTGGTTCCGGAGAGACGAAGGGGATCCCATGTCGCTTGCTGATGCTGCGCGCGCGGTGCGCGAAAACGCCTATGTGCCCTATTCGCGGTTCAAGGTGGGGGCGGCGCTGCGCGCTGCCTCGGGGGCGGTCTATGTCGGCTGCAATGTCGAGAACGTCGCCTATCCCGAGGGCACCTGCGCCGAGGCGGGGGCCATCGCCGCCATGGTGGCGGCGGGCGAGACCGAGATTGCCGAGGCCTATGTGATTGCCGACAGCCCGCTGCCGGTGGCGCCCTGCGGCGGCTGCCGCCAGAAGCTGGCGGAATTCGCCCGGGGCGAGGTGCGGGTGGTGCTGGCGACGCTGGACGGGCTGGAGCAGGAGATGACGGTGGCGGGGCTGCTGCCGGGCGCCTTCGGGCCGGAGCATATGGACCGCGCCTGATGGAGCCGCGCGCGGTCCTGACGGCGCTGCGGCGGGGCGAGGTGCCTGCGGCAGAGGATCTGCGCGCCTTTGCGCGCGGGCTCGCCACCGGCGAGGTGAGCGACGCGCAGGCGGGGGCCTTTGCCATGGCGGTCTGTCTGCGCGGGCTTGGGCCTGCGGGCCGCGCCGCGCTGACCCAGGGCATGCGCGACAGCGGCACGGTGCTGCGCTGGGATCTGCCGGGGCCGGTGCTGGACAAGCATTCCACTGGCGGGGTGGGCGACTGCGTGAGCCTTGTGCTGGCGCCGCTGCTGGCCGCCTGCGGGGTTTATGTGCCGATGATCTCGGGCCGGGGGCTGGGCCATACCGGCGGCACGCTGGACAAGCTGGCGGCGATCCCCGGCTATGACGAGGCGCCCGATGCGGCGCGGCTGCGGCGGGTGGTGGCGGAGGCGGGCTGCGCCATCGTCTCGGCCTCTGACGAGATCGCCCCCGCCGACCGGCGGCTTTACGCGCTGCGCGATGTCAGCGGCACGGTGGAGAGCGTGGATCTGATCTGTGCCTCGATCCTGTCGAAGAAGCTGGCGGCGGGGCTGCAAGGGCTGGTGCTGGATGTGAAATGCGGCAGCGGCGCCTTCATGAAGACGCAAGGGGAGGCGGGTGCTCTGGCCCGCGCTTTGGTTGAGACGGCGGAGGCGGCGGGCTGTCCCACCGTGGCGCTGGTCACCGGCATGGACCAGCCGCTGGCCCCCAGCCTTGGCAATGCGCTGGAGGTGGCGGAGGCGCTGGCGGTGCTGACCGGGGCGGCGCGGGGGCCGCTCTGCGATCTGTCGCTGGCGCTGGGCGCGGCGCTGCTGGCCCGGGCCGGGATCGCGGACGGGGCGGCACGGCTGCGCGCGGCGCTGGAGAGCGGTGCCGCCGCCGAGCGTATGGGGCGTATGGTGGCGGGGCTGGGCGGGCCTGCCGATCTGCTGGAACAGGCTGCGCGGCATCTGCCGCAGGCGCCGGTGCGGCGCGAGGTGCCTGCGCCCGAGGCCGGGCATGTGGCGGCCATCAATGGCGAGGCGCTGGGGCTGGCGGTGGTGCGGCTGGGCGGCGGGCGGCTGCAGACGGAGGACCGCATCGACCCGGCGGTGGGGCTTGCCGGGATGGTGCGGCTGGGGCAGAAGCTGGACCGCGGCGCGCCGCTGGCGGTGGTGCATGCCGCCACGCCCGAGGCGGCGGAGCGGGCGGTGCGGGAGGTGCAGGCGGCGGTGACGCTGGGGCCTGCGCCGGATCCGCTGCCGCTGGTTTTGGAAAGGATCGGCTGATGCGGGCATTTCTGGTGGTGCTGGATTCGCTGGGGATCGGCGGGGCGCCCGATGCCCAGGCCTATTTCAACGAGGCGCGCCCGGATACCGGCGCCAACACGCTGGGCCATATCGCGCAGGCCTGTGCCGAAGGCCGGGCGGAGACCGGGCGCAGCGGGCCGCTGCGCCTGCCGGTGCTGGACGGGCTGGGGCTGGGCCGCGCGCTGCAGCTTGCCAGCGGACTGGCCGCGCCCGGTCTGGGCGCCGTGCCGGAGGGGCGCTGGGGGGCGGCCACCGAAACCTCCCGCGGCAAGGACACGCCGTCGGGGCATTGGGAACTGGCGGGGCTGCCGGTGCCATGGGACTGGCATTATTTCCCCGATGCGCAGCCCGCCTTTCCGCCCGAATTGCTGGCGCGGGTGCGTCAGGCGGCGGGAACGGACGGCACGCTGGGCAACTGTCACGGCTCGGGCACGGTGATGCTGGACCGGTTCGGCGCCGAGCATCTGCGCAGCGGCTGGCCAATCTGCTACACCTCCGCCGACAGCGTGTTCCAGATCGCCGCCCATGAAGAGCGGTTCGGGCTCGACCGTCTGCTGGCGCTCTGCGAGGCGGTGGCGCCGCTGCTGCATGACATGCGGGTGGGCCGGGTCATCGCGCGGCCTTTTCTGGGCGAGCCGGGAGCCTTCCGCCGCACCGCCAACCGTCACGATTACGCCATCACCCCGCCCGCGCCGGTGCTGACCAACTGGGTGCAGGCGGCGGGGCGGCGGGTGCATGCGGTGGGCAAGATCGGCGACATCTTTTCGATGCAGGGCATCGACACGCTGCGCAAGGGGGACGATGCCACGCTGATGCGCCATCTGCACGATCTGGTGGCGGAGGCCGAAGAGGGCTCGCTGACCTTCGCCAATTTTGTGGAATTCGACAGCCTCTGGGGGCATCGCCGCGACGTGTCGGGCTATGCCCGTGCGCTGGAATGGATGGATGCGGAACTGGGGCGGCTGCTGCCGAAGCTTCGGCCCGGCGACCTGCTGGTGCTGACCGCCGATCACGGCAACGATCCCACATGGTCCGGCACCGACCACACCCGCGAACGGGTGCCGGTGCTGGTGGCGGGGGCGGGCTCCGGCGCGCTTGGGCAGGTGGCTTTTGCCGATGTGGCGGCGTCTGTCGCCACGCATCTGAAGGTGGCCCCGCAGGGCCCGGGAAGGAGTTTCCTGTGAGAGATCCCCGCGATCATGACGAGGAGTCGCTGCACCGCATCCGGGCGCTGCCCAAGCTGGAGCTGCATCTGCATATCGAAGGTGCTGCCCCGCCGGGATTCATCCGCGGCCTCGCGCAGGAGAAATCCATCCGGCTCGACCGCGTGTTCCGCGAGGATGGCAGCTATGCCTATGGCGATTTTGCCGAATTCCTGAAGGTCTACGAGGCGGCGACCTCGGTGCTGACCAGCCCGCGCGATTATGCCCGGCTGACCACCGCCGTGCTGGAGCAATGCGCCGCCTCTGGCGTGATCTATGCCGAGGCGTTCCTGAGCCCGGATTTCTGCGGTGGCGGCGATCTGGGGGCGTGGCGCGAATATCTGCACGCGATGCGCGAAGCGGCGGCGGAGGCCGAGCGCGACATGGGGGTCACCCTGCGCGGCATCGTCACCTGCGTGCGGCATTTCGGCCCCGACAAGGCCAAGGCGGCGGCGCGCTGTGCCGCCGAGACGGCGGATGACTGGCTCTGCGGCTTTGGCATGGGCGGGGATGAAAACCGCGGAGCGCAGCGTGATTTTGCCTATGCCTTCGACATGGCGCGCGAGGCGGGGCTGCGGCTGACCACCCATGCGGGCGAATGGCGCGGCCCGCGCGAGGTGCGCGATGCGGTGACCGATCTGCGGGTCGAACGGGTGGGGCATGGCGTGCGCGCCGCCGAGGATCCGGCGCTGTGCGAGATGCTGGCCGAGACGGGCGTGGTGCTGGAGGTCTGTCCGGGGTCGAACGTGGCGCTGGGGGTCTATCCCGACCTGCGCCGCCATCCGATCAACGATCTGCGCGCGCGTGGCGTGAAAGTCACCGTTTCGACCGATGACCCGCCGTTTTTCCACACCACCATGGTGCAGGAATACCAGAACCTTGCGCTTGTCTTCGGCTGGGAGGAAGAGGAGTTCAGAGACCTTGCCAAGACCACGGCCGAGGCGGCGTTCTGTTCTGCGGATACCCGTGCGGCCCTGCTGAAACGACTGGAGCCCGCCACATGAAACACCTCACGATCGTCGATCACCCGCTGGTGCAGCACAAGCTGACCCTGATGCGGGAAAAGGACACCTCCACCGCCAGCTTCCGCCAGCTTCTGCGGGAAATCAGCCTGCTGCTGGCCTATGAGATCACCCGCGACCTGCCAGTGACCAGCAAGCGCATCGAGACCCCGCTGGTCGAGATGGACGCCCCCACCATCGAGGGCAAGAAGCTGGTGCTGGTGTCGATCCTGCGCGCGGGCAACGGGCTGCTCGACGGCATTCTGGAACTGATCCCCGCCGCGCGGGTGGGCTTTGTCGGGCTTTACCGCGACGAGGACACGCTGGAGCCGGTGCAATATTACTTCAAGGTGCCGAAGAACCTCGAGGACCGGACGGTGATCGCGGTGGATCCGATGCTGGCCACCGGCAATTCCTCGGTGGCGGCGATTGATCTGCTGAAACAGGCGGGGGCCACCGACCTGCGGTTCCTGTGCCTGCTGGCCGCCCCCGAAGGGGTGGAGCGGATGCGGCAGGCGCATCCCGACGTGCCGGTGATCACGGCGGCGCTGGACGAGCGGCTGAACGAAAAAGGCTATATCCTTCCGGGACTAGGGGATGCGGGCGACCGCATGTTCGGCACGAAATAGGCGGGCGCGCGGCTTTACAGGTCACGGGGGATCGGGCATGCTTTGCCCGGTATGTTGTGGGAGCGGACATGAGTTTCAAGACGCTGACGGCCTGTGCCATGCTGGTTCTGGGTGCCGGGGGGGCTGCGATGCCCGCGCTGGCGCAGGGGATCGAAACCATCGCCAGCCCCGCCGAAATGCCGCCGGGCAGCTTTCAGGGCGGCCGTTACGTGGACAGCCGCGGCTGCGTCTTCATCCGCGCCGGGTTTGACGGCGCGGTGATCTGGGTGCCGCAGATGACGCGGGCTGGCGATCAGGTCTGCGGTTATGCGCCAAGCCTTGGCGGCGCCAGCCGCCGGGCGGCGGCAGAGCCCGCACCGGCGCCTGCGCCTGCGCCCGCTCCGGCCCCCGCCGCTGCGCCCGAACCCACGCCGGCCCCGGCGCCGCGCGTGGCCACGGCCCCGGAACCCCGTGCGCAGCCGCAGGCGGCTCCGGCGCCCCGGCCCGCGCCGAAACCCGCAGCGACCGTGCGCAAGCCGCGTCCCGCTCCGGTGGGCCAGCCGATGCGCACCGTCGCCTCCAAACCGGCGCCGGTGGTCAAGGCGCCCGCGTCGAAACCGCCCTCTGCCCCGCCGCCGGAACTGGTGCGCCGCGTGCCCGCACCTGCTGCGGCGCCCGCGCCGCAGCCCAAGCGCGTGATCACCGGCAGCACCTGCCCGCCGGGCTTTACCGGCGAGATGCAGCGCAACGGCATGGCGGTGCGCTGCGGCCCGCAGACCAGCCCCTTCGTGACCGAGGTGCGCCGGGGCGAGGCACCGGGACCGGGCAAGACCGTCTATCGCAACGGCACGGCTGGCCGGAAGGGCAGCTGGGAGGACAGCAATCTGAGCGTGGGACGCCGCGACCGGCTGGTGCCCGCGCATGTCTATCGCGAAGGACCGGCGGTGCAGACCGTCACCCCGGCAGGCTATCGTCCCGCATGGGAGGATGACCGGCTCAACCCCTATCGCGCGTGGCAGACGGTGGACGGCTATTACGACACGCAGCAGGTCTGGACCAACACCGTGCCACGGGACTCGGCGGCGACCGCCCGCAAGCATTCGGTGCGCGATCCGATCCTGCTGTTCCCGGGCGTGCCGGGCCGCTGGAAACCGGTGGTCGAGGAGGCGCGCTATCGCACCCCCGCCATGTCCACCCGGTCGGATCCGCCCCTGCGCAGCGCCACCGTGTCCACCCGGTCAGAGCCGCAGGGCGGTGACGCGCGTTATGTCGAGATCGGCGCCTTCACCAGCGCGGGCGGGGCGGCAGAGGCGGCGCGGCGGCTGCAGGGCGCAGGTCTGCCCGTGCGCCTGTCGCAGATGAGCCATGCCGGGCAGGAAATGCGCCGGGTCCGGGTCGGCCCCTATCACAGCAGCACCGCGCTGCGTGGCGCGCTGTCGGCGGTGCAGGCCACCGGCTACGTTCAGGCCTATCTGCGCTGAGGCAGGCGCGCGCGGCGGCACTCAGCCGTCGCAGATCGCCTGCAGCCGCAGCCAGTCGGCATCGCTGAGCACCTGACGGCTGCCTTCGCGGGCGCGCGGGTCAGCCTCGATCAGCGCGACGGTGGATTCGCCGGTGGCATCGCGGGCATAGGCATAGGGGCTGGACCGCAGTTCCGCTGCGGCAAAGGCATCCAGCAGCGCCTCGGTCGGCACCGGATCGGCGGGCGTGGTCAGCAGCGTTTCGGCATAGCTCTGCAGCGCGCCATCGGGCAGCCTGCCGGTGGTCAGCAGCTTCAGGCTGGACCACAGCCCGGCATGGCGCAGCAGATCGCCCAAGGGATCGGAATGGCGCGCGCGCAGCGCCTCGGCCAGAATATAGCCCGCCGCCACATCCGGATCCTCGTAATCCTCCAGCAGCGCGGCGTTGACGAGGATCATGCCGCCGGGCAGATGCGCGGTGTCGCGTACGCCCTCGGGCAGCACCACCAGCGCATCGCTGCGCGCCTCGCCCAGAACCCGCTGCGCCAGATGCCGCAGCGGCAGCCGCCCCTCTGGCGCGGTGCAGGGCTGTCCGGCGACACGGGTGATCCGCCCCAGAAGATCTTCGCCGATCTCGGCCCGTTTCACGCGCGGCACCACCCGTTCGGCATGGTCCAGCAGCGCGGAGGGCAGCCAGACCAGCGCGCCAAGCGCCAGCACCCCCGCCACCCCGGCAATCACCCGCTGTCGCAGCGTGCCCGGCTGCGGGCGCCGGCGTTCGATGGCGCGCAGCAGCCGTTCGATCGCGTCGACCATGGTGGTTTCGTCTTCGGGCAGTTCCAGCGTTTCGCCGGGATCGCCATCCGGGTGATAGATCGCGGGCAGGCGGCCCCGATTGGCGCGGATGATCGCGGCAATCGACCAATGCGCCAGAGGCCGTCCGGAAAACTCCGAAATGGTGATGGTGGCATCGCCCAGCGACACGATCACCTCACGGCGCTGCGCCTGCGGCTCTGGCCGCCACAGCGCAGTCGCTTCGAGGCGTTGAAACTCCTTGAGTGCGGTCATGCTGGGCTGCTCTGCCTCATGTCAGGGCCTGCTTAGCATGGCGGCGCAAGCGGGGGCAATCGCCCGCCCGCGCCGCAGCGGATCCGCGCCACGTCAGGCCCGTGCCCGCTCTGCGCCTGCGGCGATGGCGTCGCGCAGTTTGCGCTCCAGCGTCCGCTGTTTCGAGGGGCTGAAATATTTCAGGCCGAACATGTCCTTGACGTAGAAGCTGTCGACCACCTGTTCGCCATAGGTCGCGATGACGGCGGAGGCGATGTAGACATGCGCCTCGGCCAGCGTGCGGGTCAGGTCATAAAGCAGGCCGGGGCGGTCGCGGGTGTCGACCTCGATGATGGTGTAGATGTCCGACCCCTCGTTGTCGAAGGTGATCGAGGTGGGCACCTTGAAGGCGCGTTCGCGCTTTTTCAGCTTGTCGCGGGACTGGATCGCCTCGCGCGGCTTCACCTCGCCCAGCAGGGTCTTGCGGATGGTGTCGCGCAGCCTCGGGATGCGGGCGGATTCATAGGGCGAGCCATCAGCATCCTGAATCCAGAAGGCGGCGGTGGCATAGCCGTCCTTGGAGGTGAAGGTGCGCGCGTCGACCACATTCGCCCCCGACAGCGCCAGCGCCCCCGCCAGCCGCGAGAAGATGCCGGGATGGTCCTGCAGCGCGAAACAGACGCGGGTGGCGTCGCGATCCTCGTCGGGGTGGATGTCGATCTTGATTTCGTCCTGCTGGATGTCACGCAGCAGCCGGGCAAAGACCTGATGTGCCGTGATATGCAGCCCCTGCCAGTAGGGATCGTAATGGCGCTGGGTTTCGGTGCGCAGATCCTTGCTGTCCCAGTCCGCCAGCGCCTCGCGCAGGGCGCGCTTGGCCTCGGTGCCGCGGTTCTCGCGGTTGAGCGCTTCCATCCCGTCTTCCAGCGCGCGGCGGGTCTGACGGTAAAGCGCGCGGATCAGCGCCGCCTTCCAGTTGTTCCAGACCCCGGGGCCGACGCCCCGGATGTCGCAGACGGTGAGCACGGTCAGCAGATCCAGCCGTTCGCGGGTCTGCACCGCCTTGGCGAAATCGCGCACGGTGCGCGGGTCGGCGATGTCGCGTTTCTGCGCCATGTCCGACATCAGCAGGTGATAGCGCACCAGCCATTCCACCGTGGCGCTTTCCTGCTTGCCAAGCCCCAGACGCGGCGCCACGCGGCGGGCGATCTGCGCGCCCAGCACGGCGTGATCCTCGTCACGGCCCTTGCCGATGTCATGCAGCAGCAGGGCGACATAGATCACCTTGCGGTTCACGCCCTCGCGCAGGATATGCGAGGCAACGGGCAGTTCTTCGGTCAGGTCGCCATGTTCGATCTCTGACAGGTGGCGGATGCACTGGATGGTATGCTCGTCCACCGTAAAGGCGTGATACATGTTGAACTGCATCATTGCCACGATGGGTTCGAATTCGGGGATGAAGGCCGCCAGCACGCCCAGTTCGTTCATCCGGCGCAGCGCGCGTTCCGGATTGCCGTGTTTCAGCATCAGATCCATGAAGATGCGCTGCGCCTCGCGGTCGGTGCGCATGTCGTCATCGATCAGCGTCAGGTTGGCCTTGACCAGACGCATCGCGTCGGGATGGATCAGCAGGCCGGTGCGCAGCGCCTCCTCGAAGATGCGCAGCAGGTTCATCTTGTCGGTCAGGAAGGCCTTGGGGTCGATGATGGCCAGCCGGTTGTGCACCACCTCGTAACCGTCCTTGACCTGCGGACCGCGCTTGAACATGCGCAGGATCAGCGGCGCGTCCTTCTGGTGCTCCGCCTCCAGCGAGGTCAGGAAGATGCGGGTCAGATCGCCCACCGCCGTGGCGTGGCGGAAGTAATCCTGCATGAACCACTCCACTGCGCGGCGCCCGCCCTTGTCGACATAGCCCATGCGGTCCGCCACCTCGACCTGCATGTCGAAGGTCAGCTGCTCCACCGCCCGGCCCGTGGCCAGATGCATGTGACAGCGGGTCGCCCAGAGAAATTCCTCGGCCTTGTGGAAGGTGCGGTATTCCTCGGGGCGGAACACGCCAAGCCGGACCATCGCCTCGGTGTCGTCGGTGCGGTGGATGTATTTGGTGATCCAGAACAGCGACTGCAGGTCGCGCAGCCCGCCCTTGCCCTCTTTGACGTTGGGCTCCACCACATAGCGCAGCCCCTGCTTGCGGTGGCGTTCGCCGCGCTCTTCCAGCTTGGCGGCGACAAAGGCACGTTCGCTGCCCTTGAACAGGTCATTCCACAGCCGCTTGTCCAGATCCTCGGCCAGCGGGCGGTGGCCGATCAGGTAGCGGTGTTCCAGCATGGCGGTGCGGATGGTGAAATCCTCGGCCCCGAGCCGCAGGCAGTCCTTCACGGTGCGCGAGGCATGCCCGACCTTCAGCTTCAGATCCCACAGCATGTAGAGCATCGATTCAATGACGCTTTCGGCCCATGCGGTGATCTTGTGCGGGGTCAGGAACAGCAGATCCACGTCGGAATGCGGCGCCATCTCGCCCCGGCCATAGCCGCCTACCGCCAGAACGGCGAGCCGTTCGCCTGCGGTGGGATTGGGGCGGGGGTGCAGCACTTCGGTTGCCACCTCGAAACACAGGCGCACCAGCCCGTCAGTGACCCAGGTATAGGCATGGGTGACGGGAAAGGCGTTGCGGGGCTGGGCGGCAAAGGCCTGCGCGATGGTCTCGCGCCCGGCATGGCGCGCCTCGTTCAGCAGGCGGACGGTGGCGGCGCGGATCGCGGGTTCGCCGCCCTCCGCGGGCAGGCTGTCAAACAGCCGCGCGCGCAGGGCGGGAAGGTCGAAGATGGTGGCTGCCGGCGCGATCAGATCGTCCGGCAGGATGTCCTCGGGCCGGAGATCAGAAACCGGCGCCGGAGAAGCTGGAGGGGGCAGGGTCAAGAATGGTCACCTGGTTGTTCTGGACGGTGGCGACGGCCAGCCCGCGTTCGTTGGTGCCGTCGGTTTTCAGCCGGAATACACCGCCCGTGCCTTGGAAACCAGCGCCTTGCGTCAGCGCGCGACCGGTCAGCGCATCACGCCGCCCCTGTTCCACCAGCGCGCCAATCGCCGCGATGCCGTCAAAGGCAAGCCCGGCCAGCGGGTGCGGATCGGCGCCATAGGCGGCACGGTAGCGGCTGTTGAAATTGCGCTGCGTCGACTGGTCGGGCATCGCGAACCACGCGCCCTGCGCGCCGGGGAAGGAGAAGAGCTGCGGCGCCACATCCCAGCGGGTCAGGCCGACATACTGCACCTGCGCCGGGGCCACGCCCGCTTCCGGCATCATCTGCAGCAGGATCGGCATGGCCGCATTGGTGGCATCGGTGGAGATGAACACCGACTCCGCGCCGCTCTGTTCGATCACGCCGCCCATGGCGCGCGCGGTTTCGGTCACGCCCTCCATGCTCAGCGGATAGCCCTGCACCGTGGCCACCGACACGCCATTGGCCGAGGCCGCCTGCTGGATCGCGGTTTTGCCGAATTCACCCGGCACGTCCTGCGAATGCAGGATCGCCACGCTGTCGATGCCCTGCCGCTTGCCATAGGCCATCAGCCGGTCGGCGGTGTTCACGAAGGTCGGGCCGAGGATGAACAGGTTGCCCCCGGCAATGGAGGGGTTGTTGGAGAAGGAGAGCACGTTCACGCCCTCGTCCGAGACCACCTTCGACGCTTCGACCGCGACCTCGCCGCGCAGCGGGCCAAGGATGATGCGCGCGCCTTCGTCGACGGCGCGCTGCGCCTCTGCGGCGGCACGGGCGGGCGAGCCGCCGGTGTCATAGACGGCAAGGTCGATCTGCGCCCCGTCCAGATCGGCGATGGCCAGACGGGCGGCGTTTTCCAGATCGCGGGCGATGGCGCCCGCGCCCGGATCGGACCGGGGCACCAGCAGCGCCACGCGCACCGGCTGGCCCGGTTCGATGCTGGGCCCCCCCGAGGTGGAACTGCCGGAAGACAGGTCAGTCAGCGGTGCCACGTCGCAGGCGGCGATGAAGCCGACAGCGGCCAGCGTGGCGATCGGACGCAGCGCCTTGCGGGCGCGGGATAAAACGGCGAACATGGGTGGTGGGCTCCCTCGTGTGACGGGCACGGGGCAACGTGCCCGCGTGGATTTTCCATCAATCATAGTCGAGGAGGGGGACGGGTCCAGTGATGAATCCCGAAAAGGGCGGATTGGCGCCGGGTCTTTATCTGGTGTCGACACCGATCGGCAACGCGCGCGACATCACATTGCGGGCGCTGGACGTGCTCCGCGCGGCGGATGTGCTGGCGGCGGAAGACACGCGCAGTCTCAAGCGGCTGCTGGAAATACATGGCGTGCCGCTGGGGGACCGGGCCTGTCTGGCCTATCACGATCACAATGGCGGGCGGATGCGGCCGCGGCTGCTGGCGGCGCTGGCGGAGGGCCGGTCGGTCGCCTATGCCTCGGAGGCGGGCACGCCGATGATCTCCGATCCGGGGTTCGACCTCGCCCGTGCCGCGCGGGAGGCGGGCCATATGGTGACGGCGGCGCCGGGGGTGTCGGCGGTGGTCACCGCGCTGACGCTGGCCGCGCTGCCCACCGACCGTTTCCTGTTTGCGGGCTTCCTGCCCAATGCCGCCGGGGCAAGGCGCAGCGCGCTGCTGGCGCTGCGGGCCGAGACCGCCACGCTCGCCTTTTACGAATCGCCGCGCCGGGTCGGGGCGATGCTGGCGGATGCGGCAGAGATCCTCGGCCCCGACCGGCCCGCCGCCGTCTGTCGCGAACTGACCAAGAAATTCGAGGAAATCCGCAGCGGCAGCCTGTCGGATCTTGCCGAAGCCTATGCCGGAGCCGCGCCAAAAGGCGAAATCGTGGTGCTGGTGGGCAAAGGGGATTCGGAAAAAATTAGCGAATCTGGCTTAGAAACAGAGGTGAAGGAGGCGCTGGGGGGGCGGTCGGTGCGGGATGCGGCCGATCACGTCGCGGCGCTGCACGATCTGCCGCGGCGTCAGGTCTATCAGCTGGCGCTGCGTCTGTCGAAGGAGGTCGAGGGGGAGTCCGACACATGAGCATTGCCGCCCGCCAGATGGAGTTTGATTTTGCCGCTCCGGTGCTGCCCTGCCCGGTGCTGCCCTCGCCGCTGGCGCGGGATGCGCGGCGCCAGCGCGGGCAGGTCAACCATCTTGCCGGGCTCGCAGCGGAAGCGCGGGTCGCGCAGGATTACGAACGGCGCGGATATGTGGTGGCGGGCACCCGCTGGCGCGGCCAGTGCGGCGAAATTGACCTGATCCTGCGCGACGGGCTGGCGCTGGTGTTCGTCGAAGTCAAGAAAAGCCGCAGCTACGACGAGGCCTTCCGCCATCTGGGCTGGCGGCAGGTGCGGCGGCTGATGGCCGCGGCAGAGGAATTTGCGGGCGGCGAACCCTTGGGATCCCTGACCGAGATGCGGTTTGATGTGGCGCTGCTGGATGCGCAGGGCCGGGTCCGGGTGGTGGAGAACGCCTTCGGTCCCTGACCGGGCATTGCACGCCGGGGCAGGCTGGGCCATGAAGGTGCCAAGCCGGTCTGCCGGAACCAGTCAGGGGATGCCCATGAAAATCGCTTTCCAGATGGACCCGATCGGGTCCGTGAACATCACCGCGGACAGCACCTTTCGTCTTGCCGAAGAAGCGCAGGCCCGCGGGCACGAGCTTTTCTACTATGGTCCCGACGATCTGGCCTATGAAGAGGGGCGGATCACCGCCCGCGGCCAGTCCCTGACCGTGCAGCGCCAGCAAGGGGCGCATGCCACGCTCGGCCCGCGCGAGAAGGTGGATCTGGCAGGGTTTGACGTGGTCTGGCTGCGTCAGGATCCGCCCTTTGACATGCATTACATCACCACGACCCATCTGCTTGACCGGCTGGCGGCCACGACGCTGGTGGTCAATGATCCGTTCTGGGTGCGCAATTCTCCGGAAAAGCTGCTGGTGCTGAATTTCCCGGATCTGACGCCGCCCACCACCATCGCCCGGGATCTGCAGACCATCCGCGAGTTCAAGGCGAAACATGGCGATGTCATCCTGAAGCCGCTTTACGGCAATGGCGGCGCGGGGGTGTTCCGGCTGGACGCCAATGACCGCAATCTCAGCTCTCTGCACGAGCTTTTCACCGGCTTCTCGCGCGAGCCGCTGATCGTGCAGAAATACCTGCCCGCAGTCAGCAAGGGCGACAAGCGCGTCATTCTGATTGATGGCGAACCCGTGGGCGCCATCAACCGCGTCCCGGCCGAAGGCGAGGTGCGGTCGAACATGCATGTGGGCGGACGCCCTGAAAAGGTGGCGCTGACCGACCGCGACCGAGAGATCTGCGCTGCCATCGGGCCGGTGCTGCGCGAAAAGGGGCAGGTCTTTGTCGGCATCGACGTGATCGGCGACTGGCTGACCGAAATCAACGTCACCTCGCCCACCGGCATTCAGGAGCTGGAGCGGTTTGACGGGGTCAACGTGGCAGAGATGATCTGGCAGGCGGTGGAAGCGCGGGTCGCCGCCCGGGCATGAGCCGGCGGCTGACCGCGCTGACGCTGCTGCTGCGATGCGCGGTCAAGCGGCGGCTGGCGCGGGTGCCGGGACCGGAGGCGGCGGAGCGCGATTTTGCCCGCAATGCGCGGCTTTTCCTGCGCCAGCCGCCGCATCTGCGGCAGGTGCGGGGCGGCGGCGGGCTGCACTGGATCAGCGCCGGGCCCTGCGTGCCGGGCCGGGCGCTGCTCTATTTCCACGGCGGCGGCTATGTCGCGGGCAGCCCGGACAGCCACCGGGGCCTGATCGCCCGCCTGTCGCGCTATGCCGCGACCGAGGCCTGCGCGCCGGATTATCCGCTGGCGCCGCACGCGCCTTTTCCCGCAGGATTCGAGGCGGCGCTGGCAGCCTGGGCGCAGCTGCGCCGTCTTGGCTACCGACCGCGGGCGATCGTCCTTGCGGGGGATTCCGCGGGGGGCGGGCTGGCGCTGGCGCTGCTGGCACGGCTCTGCGCCGAAGGCACGCCGCCCGCCTGCGTGGTGGCGTTTTCGCCATGGACGGATCTGGCCATGACCGGGGACAGCCTGCGCCGCAACCGCAGGCGCGACCCGTTCCTGCCGGTGGAGCGGATCGGCGAACTGGTCGCCACGGTCCGGGGGGATGCCGATCCGCGCGATCCGCGCCTGTCGCCGCTTTATGCCGAGTTTCCGGGTCCACCGCCGGTGATGCTCTGCCATGGCGAAACCGAGATTCTCGCCGATGATGCCTCCCGCATGGCGGACCGGCTGCGCGGCTTCGGCGGGCGGGTGCTGCAGGAGGTGCATCCCGCCGCCCCGCATGCCTGGCCGGTTTTTGACGGCTGGATCCCCGAAGCGCGGGCGACGCTGAAACGGGCGGGCCGGTTTGTTCAGGAGTCCTTCAGCGACACCAGCCGGTAGCTCAGCGCCTCGGACAGATGCGCGCGGCGGATCTCGGGCGCGCCGTCCAGATCCGCGATGGTGCGGGCCAGCCGCTGGATGCGATGATAGCCGCGCAGCGTCAGGCCGAACCGGTCCGCCGCGCGGGTCAGCAGGGCGGCACCCTCGGCATCAAGCGGCGCGATCTCGCCAAGCACGCGCCCGGTGGCATCGGCATTGGTGCGCAGGTCGGGCCATGGCGCCAGCCGCGCCTGCTGCAGGCTGCGGGCGGCGGCAACCCGGGCGGCGACACGTGCCGAGCTTTCCGACGGGGCGGCGCGCTGCATTTCGTCAAAGGGCACCGGCGGCACCTCGATGCGCATGTCGAACCGGTCGAGCAGGGGGCCGGACAGCCGCCCCAGATAGGTTTCCGAACAGACCGGCGCCCGCGAACAGGCACGGGCGGGATCCGCCGCATGGCCGCAGCGGCAGGGATTGGCGGCGGCGATCAGCAGGATGCGGCAGGGATAGGTGGCATGCGCCCCGGCGCGGGATACCGGGATGGTGCCGCGTTCCAGCGGCTGGCGCAGCGCCTCCAGCACATTGCTCTGGAATTCCGGCAATTCGTCCAGAAACAGCACGCCGTTATGGGCAAGGCTGACCGAGCCGGGCCGGGCCCGGGGCCCGCCCCCCACCAGCGCCACCTTGGACACGGTGTGATGTTCCTCGACAAAGGGCCGCTCTGACAGCAGCGCGCCCTCCTTGAGCTGGCCCGCCACCGAATGCACCAGCGAGGTTTCCAGCGCCTCGCGCGGGGTGAGCGGCGGCAGGATCCCCGGCAGGCAGGAGGCCAGCGTGGTCTTGCCGTTGCCGGGCGGGCCGACGAACAGCAGGTGGTGCCGTCCGGCGGCGGCGATTTCCAGCGCGCGGCGGGCGCGT
Organism: Salipiger marinus; assembly: GCF_035481585.1. Classification (NCBI taxonomy): domain Bacteria; kingdom Pseudomonadati; phylum Pseudomonadota; class Alphaproteobacteria; order Rhodobacterales; family Roseobacteraceae; genus Salipiger; species Salipiger marinus. Next base: position 137,205 of record NZ_JAYKSL010000004.1, on the reverse strand, counting down.
TCCTGCCCGATGACATCCGCCATGTCGCGGAACGGGCGCGGCGCCGCAGGGGTGCCGGGCCGCGCGGGGGGGATTGGCGCCGTGCCGGAAAAATGCCGGATGATGTCGGCCAGATGGGCGGCCCCCAGCACCCGGCAGCTGTCCACCCATGCCGCTTCGCGCCCGGAGGCGAGCGGGCAGAGCAGGCTGCGCGCCTCGCTTGCGGCGGCGAGGGCAGCGGGCAGGGCCCCCGCCACCGCGACCAGCCCGCCCTCCAGCGTCAATTCGCCCAAGGCGATGGTCTGCGCCAGTTCGCCGGCTGGAATGACGCCAAGCGCTGCCAGCAGGCCAAGGGCGATGGGCAGATCAAAATGCGATCCCTCCTTGGGCAGATCGGCGGGGGAGAGGTTGACGGTGATGCGTTTGGAGGGCAGCGCGATCGCCATGGAGGTGAGCGCCGCGCGCACCCGTTCGCGCGCTTCCGACACCGCCTTGTCGGGCAGGCCCACGATGGCAAATCCCGGCACGCCGGGCGAGACGGCGCATTGCACCTCGACCGGTCGCGCCTCCACGCCCTCGAAGGCGACCGTATAGGCCAACGCTCCCATCTGTGCCCCTCGCTTGCCGCCCCTGCAGCATCGCCGCACGGTGTTAGGAAAGCGTTAACACCGCTTTGAGCCGGAGCGGGGGGAGGAAATACGGATAGAGGGACGGCTTTGCCGAAAAATATGTGCCTGCGGTAAACCTTTATAAAGTATCACAAAAACAGAGAAATTTCGCGGCAAAAGCCCGCTGATGATATTTTTGTGATCGTCCGTCGCCCTTGATTTGTGAATTTAAAAGAAACCAAACGCGCGTTCCCTGCGTTTCTAAGATGAGTTTTCAAACGCCGGACTGATCCCGGGTCCGGAGAACCGACGGGGGGCGAGATGCCATTGGATACCTTCAACGACCAGACCTTGTCGCGCCGGGCCATGAAGGCCGAACTTCTGGACGCGGAAACCGAACTTACCCTCGCCTATGCCTGGCGGGACCGCCGGGACGAGGCGGCGCTGCACCGGCTCATCACCGCCTATATGCGACTAGCTATTTCGATGGCGGCGAAGTTCAAGCGTTATGGCGCGCCGATGAACGATCTGGTGCAGGAAGCCGGTCTGGGTCTGATGAAGGCCGCCGACAAGTTCGACCCCGATCGCGGCGTGCGGTTTTCCACCTATGCCGTCTGGTGGATCAAGGCCAGCATCCAGGATTACGTGATGCGCAACTGGTCCATGGTGCGCACCGGCTCCACCTCCTCGCAGAAATCGCTGTTCTTCAACATGCGCCGCGTGCAGGCCCGGCTGGAGCGGGAAGCCGCTGCCGAGGGCATGTCGCTGGACCGCCACCAGCTGCGCGAAAAGATCGCCATCGAGATCGGCGTGCCGCTGTCGGATGTCGAGATGATGGAGGGTCGGCTTTCCGGCTCCGACTATTCGCTAAACGCCACGCAGTCTTCGGACGAGGAAGGGCGCGAATGGATCGAGACGCTGGAGGATGACGCCGAACAGGGTGCCTCCTTGGTCGAAGGCAAGCTCGACAACGCACAGCTACGCGAATGGCTGGTGGTGGCGCTGACCTCGCTCAATGACCGCGAACGCTTCATCGTGCGCGAGCGCAAGCTGCGCGACGACAGCCGCACGCTGGAAAGTCTGGGTCAGGAACTGGGCCTGTCCAAGGAGCGGGTGCGGCAGCTGGAGGCGGCGGCCTTTGCCAAGATGCGCAAATCGCTTGAGGCGCAGTCGCGCGAGGTGCAAGACTTCCTCGCATGACCCTGTTTCGTGCCCTGACCGTGATGCTGACCTGTGCGCTGCCGCTTGCCGCGGTGGCGCAGGAGACCTTGCCGGACCAGATCCCCGAACTGGCCCCCGATCTGCAGCCCGACATGGTGCCCGCCCCCGAACAGCCTTTGGATCTTGAAGAGCCGCCGCAGATGGCGCTGGACGAGGCGCAGGTGGTTTTTCTGGGCGAACAGCACGACAATCCCGGCCATCACGCAAGGCAGGCGGAGCTTGTGGCCGAACTGCAGCCCGTGGCGCTGGTGTTCGAGATGCTGACCGCCGAGCAGGCCGCGCGGGTGACCCCCGATCTGCGCGGCGATGCCGCAGCACTGGCCGAGGCTCTGGGCTGGGCTGACAGCGGCTGGCCCGATTTTTCCATGTATCATCCGATCTTTACCGCCGCCCCCGAGGCGGTGATCTTTGGCGCGCAGATGCCGCGCGAAGAGGCGCGGGCGGTGCGCGATGCCTCCCCCGCCGAGGTGTTTGGCCAGAGCGCCGGGTTCTACGGGCTCGACCAGCCGCTGCCGCCCGAACAGCAGGCGGCGCGCGAGGAGGTGCAGCGCGCCGCGCATTGCGATGCGCTGCCGCCCGACATGCTGCCGATGATGGTCAACATTCAGCGCCTGCGCGACGCGCGCCTCGCCGAGGTCGCGCTGGAGGCTTGGGCCGAACATGGCGGACCGGTGGTGGTCATCACCGGCAATGGCCATGCCCGCGCCGACTGGGGCGCGCCCGCGCTGCTGCGCTTTGCTGCGCCAGAGGTCAGCGTGGCGGCACTGGGGCAGGGCGAGACCGGGCGCGGCGCCCCCGAGGGGCGCTTTGACGCGCTGGAGGAAAGCGCGCCGGTGGATCGCGGCGATCCCTGCGCCGAGTTCGAGGCGCCAGAGGGCAACTGACCCCCACCTTCCGGAGATTGAGTTTTGCCTGCGGGGTCTCTAACTGTGGGGCCGAAGTTGCGGGCGGGCTGATGCGTCCGCGACAGGCCAGAGGGGGCGCCGCCATGCTGTCGGGCAAACGTATCCTGTTGATCCTTGGCGGCGGGATTGCCGCCTACAAGGGGCTGGAGCTGATCCGGCTGCTGCGCGGGCAGGGCGCTGCGGTGACCCCGGTGATGACCGCTGCGGCGGAACAGTTCGTCACCCCGCTCGCCGTCTCCGCCCTTGCTGGCGAAGCCGTGCATCGCGACCTGTTCGACCTGACCAAGGAAGCCGAGATGGGGCATATCCAGCTGTCCCGCGTGGCCGATCTGGTGCTGGTGGTGCCCGCCACCGCCGATCTGATGGCGAAGATGGCGCAGGGGCTGGCGGGCGATCTTGCCTCCACCCTGCTGCTGGCCACCGACACGCCGGTGATGATCGCCCCTGCCATGAATGTGCGCATGTGGCAGCATCCCGCCACCCAGCGCAATCTGGCAGTGCTGCGCGGCGATGGCCTGCGCGTCGTTGGCCCCGACGAGGGCGACATGGCCTGCGGCGAATTTGGCCCCGGGCGCATGGCGGAACCCGGCGCGATCCTGCAGGCGGTGCGCGCGGCGCTGGTGGCTGGCCCGCTGGCCGGAAAGCGGGTGCTGGTCACCTCCGGCCCCACACATGAACCCATTGATCCGGTGCGCTATATCGCCAACCGCTCCTCTGGCGCGCAGGGCACGGCGATTGCCGCGGCGCTGCGCGATCTGGGGGCGCAGGTGGTGTTTGTGACCGGTCCCGCGCAGGCCGCGCGCCCCAAGGGCGTCGAGGTGATCGAGGTGGAGACCGCCCGCCAGATGCGCGCCGCCGTGCTGGCGGCCCTGCCGGTCGACGCGGCGGTGTTTGCGGCGGCTGTGGCGGACTGGCGGGTCGCCTCCGAACATCTGTCGAAGATCAAGAAGACGAAGGGCGCGCTGCCGGTGCTGGAATTCACTGAAAACCCCGACATTCTGGCCGAGGTGGCGCAGCTGCCAGAGGCACGGCCCCGGCTGGTGGTGGGATTTGCGGCGGAAACCGACGATGTGGTGGCGCACGCCACCGCCAAACGCGCGCGCAAGGGCTGTGACTGGATCCTCGCCAATGATGTCTCTCCGGCGACGGGCATCATGGGCGGGCCGGACAATGCCGTGGTGCTGATTTCTGACGAGGGCGCCGAGGTCTGGCCGCGCATGGCCAAGGCCGAGGTGGCGGCACGGCTGGCGCAGCGCATCGCAGAGGCGCTGAGGGCATGACGGAAGGAACGGATATGGTCACGATCAAGGTGATGTGGGACGAGGGCGCGGACCGCGCGCTGGGGCTGCCGGGCTATGCGACGGGCGGGGCGGCGGGCGCCGATCTGCGCGCCAACCTGCCCGACCGGGGCGAGATCACGCTGCAGCCCGGCGCCCGCGCGCTGGTGCCCACCGGGCTGCGGCTGGCGATCCCCGCAGGCTACGAGGTGCAGCTGCGCCCGCGCTCCGGCCTTGCGCTGAAACATGGCATCACCCTGCCCAACACGCCGGGCACCATCGACAGCGACTATCGCGGACCCTTGGGGGTGATCGTGATGAATGCCGGATCCGAACCCTTTACCATCGCGCATGGCGACCGCATCGCGCAGATGGTGGTGGCCCCGGTGGTGCAGGCGGCGCTGCAGGTGGTCGAAGAGCTGGACGAGACGCTGCGCGGCGTCGGGGGCTTTGGCTCCACCGGGCGGCGCTGATGCTGCTGGTTCTGGCGCTGGCGGCGGCGATCTGGGGTCTGGGGCGCCTGATGGGCGCCTCGCGCAGCGCGCGGCTTTATCTGCTGGGGCTGCTTTATGTCGCGGTGCTGATGATCCATGTGGCGCTGCCAGAGGGGCATGGCCTGCGCGCGGCGACGGGCGGCAGTGCCGCGCTGTGGCTGCTGCTGGGGGGCTTTGCGGTGCTGGTGCTGGTCTATAGGCTGGGGCTGGGCAAGCTGCGCGCCCGGGCGCAGCCGCAGGTGGATCCCGCCCCCGTTTCCGCCCGCATGTCCGACAGCGAACTGGACCGCTACGCCCGCCATATCGTGCTGCGCGAACTGGGCGGGCCGGGGCAGAAAAAGCTGCGCGCGGCGCGGGTGCTGGTGGTGGGGGCGGGCGGGCTTGGCGCGCCTGCGCTGCAATATCTGGCGGCGGCGGGCGTGGGCACCATTGGCGTGATCGACGGCGATGTGGTGGAAAACGCCAACCTGCAGCGGCAGGTGATCCATACCGATGCGCGCATCGGCATGCCAAAGGTGTTTTCCGCGCAGGCGGCGATGCTGGCGCAGAACCCGCATGTGACCGTGCGCCCCTATCACCGCCGCCTGACCGAGGAGATCGCGCCGGAGCTTTTCGCCGACTATGATCTGGTGCTGGACGGGACCGACAATTTCACCACGCGCTATCTGGTCAACCGCGCTGCGGTGGCCGCGCGTCTGCCGCTGGTCTCCGGCGCGCTCAGCCAGTGGGAGGGGCAGCTGTCGGTGTTTGATCCCGCGCGCGGCGCCCCCTGCTATCAGTGCCTGTTTCCCGAAGCCCCGGCACCGGGGCTGGCGCCAAGCTGTGCCGAAGCGGGGGTGCTGGGGCCCTTGCCCGGCGTGGTGGGCGCGATGATGGCGGTGGAGGCGGTCAAGCTGATCGCGGGCGCGGGCCAGCCGCTGCGCGGCGAGATGCTGATTTACGACGCGCTTTGGGGCGAGACCCGCAAGATCCGGCTGCACCGCCGCGCCGATTGCCCGGTCTGTGGTGCTGCTGCGCCCGATCTTGCCAAGCCCTGACCGCGCGCCATACTGCCGCCTGACCCTATTCCGGAGAGATGAGTGATGATCGCCCGACTTGCCGCCCTGTTCTGCCTTGCCGCCGCCCCGCTTGCCGCGCAGGATCTGCCCGACCTGCAGGGGCGCGAGGTGGTGGTGGCCACCGAAAACGCCTATCCGCCGCTGCAGTTCGTCGATCCCGCCAGCGGCACGCCGGTTGGCTGGGAATATGACGCGCTGGCCGAGATCGCGGCGCGGCTGAACATGACCGTGGTCTATGAAACCATCGCATGGGACGCGATGATCCCCGCCGTCAGCGAAGGCCAGATGGACATGGGCATGACCGGCATCACCATCCGCGAGGACCGGGCGGAGATGGTGGATTTTTCCGCCCCCTACATGCGGTCGGAAATGGTCATGCTGGTGCGGGGTGACGAGGCGCGGTTTGACGATGCAGCCTCTTTCGCCGCCGATCCCGACCTGCTGATGGGCGCGCAGCCCGGCACCACGCCGTTTTACGTCGGCGTCTACGAGGTGCTGGACGGCGACGAGACCAACCCGCGCATCGCCCTGTTCGACACGTTCGGCGCCAGCGTGCAGGCGCTGCGCACCGGCGATGTGGATCTGGTGCTGACCGATGGCACGGCGGGGGCGGGCTATGTCGCGGCCACGGACGGGGCGCTGAAGATCGTGGGCGACAAGCTGGGCGCCGAGGATTTCGGCTTCATCTTCCCCAAGGGATCGGATCTGGTGGCGCCCGTCGATGCCGCCATCGCGGCGCTGCGGGCGGATGGCACGCTGGAGGCGCTGAACACCCAGTGGTTCCTCGATTACAAGATGGGCGAGTGAGCGGGCAGGCGTGAAGACCCCGGAGCAGGATTTCCCGTGGTGGCTGCTGGTCGCGGGCGGGCTGGGGGCGCTGGCCTTCGCCTCTGTGCTGGCCGAGGCCGAGCAGCGGCAGGTGCTGGCGACGCTGCTGCGCGGGGTGCAGGTGACGGTGGGGGTGACGCTGGTCAGCTTCGCCGCGGCCTCGGTGCTGGGGCTGGCGCTGGCGCTGATGTCGCTGTCGCGCTCGCTGCTGCTGCGGCAGGTGGCGCGGTTCTACACCGAGATCCTGCGCGGCCTGCCGATCCTCGTGCTGCTGCTGTATGTGGCCTTCGTGCTGGCGCCCGCGCTGGTGGCGGGCTGGAACTGGGTGGCGGGGCATCTGGGGCTTGATCCCGCGCGGGTGCGGGATTTTCCGCTGCTGTGGCGCGCGGTGCTGGCGCTGACGCTGGGCTATGCCGCCTTTCTGGCGGAGGTGTTCCGGGCGGGGCTGCTTTCGGTGCCCGAGGGCCAGATCGAGGCGGCGCAGGCGCTTGGCCTGTCGGACTGGCAGCGGTTCCGGCTGATCGTGCTGCCGCAGGCGCTGCGCACCATCCTGCCGCCGCTGGGGAATGATTTTGTCGCCATGGTCAAGGACAGCTCGCTGGTGTCGGTGCTGGGGGTGCTGGACGTAACGCAACTGGGCAAGGTCACGGCGGCGGGGAATTTCCGCTATTTCGAGACCTATAACGTGGTGGCGCTGATCTATCTGACGCTGACCATCGGCCTGTCGCTGCTGCTGCGCCGGCTTGAGGCGCGGCTGCGCGCGCGGCCCTGACCCGTTTGCCCGTGGCGGCGTTGGAGCCTCCGGCGGGGATATTTGGGGCCAATGGAAACCACGGGGCGCGGGGCATTGCGGGGGGCGGCGCGCGGGATTAGCTTTCCGGCAAAAGGAGAGTGTTCATGACCAATCCGCTGCTGGCCACATGGGAGACGCCGTTCGGGCTGGCGCCTTTCGACGCCATTTCCGACGAGGATTTTGCCCCCGCGCTGGAGGAGGCGCTGGCGGCGCATCTGGCCGAGATCGAGGCAATCGCCGGGGCCGCAGCGCCTGCGAGCTTTGCCAATACCATCGAGGCGATGGAGGGGGCGGGGCGCGCGCTGGATCAGGTGCTGTCGGTGTTTTTCACCGTGGCGGGATCGGACAGCAACGAGGCGCGGCAGGCGCTGCAGCGGGAGTTTTCGCCGAAGCTCGCCGCGCATAGTTCGGCGATCTATGCCAATGCCGCGCTGTTTGCGCGGGTGCGCGATCTGTGGGAGCGGCGCGACGCGCTGGATCTGTCGCCCGAGGAGGCGCGGGTGCTGATGCTGACGCATCGCGGGTTCGTGCGGGCGGGGGCGGCGCTGAGCGGGGCCGAGGCTGCGCGCATGAAGGAGGTGAAGTCGCGGCTGGCGGTGCTGGGCACGCAGTTCACCCAGAACCTGCTGAAGGACGAGGCGGCCTGGGTTCTGCCGCTGGCGGAAGGCGATCTGGAAGGGCTGCCGGAATTTGTGGTGGATGCCGCCCGCGCGGCGGGGGCCGCATTGGGGCGGACGGGGCCGGTGGTGACGCTGTCGCGCTCGCTGATCGTGCCGTTCCTGCAGTTCTCGTCGCGGCGCGATCTGCGCGAGGCGGCGTGGCGGGCCTGGACCGCGCGCGGCGAGAATGGCGGCGAGACCGACAACCGCGCCATTGCCGCCGAGATCCTGCGCCTGCGCGAGGAGCGGGCCGCGCTGCTGGGTTATGCCGATTTTGCCGCCTTCAAGCTGGAGACGGAGATGGCGGGCAGCCCGGACCGGGTGCGCGATCTGCTGCGGCAGGTCTGGGAGCCTGCGCGCGATGCGGCGCTGCGCGATCAGGCGCAGATGGAGGAGATGCTGCGCGCCGAGGGTCTTAACGACGCGTTCCGGCCCTGGGACTGGCGCTATTACGCGGAGAAGCGGCGGCAGGCGCTGCATGATCTGGATGAGGCGGAGCTGAAGCCCTATCTGCAGCTTGACCGCATGATCGAGGCGGCCTTTGCCTGTTCGACACGGCTGTTCGGGCTGGAATTCCGGCCGCTGGACGTGCCGCTTTACCATCCCGACTGCCGCGCGTGGGAGGTGACGCGGCAGGGGCGGCATGTGGCGGTGTTCATCGGCGATTATTTCGCCCGCGCCTCCAAACGCTCCGGCGCGTGGTGTTCGGCCATGCAGGTGCAGGCCAAGCGCCCCGAGACCCGCGCGCCTGTCGTGCTCAATATCTGCAATTTCGCCAAGCCCCCGGCGGGCAAGCCCGCGCTGCTGTCTTATGACGACGCGCGCACGCTGTTTCACGAATTCGGCCATGCGCTGCACCAGATGTTGTCGGATGTGGAGTTTGCCTCGATCTCCGGCACGTCGGTGGCGCGGGATTTTGTCGAACTGCCGAGCCAGCTTTACGAGCACTGGCTGGAGGTGCCGGAGGTGCTGGAAACCTATGCCACCCATGCCGCGACCGGGGCGCCGATGCCGCGCGCGCTGCTGGACAAGGTGCTGGCGGCGGCGAGTTTCGACATGGGCTTCCAGACGGTGGAATATATCGGCTCGGCGCTGGTCGATCTGGAGTTTCACAGCGGCCCGGCCCCGGCGGATCCCATGGCGCGGCAGGCCGAGATCCTTGCCGGTCTGGGCATGCCCGAGGCCATCGCCATGCGCCATGCCACGCCGCATTTCGCCCATGTCTTTGCCGGGGACGGCTATTCGGCGGGCTATTACAGCTACATGTGGTCCGAGGTGATGGATGCCGACGCCTTTGCCGCCTTTCAGGAGGCGGGCGGCGCCTTTGATCCCGAAATGGCGGCGCGGCTGGAGGAGTTCATCCTGTCCAAGGGCGGATCCGAGGAGGCGGAGGCGCTTTATACCCGGTTCCGGGGCCGGATGCCGGGGGTCGAGGCGCTGCTGAAGGGCCGCGGGCTCGCCGCCTGATCGGAGTGCTAGAACGGCAGGCGGCGGAGGCTGTAACCCTCTGCCGCCAGCAGATTGGCCACGCCGTCCTCGCCGAAAAGATGTGCGGCGCCAAAGGCTGCGACCACGGGTGCCTCGGTTGTCGCCGCGGCCTGCAGGATCACCGGGATCCAAGCGCGGTTGCGGTTGGTCAGCAACTGCGTCTCCATCGCGTCGAAGGCGGCATCAAGGGCTGCGCTGTCCGTGGCGCCGCGTTGGGCGATGACGCGCGACAGGGTCCAGGCTTCGGCATTGGCCTCGTCGAAATAGGCGTTGATGGTGGTGACGATCTGGTCGGCGCCGGTGTCCTGATCGGGCAGGCTGGCCACCAGCATCTGCGCCTGCACCTCCAGCGGTTCGGCGTTGAACACGTTGAAGATCGTGTCCACCGGTTCCAGCGCGCGGGTGGGCACCTCTGCCGTATCGGCCAGATCCTGCAGCTGCGCGTCAAGCCCGCCATCCGCCTGCAGCAGATCCATCGCGCAGGCCGGGGTGGCCAGCAGCATCGACAGCATCCATGGCTGGAACTTCGCCGCCATGACGGCGGGAATGCCGCGGCTGCGCGCGGCTTCGGCCAGACGCTGCCAGTCGGCCTCGGGCAGCACCTCGGGCAGGGTGGCGCCGGTCAGGGTCAGCAGGCCGGGTTCGGTGGCCATGCGCTGCTCCAGCCGGGCCTTGGCTGCGGTATCCGCCTCCAGCAGCAGCAGCCCCGCCGCCTCGATCACCGGGGCCAGCCGCGTCACCACCGGATCAAGCCGCGCATCGCCCAGATGGATCGTGCCGATCAGGTGGATCACTTCGCCGTCCTTCTCGGCCAGCCAGTGATTGCCGGTGGCATAGGGCAGGCCGTCCAGCGCCGCCTGCTGTTCGGCCTGTTCCTCGGCGGTCAGGCTGGCGCGCAGGTCGGTGCCATGGCATTGCGCGGCAGCGGCGGAGGGCAGGGCGAGGGCAAGCAGCAGGGCGAAGGCGGGACGCGGCATCTGGCTTCCTTTGTCAGGGGGTGACGCAGAGGGTAGGACAGGCGCAATCTGGCGGCAAGGGAGCAGACATGCAGCGGGAAAGCGATCTTTACGCGCCGGTCAAGGCGCTGCTGACCCGGCAGGGCTATGAGGTCAAGGGCGAGGTGGGCGCTGCCGATCTGGTGGCGCTGCGCGGGCACGAGCCGCCGCTGGTGGTGGAGCTGAAGCTGCGCCTGTCGCTGGCGCTGTTCCATCAGGCGGTGGCGCGGCTGCGGCTGACCGAGCATGTCTATATTGCCGTGCCCCGCCCCGAAGGCCGCAGCGCCCGCCGGGTGCTGCGCGACACGCTGACGCTGTGCCGCAGGCTGGGGCTGGGGTTCATCGTGGTGCGCGAGGGCCGGGCCGAGGTGCTGTGCGATCCCGGCCCCTATGCGCCGCGCCGCAACGCCAAGGGGCAGGCGGCGCTGCTGCGCGCCTTTCACCGGCTCAGCGGCGATCCCAATGCGGGCGGCGCCACCCGGCACGGGCTGGTCACCGGCTATCGGCAGGACGCGCTGCGCTGCGCCGCGCATCTGGCTGAACAGGGGCCCGCGCGCGGGCGCGACGTGGCGGCGGCAACAGGGGTGAAGACCGCGACGCGGCTGATGGCCGACAACCATTATGGCTGGTTCGCGCGCGTCTCGCTGGGGGTCTATGCGCTGACCGAGGCCGGGCGGGCCGGGCTGGTGCATTGGGCCGACAGCTGGGAGGACTAGCCGCGCCGCTGGTTCACCCGTTCACGGTAGAGCGTGTAAAGCCCCGAGGCGATGATGATGCCGCAGCCGATGAAGGTCCACAGATCCGGCAGGTCGGCAAAGACCAGAAAGCCGTAGATCGTGCTCCAGACGATCATGCTGTATTGCACGGGGGCCAGCACCGTGGCCTGCCCGATGTCGAGCCCGCGGATCAGCAGGAATTCCCCCAGCGCCGCGCAGACCGCCATGGCGAGCGCCAGCAGCACCAGCGTGCCGCTTGCGGGTGTGACCCAGACAAAGGCCAGCGGCACCGAACAGAGCAGGGTGGAGGTGATCGAGGTATAGGTGACGGTGGTGGCGATGCTGTCATGGCCGCTGAGCATCCGCGACAGGATCTGGCGGCTGGAAAACAGCAGGGCGGCCAGCACCGCAAAGCCGATGGCGGGGTGAAACACGCCCATGCCGGGCCGGATCACCACCAGCATGCCCATGAATCCGGCGGCCACGGCGGCCCAGCGGCGCGGGCCCACCGGCTCCTTCAGCACGAGCGCGCCGATGACGGTGACGATGAACGGCGCCATGAAGGTGACGGCGGTGGCATCGGCCAGCGGCACGAACCGCAGCGCCATGATGAAGCAGAAGGCGGATCCCAGCGCGATGGCGCCGCGCAGCATCTGCAGCACCGGATGCGGCGTGCGCAGGATATGGCTGCCGCGCAGCGCCAGCAGCACCATGACGCCGACGAACAGCCCCGACTGCCGCAGCCAGACCACCTGCACCGCCGGCAGTTCCTGCGACAGCAGCTTGGCCAGCAGGTCGGTGATGCCGAAGGCAAAGAACCCCAGCGCCATGAACAGCAGGCCGCGCGGATTGTCGGGCGTATTGGAGGACGAAAGCGGGCGCGCCGAAAGCGGCGTGACGGGCAAGGCCATGAGGGGGTTCCGATTCCCGATGCTGGGGTGGGTCCAAAGGATCAGGTTTCCTGACCCTTTGCACGGGCATAAAACCGCCTTTCGCGGAAAAACCCGGATTTTCGGCCAAAATTCAAGGCCCGGGGGTGCGGGGCGGCCATGGCAGAGGCGGGTCCGGATGCCCATATGACAGGGCAGGACGGCGGCCCTGCGTCTTAAAAATTTCGCGAAGCTCATGTTGACACGACTCGCTCTGCTGCCTAGCTATGCCTCGTTAGCACTCGACCCCTATGAGTGCTAACGGCGCCTCCCCGAGGCGCCCAAGGGACAAACTTTGAGCTAGGAGAGCCTCGAAGATGGCATTCAAACCGCTTCATGACCGCGTGCTGGTCCGCCGTGTCGAAGGTGACGACAAGACCAAGGGCGGTCTGATCATCCCCGACAGCGCAAAAGAGAAGCCCGCCGAAGGTGTGGTCGTGGCTTGCGGCGAAGGCGCACGCAAGGACAGCGGCGAACTGATCGCGATGGCCGTGAAGGCTGGCGACCGCATCCTGTTCGGCAAATGGTCGGGCACCGAAGTGACGATCGACGGGCAAGAGCTGCTCATCATGAAGGAATCGGACATCCTCGGCATCACCGAGGCCGCCTGATCCCGGCTGACCGCTCCCGGGGGCGATCCGCGCCTCCGTCCGTCTGATATCAAACCCTTATTCAGGAGAACTCGCATATGTCTGCTAAAGACGTGAAGTTCAGCACCGACGCCCGCTCGCGCATGCTCAAGGGCGTGAACATCCTCGCCGACGCGGTGAAGGTCACGCTGGGCCCCAAAGGCCGTAATGTCGTGCTCGACAAATCCTTCGGTGCGCCCCGCATCACCAAGGACGGTGTGTCGGTCGCCAAGGAAATCGAACTGGAAGACAAGTTCGAGAACATGGGCGCCCAGATGGTGAAGGAAGTCGCTTCCCGCACCAATGACGAAGCTGGCGACGGCACCACCACCGCCACCGTTCTGGCGCAGGCCATCGTCCGCGAAGGCGTGAAGGCGGTTTCCGCCGGCATGAACCCGATGGACCTGAAGCGCGGCATCGATCTGGCCACCTCCAAGGTCGTGGCTCACATCAAGGCCGCAGCCCGCAAGGTTGAAAACTCGGACGAAGTTGCTCAGGTCGGCACCATCTCCGCAAACGGCGAGGCCGAAATTGGCCGTCAGATCGCCGATGCGATGCAGAAGGTCGGCAACGAGGGTGTCATCACCGTCGAAGAGAACAAAGGCCTCGAGACCGAGACCGATGTCGTCGAAGGCATGCAGTTCGACCGCGGCTACCTGTCGCCGTACTTCGTGACCAACGCCGACAAGATGATCGCCGAGCTGGATGACTGCATGATCCTGCTGCACGAGAAGAAGCTCTCGTCGCTGCAGCCGATGGTGCCGCTGCTCGAGTCGGTGATCCAGTCGCAGAAGCCGCTGCTGATCATTGCCGAAGACGTCGAAGGCGAAGCGCTGGCGACCCTCGTGGTCAACAAGCTGCGTGGCGGCCTGAAGATCGCCGCCGTGAAGGCACCGGGCTTCGGTGACCGTCGCAAGGCGATGCTGCAGGACATCGCGATCCTGACCGGCGGTCAGGTGATCTCCGAAGATCTGGGCATGAAGCTTGAGAATGTCACCATCGACATGCTGGGCCGTGCCAAGAAAGTGTCGATCACCAAGGACAACACCACCATCGTGGACGGTGCCGGCGAGAAGGCCGAAATCGAAGCGCGTGTGTCCCAGATCCGCACCCAGATCGAAGAGACCACCAGCGATTACGACCGCGAGAAGCTGCAGGAACGCGTGGCCAAGCTGGCTGGCGGTGTGGCTGTCATCCGCGTCGGCGGCATGACCGAAGTGGAAGTGAAAGAGCGTAAGGACCGCGTCGACGACGCGCTGAACGCGACCCGCGCTGCCGTTCAGGAAGGCATCGTGGTCGGCGGCGGCGTCGCTCTGGTGCAGGGTGCCAAGGCGCTTGAAGGCCTCACTGGCGCCAACAGCGACCAGAACGCCGGGATCGCCATCGTGCGCAAGGCTCTGGAAGCTCCGCTTCGTCAGATCGCCGAAAACGCCGGTGTCGACGGTTCCGTCGTGGCAGGCAAGGTCCGCGAGTCGACCGATCTGCGCTTCGGCTACAACGCCCAGACCGACGAATATGGCGACATGTTCAAGTTCGGCGTGATCGACCCCGCAAAGGTCGTGCGCACCGCGCTGGAAGACGCAGCCTCGATCGCTGGCCTGCTGGTGACCACCGAAGCGATGGTGGCCGACAAGCCCCAGAAAGACGGCGGCAACGCTGGCGGCGGCATGCCCGACATGGGCGGCATGGGCGGCATGATGTAAGACAGCCCTTCGGGACTGTCTGCCGCAAGGCTAAGACGCACGGGGGGCCACTGGCCCCCCGTGTTGTGTTCCGGGCTCTTGCCATGGCCGCCGCGCTGCGGTTGAAACGGCGCATGACCGGACCGGATTCGACATTCGAGGCGCCGCACTGGGCGCAGGGCACCCTTGTCGCCGGGGTGGACGAGGTGGGCCGTGGCCCGCTGGCAGGGCCCGTGGTGGCCGCCGCCGTGGTGCTGGACATGGCCCGCATCCCCGAGGGGCTGAACGATTCAAAGAAGCTGAGCCAGAAGCGCCGCGAGGCGCTGGAGCCGATGATCCGCGCGGTGGCGGGGGTCGGGCTGGGCGTGGCGACGGTCGAGGAAATCGACAGGCTGAACATCCTGCAGGCGAGTCTGCTGGCCATGCGCCGGGCGGTCGCGGCGCTGCCCGTGGCGCCGGGTCATCTGCTGGTCGATGGCAACCGGCTGCCCGATCCGCTGCCCTGTCCGGGCACGGCGGTGATCGGCGGCGACGCCCGTTCGGTCAGCATCGCCGCCGCCTCGGTGGTGGCCAAGATCCACCGCGACGCGCTGATGCGGGATTTGGCGCAACACCATCCGGGCTATGGCTGGGAAACCAACGCGGGCTATGGGTCCAAAATCCACATGCAGGCCCTGCAAAATCTGGGCATAACGCCCCACCATAGAAGATCTTTCCGACCTATCCACAACATCTTGTATCAAGTCGAAATCTCAAGGGTTTGATTCAAAAAACAAATTGACCCCGAATCACCTTTGACTCATCTTCGCAGCCAGCCACAGAGCGCGCCGACGCGCCGCGGGACCAGAGGCAGAGAATGACGACGATGACCAAGATCAAGGGTGCTGCGGCGCTTCCCCTCAACACGATCCTGCGCGGCGACTGCATCGAGGCGATGAATGCGCTGCCGGAAGCGTCGGTCGATCTGATCTTCGCGGACCCGCCTTACAACCTTCAGTTGAAGGGAGATCTGCACCGCCCCGACAATTCGCGCGTCGATGCGGTGGACGATCACTGGGACCAGTTTTCCAGCTTTTCGGTCTATGACGCCTTCACCCGCGCATGGCTGAAGGCCGCGCGGCGGCTGCTGAAACCCAATGGCGCGCTCTGGGTGATCGGATCCTATCACAATATTTTCCGCGTCGGCACCGCGCTGCAGGACGAAGGCTACTGGATCCTTAACGACGTGGTCTGGCGCAAGTCGAACCCGATGCCGAATTTCCGCGGCAAGCGGTTCACCAACGCGCATGAGACGATGATCTGGGCGTCCAAATCCGAAGGGTCGAAATATACCTTCAATTACGAGGCGCTGAAGGCGCTGAACGAGGGCATCCAGATGCGGTCGGACTGGGTGCTGCCGATCTGCAATGGCGGCGAGCGGCTGAAGGACGCGCAGGGCGACAAGGCCCATCCCACGCAGAAGCCCATGTCGCTCTTGCACCGGGTGCTGGTCGGCTCGACCAATCCCGGCGATGTGGTGCTGGATCCGTTTTTTGGCACCGGCACCACCGGCGCCGTGGCCAAGATGCTGGGCCGCGACTGGATCGGCATCGAACGCGAACCCGCCTATATCGAGGTGGCGGAGCGGCGCATCGCCGATGTCCGTCCGCTGGACCGCGCCGCGCTGGAGGTGTCCAGTTCCAAGCGGGCGGAGCCGCGCATCCCCTTCGGGCAGGTGGTCGAACGCGGCATGCTGCGGCCCGGCGAAATGCTGGTTTCG
Organism: Salipiger marinus; assembly: GCF_035481585.1. Lineage (NCBI taxonomy): Bacteria > Pseudomonadati > Pseudomonadota > Alphaproteobacteria > Rhodobacterales > Roseobacteraceae > Salipiger > Salipiger marinus. The sequence goes on along the minus strand of NZ_JAYKSL010000004.1, from coordinate 121,185 downwards.
GCCACGGGCAAGCTTGCCAAGGTGCGCGCCGACGGCACGCTGATCGGCGAGGATGTGAAGGGTTCGATCCATCAGGTCGGCGCCCATCTGGAGGGGGCTCCCTCCTGCAACGGCTGGACCTACTGGCATTTCAAGCGCGACGGCAAGACGGTGCCGATCGACGTGCTGCGCCAGCAGATCCGCGCCGAACTGGCCGACCGCCCGAACTGATCGCTGCGCAGGCTGCCGCAGCGCCATCCCCGTCTGCCGGTCGGCGGGCGGGGATTTTCTTTGCGGTGCCGCAAATGCTCCGGCAGTCTCAAAGCCTTTGTTTACCCGGCCCTGATACCGACAGCGCAGGGCGCAAGCAGCGCCGGTCGAGCTGTCAAGGGACCGATGATGAGCAGGCTTTCCATCCGCTACCAATTGCTGATCCTTGGATCGGTGTTCATGCTCCTCACTCTGGGCGTGGCGGTCACGTCCTGGATCGTGCAGGCGGGCATGACCAACCGCATCGGATTCAGCCGTGATGTCATCCATCAAAGCCAGTATCTGCTGCGGTTGCAGATGACGGTGGACAGTGCTGCCACCCATCTGCTGGAGTTTGATCATGGCAATGCCGAAGGGCTGGTCGACGCGCGCGAGGTTTTGCAGGGCGTCGGTGGTCTGGTGGCCGAGGGCACGAAGGTGTTTACCGATACCGAACGCCCTGAATCGAGCCGACCGGAATTCCTGCCGCAGCTCGAGGCCGTGGCAGAGCAGGCAAGGCTGATGCTGCCGTCTCTTGATCTGCTCGGCGCCCCCGGCATTTCTGTGGAACAGCGCGAGCTGCAGATGACCACCGTGGTGCTGCCGGCGCTGGAGGATGTCACCGCGGCCATCGGCAGGATCCGCGACCGGCTGGATGTGCTGATGGTCGCCGAAGAACAGGACTCGGTCAGGGCGGCGGAGACGGGTGTCTGGATCCTTGTGGTCACCAATGGCAGCGCCGTGCTTGCCTCGCTGCTTGGCGCGCTGTTTTTTGGGCGGGTGCTGTCACGGCCCTATCTTTCGGTCGCGGGCGCGGTGGAGCGGATTGCCGATGGCGAATATTCCGCGCGCATCGACGGCGTGCTGCGCCGCGACGAGGCCGGGGCCATCGCCCGCAGCCTCGAGGCGCTGCGCGACAAGCTGCAGCATTCGGAAGCCGTGGCCGAGAAGGAGCGGGTGACCAACGAGCGCCGCATCGCGCTGTTCGAGGCGCTGGGGGATGCCATGGGCGCGATGGCGCAGGGCGAGCTTGGTCACCGCATGACCGCAGAAGACTGGCGCGACATTGGCGAAAGCTATGTCTCGCTCTGCAACGATTACAACGCTCTGGCCGGCAAGATCGGCGATCTGATCGCCTCGCTGCGGGACTCGGCGCTGATGGTGCAGCGCAACTCGCAGGAGCTGTCCACCATGTCGATCGAAATGTCGCGCCGCTCCGAGGTGCAGGCGGCCACGCTGGAAGAATCCGCCGCCGCACTTGAAGAGCTGTCCTCCAGCGTCAAGGCGGCGGCGGAGCGCGCCGAAGAGGCGGATCGCCGGGTGTCCGATGGCCGCCGCAGGGCCGAAGAGGGCGGGCTGGTGATGGAGCGGGCGCTGGCCGCCATGAGCTCCATCGCGGGCTCGTCCGAGCAGATCACGCAGATCATCGGCGTGATCGACGACATCGCCTTCCAGACCAACCTTCTGGCGCTGAATGCCGGGGTCGAGGCGGCGCGGGCCGGGGAAAGCGGCAAGGGTTTTTCCGTCGTGGCCTCCGAAGTGCGGTCGCTGGCGCAGCGGGCCTCGGAATCGGCGCGCGAGATCAAGGCGCTGGTCTCCAACAGTTCGCAGCAGGTGCGCGATGGCGGGCAGCTGGTGGAGCAGACCGGCGCCTCGCTGGCCGATATCGTGCAAAGCGTGAACGAAGTGTCCGAGATGGTCGCCGAGATCGCCACCGCCGCGCGGGAGCAGGCCGCCGGGCTTCAGGAAATCAACGTGGGCGTGGCAGAGCTGGACAAGGTGACCCAGCAGAACGCCGCCATGGTCGGCGAGACCAGTTCCGCCAGCCAGCAGCTTAACAGCGAGGCGCAGCGGCTGAGCGCGCAGCTGAGCCGCTTCGTGGGCGAAGAGGGGGCGGATCTCGCCGATGTGGTGCCGGTCTCCGCCCCGCCAAGCAGCTTTGCCCCGGCAGCGCCGTCGCAACCCGTCATGGTGCAGCCCATCCGCGCCGCTATGGGGGGCGGCGTCTCATGGCAGGAGTTCTGAGCCGCTGCGGCTCAGGAGCTGGCGCGGAGGCGGGTCAGCCGATCCGCCCGCCCGCATCACCCACCTGACCGCGATGCAGAAGCAGATGATCCAGCAGCACGCAGGCCATCATCGCTTCGCCCACCGGCACGGCGCGGATGCCCACGCAGGGATCGTGGCGGCCTTTGGTCACGATCTCCGTCTCGGTGCCGTCGCGCGTGATGGTCCGCCGCGGCGTCAGGATCGACGAGGTCGGCTTGACGGCAAAGCGCACCACCACCTCCTGCCCGGTGGAGATGCCGCCCAGAATGCCGCCCGCATGGTTGGAGCCATAGACCGGACCGTCGGGGCCCATGAAGATCTCGTCGGCATTCTCGGTGCCGGTCAGCGCGGCGGCGGCCATGCCGTCGCCGATCTCCACGCCCTTGACCGCGTTGATCGACATCATCGCCGCCGCCAGTTCGGTGTCGAGCTTGCCATAGATCGGCGCACCCAGACCGGCAGGCAGGCCCTCTGCCACCACCTCGATGACGGCGCCGACGCTTTCGCCGGATTTGCGCAGCCCGTCCAGATACTCGGCCCAGTCTGCCGCCGCCTGCGCATCGGGGCACCAGAACGGGTTGCGGGCGATCTCCTCGGCGTCATACCGGGCGCGGTCAATGCCGCGCGGCCCCATCTGCACCATGGCACCCCGGATCGTCAGCCCCGGCATAAGCTGCGCCAGCACCGCCCGGGCCAGACCGCCCGCCGCCACCCGCGCGGCGGTTTCCCGCGCCGAGGACCGGCCACCGCCGCGATAGTCGCGCAGGCCGTATTTCTGGAAATAGGTGATGTCGGCATGGCCGGGGCGGAATTTCTCGGCGATCTCGGAATAATCTTTGGACCGCTGGTCGGTGTTTTCGATCATCAGCTGCACCGGGGTGCCGGTGGTCCGCCCGTCGAACACGCCCGACAGGATGCGCACCGCGTCGGGTTCGCGCCGCTGCGTGGTAAAGCGGTTCTGTCCCGGCTTGCGCAGATCCAGCCAGCGCTGCAGCGCCGCCTCGTCCACGGCGATGCCCGGCGGGCAGCCGTCCACGGTGGCGCCAAGCGCCGGCCCGTGGCTTTCGCCCCAGGTGGTGACGCGGAAGAGATGGCCGAAGGTGTTGAGGCTCATGGGCGGGTCTCCTTTGCGGCCCCTCCTAGGGCAGCGCCGCCTGCCGCTCAAGGGATTTCACCTTGCCAGAGCCGGGGCGCAGGGCTAGGTCTGGCGCTACCTCGGGGTGCCGGATCGAACCGGCTGAGATGCGCGACGCGAACCCGTTGAACCTGATCCGGTTGACACCGGCGGAGGGAAGGTTCCGGCCCCTTGGCCCGTCTTGCCCTCTCGCCGCAAGTATGGAGGATGCCATGAAGGCCATCACCTTTGCCGCGGGATGTCTGGCTGCCAGTTCCGCTCTGGCGCAGGACGCTGTTCTGACCGTCTATGCGGGCGATTACATCGTTTCGGAATGGGGGCCCGGCCCCCGGATCGAAGAGATGTTCGAGGCGCGCTGCAACTGCGACCTGCAGTTCCGTCCCGGCGACCTGCTGCCCCGGCTGCTGCTGGAAGGCGCGCGGACCGAGGCCGATGTCGTCTTTGGCCTGAACACCGACGTGACGAAACAGGCGCGGGAATCGGGGCTGTTCGCGCCGCATGGCGTCGATCTGGCGCCGCTGACCCTGCCGATCGACTGGCAGGACGACACGTTCCTGCCCTATAATTACGGCCACACCGCCTTTGTCTACAATAGTGACCGGCTGGCGGAACCGCCGCAGAGCTTTCAGGCGCTGCTGGACGCGCCGGATGACCTGAAGATCGTCCTTCAGGATCCGCGCAGCTCCATCTCTGGTCTGGCGCTGGTGCTCTGGGTGCAGGCGGTGTTCGGCGAGGAGGCCGAGGCGGCATGGGCGAAGCTTGCGCCCAAAATCCTGACCGTGACCCGGGGCTGGTCCGAAAGCTACGGCCTGTTCACCGAGGGCGAGGCGGATATGGTGCTGAGCTACACCACCAGCCCCGCCTATCACATCATCGCCGAGGATGACCGCAGCAAGAAGGCCGCGATCTTTCCCGAAGGTCACTACCTGATGGTGGAACTGGCGGCAAAGGTCGCCTCCACCGACCAGCCGGAGCTTGCGCAGCAGTTCATGGAATTTCTGCTGACGCCCGAGTTTCAGGAGATGATCGCGACCGGCAACTGGTCCTTCCCGGCGGCGCTGCCGCGCGCGCGCTGGCCAGAAGGTTTCCGCGAGCTGGACCTGCCCGAGACCGTGCTGTTCTATTCCGAAGACGAGGCGGCGGCGCTGCGCGACGAGGCGATCGAGGCGTGGCGGCGGGCGCTGTCGCAGTGAGCCTGCGCGCCCTGCCTGCCGCAGTGGCGGCACTGGCGGTGGCAGGGCTGGTGCTGGGGCCGGTGGCGGCGGTGCTGTGGCGCGCGGGCGACTGGGGGCGGCTTGGCCCCGGCGATTGGCAGGCGCTGCGCTTCACGCTCTGGCAGGCGCTGCTGTCGGCGGCCGTCAGCACCGTGCTGGCGGTTCCGCTGGCGCGGGCGCTGGCGCGGCGGCGGTTTGCCGGGCGCGGCCTGCTGGTGGCGCTGCTGGGGGCGCCGTTCATCCTGCCGACGCTGGTGGCGGTGCTGGGGCTGGTGGCGGTGTTCGGCCAGAACGGCGTGCTGAACGGCGCGCTGCGCGCCGCAGGACTGCCCACGCTCAGCATTTACGGGCTGCATGGCGTGGTGCTGGCGCATGTGTTCTTCAACCTGCCCTTGGCGACACGGCTGCTGCTGCAGGGCTGGCACGCCATCCCGGCAGAGCGGTTCCGCCTTGCCGCCTCGCTGGGGCTGAGCCCTTGGGCGCTGTTCCGCACGCTGGAGGCGCCGATGCTGACGCGCATCGCGCCCGGCGCCTTTGCGGTGATCTTTGTAATCTGCCTGTCGAGCTTTGCCGTGGCGCTGACGCTGGGTGGCGGCCCGCGGGCGACCACGGTGGAACTGGCGATCTATCAGGCGGTGCGCTTCGATTTTGATCTGGGCCGCGCCGCGCTGCTGTCGGTGGTCCAGCTTGGGCTTGCGCTGGCGGCGGGGCTGGTGGCGCTGCGGCTGGGGGCAGGGGTGGGGTTTGGCGCCGGGCTCGACCGGGTGCTGCCGCGCTGGGATGCGCGGGGCGGCTGGTCGCGGGCGCTGGACGCGCTGTGGATCCTGCTCGCCGCGCTGTTCCTGCTGCTGCCGCTGGCGCTGGTGGCCGCGCGCGGGCTGCCCGGCCTGCTGCTGCTGGATGCGGGCATCTGGCAGGCGGCGGGCCATTCGCTGAGCGTGGCGCTGGCCTCCACCCTGCTGTGCCTGATCTGGGCGCTGGCGCTGGCCAGCCGCTGGGGCGAGGTGGTGGGGCTGGCGGGCATCGCCGTCTCGCCGCTGGTGCTGGGCACGGGGCTGTTCCTGATCCTGCAGCCTCTGGTCAACCCGCTGAGCCTTGCGCTGCCGGTCACCACGCTGGTCAATGCGCTGATGGCGCTGCCCTTTGCGCTGCGCATCCTGCGCCCGCAGGCGCAGGCGGCCCGGCAGGATTACGGGCGGCTGGCGCAGACGCTGGGGCTGACGCCGCTGGCATGGCTGCGGCTGGTGCTGCTGCCGCGTCTGCGCCGTCCCTTGGGCTTTGCCGCCGGGCTGACCGCCGCGCTGTCCATCGGCGATCTGGGGGTGATTGCGCTTTTCGCCAATCCAGACCGCGCGACGCTGCCGCTGCAGGTCTACCGGCTGATGGGATCCTACCAGATGGACGCGGCGGCGGGGGCGGCGCTGCTGCTCTTGGTGCTGAGTTTCGGCGCATTCTGGCTGTTCGACAGGGGAGGGCGGATGGGTGCTGACGCTTGAGGGGCTGAGCTTCACCGAAGCCGATTTTACCTTGCAGGCCGATCTGGCGCTGGATCCCGGCGCGCGGGTGGCGGTGGTGGGGCCATCGGGGGCGGGCAAGTCCACGCTGCTGGACCTGATCGCCGGGTTCCGGACGCCGCAGGCGGGACGGGTGCTCTGGCAGGGGCAGGACATCACCGCCGCCCCGCCCGACCGGCGCCCGGTGGCGCTGCTGTTTCAGGAAAACAACCTGTTCCCGCATCTCGACCTGATGCGGAACCTTGGCCTTGCGCTGCGGCCCGATGGCAGGCGGCTGCGGGGACCGGAGCGCGAGCGGGTGCTCGCCGCCCTGTCCCGCGTCGGGCTGGAGGGGATGGAGGCACGGCGCCCCGGCGCGCTGTCGGGCGGGCAGCAGAGCCGCGCGGCCTTGGCGCGGGTGCTGCTGCAGGCCCGGCCCATTCTGGCGCTGGACGAACCCTTCGCCGCACTGGGTCCGGCGCTGAAGGCGCAGATGCTCGATCTGCTGCGCGAGGTGGCGGAGGATCTGGGCGCGCTGGTGCTGCTGGTGAGCCATGATCCCGAGGATGCCCGCCGCTTTGCGCAGGCGACGGTGCTGGTGGCCGAAGGGCGCGCGCATCCGCCCGTGGCGACGGAGGCGCTGTTTGCCGACCCGCCGCCCGCGCTGCGCGCCTATCTCGGGACTGGCTCCGGCACGGCGTAAGGCACGCCCGACGCCGCGCAAAGAAAAGGCCCCGCCTTGCGGCGGGGCCTTGACCTTCAGCCCGGTGGGGCGGGTGTGTCAGTCGTTCTTGTACTTGACGTTGCGCCAGATCCGCTTGTTGGTCAGATATAGCAGCACGGCCAGCAGGGTCAGGAAGACCACGCCGACAAAGCCCGCCTGCTTGCGCGCCATCATCTTCGGTTCCGCCGTCCACATCAGGAAGGCCGCGACGTCCTGCGCCTCGTGGTGCAGTTCGTTGGAATGGCCATCGGCATATTCCACGTCCTCGCCCACCAGCGGCGGGGCCATGGCGATCCAGCCGCCGGGGAAGGCGGTGTTTTCGTAGAAGGTGGTGCCCGCTTCGACCTTTTCCTCACCGGTGTAATGGGTGAGCAGCGAGGCGATGTATTCCGCCCCGCCCATGCCGTTGAACAGCTGCGACAGGCCGGTGCCATAGGGGCCGTGGAAGCCCGCGCGGGCCTTGGCCATCAGCGACAGGTCGGGCGCGCCGACGCCGTTGTTCTCCGGGAAGTGGTCGGTCGGGATCGCGGGCCGGTCTTCATCCAGCTCGGGGTCATAGACGGTGAAGGTCTGCGCCGCATAGGCGCGGACCTGATCCTCGGGCAGGGCGGGCCCGCCCTCTTCGGAGAGGCTGCGCAGCGGCACGTATTTCAGACCGTGACAGGCGGAGCAGACCTCGGTGAAGACCTGCAGGCCGCGCTGCAGCTGCGCCTGATCATAGGCGCCGAAGGGCCCTTCGAAGGAGAAGGCATAGTCCGTCACATGGCCGCCCTCACCGGCAGCAAAGGCGCTGCCGGTGACAAGGCTGAGGGCCGTGGCGGCGGAAAGGGCAATTTTCCGGAACATTGTGGCTTGTCCTTTCACTTACTCGGCCGGCGACACGGCGGTCTTGGTGCCGCCGGTCTTCGAATAATGGGCATCGAAGTCTTCCTCGATGGTCGCGGGCTGCGGCAGCGGCTTCTCGATCACGCCAAGCAGCGGCAGGATCACGAAGAAATAGCCGAACCAGTACGCCGAAGCGATCAGCGAGAAGCTGGCATAGGGCTCTTCGGCGGGCATGGCGCCCAGCCACATCAGCGCGATGAAGTCGATGACCAGCAGGCCGAACCACCACTTGAACATCGGGCGATAGCGGCCCGAGCGCACCGAGGAGGTGTCGAGCCACGGCGCCAGCGCCATGGCGATGATGGCGCCGAACATGGCCAGCACGCCGAAGAACTTCGCGTCGACGATGCCGCCGGTGACAAAGGAGGCGATCTGCACCACCCAGACTTCGGAGGTGAAGGCGCGCAGGATCGCGTAGAAGGGCAGGAAATACCATTCCGGCACGATATGCGCGGGTGTCGAAAGCGGGTTCGCTTCCAGATAGTTGTCGGGGTGGCCCAGATAGTTGGGCATGAAGCCGACGATGGCGAAGAAGACCGCAAGGATCACCGCCAGCGCGAACAGGTCCTTGATGACGAAATAGGGCCAGAACGGCACGGTGTCCTTGGCGGCATCCGCCTTGGAGGTGCGGCGCACCTCAACCCCGGTGGGGTTGTTGTTGCCGGTGGTGTGGAAGGCCCAGATATGCACCGCCACCAGCGCCGCGATGACGAAGGGCAGCAGGTAATGCAGCGAGAAGAAGCGGTTCAGCGTGGCATTGTCCACGGCCGGTCCGCCCAGAAGCCAGGTCTGGATCGGCTCGCCGATGAACGGGATGGCGCCGAACAGGCCGGTGATCACGGTGGCGCCCCAGAAGGACATCTGGCCCCACGGCAGCACGTAGCCCATGAAGGCGGTGCCCATCATCGCCAGATAGATCAGCATGCCGATGATCCACGTGATTTCACGCGGGGACTTGTAGGAGCCGTAATAGAGCCCGCGGAAGATGTGCAGATACACCGCCACGAAGAACAGCGAGGCGCCGTTGGCGTGCAGGTAGCGCAGCATGTAGCCGCCGTTCACGTTGCGCATGATGTGCTCGACGCTGGCAAAGGCCAGATCCACATGCGGCGTGTAATGCATCACCAGCACGATGCCGGTGATGATCTGCAGGGCAAGGCAGAAGGTCAGGACGATGCCCCAGATCCACATCCAGTTGAGGTTCTTGGGGGTGGGGATCATGATGGTGTCGTAAAGCAGACCAAGGATCGGCAGGCGCTTGTGCACCCAGCGCTCTCCGCCTGTCTTCGGTTCGTAGTGGTCGTGCGGAATACCGGACATGTGCGCGTTTCCTTAACCCAGCAGGATGGTCGTGTCGTCCACGAAGGAGGCGACCGGAACGTGAAGATTCTGCGGTGCCGGACCTTTGCGGATGCGGCCGGCAGTGTCGTAATGCGAACCGTGGCAGGGGCAGAACCAGCCGCCCACGCCGCCCGCAGTATATTCCCCGGCATTGCCAAGCGGCACGCAGCCCAGATGGGTGCAGACGCCCATCATGACCAGCCACTCGCCAGCTTCATCCAGCGTGCGGTTCTCGTCGAGCGCGCCGGCACCGGCATCAATGTTTTCGTTCCGCGCCACCGGGTCGACCAGCTGGTCGACGGTCACGGCGCGCGAGTCCTCGATTTCCGTTTCGGTGCGGCGGCGGATGAAGACCGGCTTGCCCAGCCACTTGACCGTCAGCTGCGTTCCGGTCTCGACGCCAGAGACATCGACGCGGATCGTGCTGAGGGCGCGCACATCGGCAGAGGGGTTCATCTGGTTGACCAGCGGCCAGATCGCCGCTCCGGCTGCGACGGCGCCTGCGCCGCCGGTGGCGTAGAAGAGGAAATCTCTCCGGGTGCCTTCGTGATCTTCTGCTTGTGACACGGGGGTCTTCTCCATTCCTCGGGGGCCGCGCGTCGGCCCAAACGCAGATAGGCCGCGGGCAAGCGCGGCATTTCCGACCGCGTTATTAGCGGCATGCCGCAGGGCCGTAAAGCAAACTTGAACGCCACACTGGCAAGAGTGCGGATGTGTCGCGGTTGAAACTCCGCATCGGCGGTGGTTATGTCCCCGCGCGGGGGACGGTTCCCTCCCGGAGGCATGGGCATGAAAGCACTGATTCTATCGACCGCTCTGGTTGCAGCGGCCATCGCGGCGCCCGCTGCGGCGCAGGACTATGACCTGTCGGTCTATACCGGCTGGCAGACCTCGCCGCACAGCCGCATCGAAGGCGACTATCCCGGCACCGGCGCCAGCTTCGACGAGCTGATCGGCTGGGAGGGCAAGTCCTTCGAGATGCCGCCCTATTACGGTCTGCGCGGCACGTGGTGGCGCACTGACACCTTTGGTGTGGCGCTGGAATTCACCCATGCCAAGGTCTATGCCAACGAGGATGACCGCGACGATGCGGGCTTTGACACGCTGGAATTCACCGACGGCATCAACATCCTGACGCTGAATGCGATGCAGCGCTGGCCCGGTCTCTGGGGCAGCGCCACGCCTTACGCGGGCGCAGGTCTGGGCGTGTCGATCCCCCATGTCGAGGTGGCGACCACCGGCGGCACCGATGACACTTTCGAATATCAGCTGACCGGCCCCGCCGCGCGCCTGCTGGCGGGCGTCAGCTACCCCATCACCGACCGCGTCTCGGTCTTTGGCGAATATCAGTTCACCTATTCGTGGAACGAGGCCGATCTGGACGAGGGCGGCACGCTCAAGACCGACATCAAGACCAACGCGCTGAATGTCGGCCTGACGCTGAAATTCTGAACAGGGCAGGGGGCAGGGCCGCAGCCCTTGCCCCGCGCCGGACCCGTTCAGCCCTGCGCCTCGATCCGGCTGTAGGTCATGTTGCCGCTGCTGCTTCCTGTGATCTCGATCATCACGCTTTGCGGACCTGTCCGCTCAAACTCCACAGCCCGCGCGTTGTCGCGCCACGTGGCGCAGCTGGCCGAGAAGCCGGTCAGCCCGTCCTCGCGCGGTGCGGTGCCAAAGCCCGCCAGACCGCCATCGGCGCAGACCTGCGAGACGAGGCCCTGCACCTGTGCCGCGCTGTAGCCTGCAGGGTTGAAGCTGCCGGTCATGGTTGCCTCCGACACGGAGCCGGAAAAGAAGTTGGGGTTGCTGGTGGCGATCCCCGCCCCCGAGGAGCCGCCGCCGCACCCGCCTAGCGCCAGCATCAGGCCCGCGCAAAGGCCAAGCCGCGTCGAAAGCACCAGTCTGTCAGAATAAGTCATCTCAGTCCTTGAATCTGCGGGAATATCCGCGCCGGCACCCGGCACATGACCAGCTTGCCCGTCGCGGGGCGGGCAGGTCAACGCCGGATGTCGCAGGGCTGGTCGCGGGCATCGCCAAGCTGCCGGTCCATGGCGAAACGGCGGAGGCTGACACCCGCGCGCAGCACCGTCTCCTCTGACATCACGCGCCAGCCCTGCCTTGCAAAGAAAGGCCGCGCGGCAAGGCTTGCATGGGTGGTGAGCCGCCCGAGGCCGAGCGCACGGGCCTGCGCCTCGACCGCGTCAAGCAGGGCGCGACCGATGCCCCGGCCCGCGCAGGAGGGCAGCACGAAGGCGAGATCAAGGTGGCCGTCCGGGATCATGGCCATGAAGCCGACTGGCTCGGCGTTTTCTACCGCGACAAAGCCGGTCAGGCTGGCAAGGCGGGTCTGCCAGCGCGGCAGGTCGATGCTGTCTCCGGCCCATGCCCGCCGCTCCTGCAGCGTATAGGCGTGGCGCGTGCCGTCATGGACCGCGCAGAAGAAGATGCGCGCGGCGTCACGGCAATCTTCGGCGCGCAGCGGTCGCAGGGTTAGGGTCATGGGCCCGGCCTTCGGTTTGTCAGCGGCCCCATGTGCGCCCTAGCGCTTGCGCACGAATTCCGTGCGCAGCACCAGCCCCTTGATGGTGTCGTGGCGGCAGTCGATTTCTTCGGGGTTGTCGGTCAGCCGGATCGACCGGATCACCGTGCCCTGTTTCAGCGTCTGCCCCGCGCCCTTGACCTTCAGATCCTTGACCAGCACCACGGAATCGCCATCCGCCAGCACCGTGCCGGAGGCGTCGCGCACCACCACGCTTTCGGGCTGCGACAGCTCGGAGGCGGGGCGCCATTCGCCGCTTGCTTCGTCATAGACGTAATCTTCATCGCTCATGGCCGGTCCTCATGCGGGTCGGCGCCGGTCAGGGCGCGCTTGCGGGGCATCATGACGAAGACGGCAGCCACATAGACCACGCAGAACACCGCCAGCGTGATCCACGCATAGGTGGCCACGGCGGCAATGGCCAGCGCCACCCCCAGCAGCAGGTATTTCACGTTGCGGCGCGGAATGCGCGTGGTCTTGAACGACCATGTCGGCACGCGGCTGATCATGGAAAAGCCGGTCAGCACCATCCAGCCCGCGATCACCAGATCGGGCAGGAAGGGCCCGCTGCCGAAAGCAAAGCTCAGATACATCGGCAGCAGCACCAGCATGGCCCCGGCGGGCGAGGGCACGCCGGTGAAATAGGCGTTGTCATGCGCCTTGTCTTCGGATTTGCGCATCACGTTGAACCGGGCCAGCCGCACCACGGCGCAGACGGCATAGGCCAGCACCGCGAGCCAGCCGAAATTCCGGCTGTCCTCCAGCGCCCATGTGTAAAGCAGCAGGGCAGGGGCCACGCCGAAGTTCATGAAATCGGCGAGGCTGTCCAGTTCCGCCCCCATGCCGCTTTCGGATTTCAGCGCGCGGGCCAGCCGCCCGTCCAGCCCGTCCAGCACGGCGGCCACCATGATCAGCTGCACGGCGAATTCATAGGATCCCTGCAGCCCGAAGCGGATCGCGGTCAGCCCGGCACAGATCGCCAGCACGGTCAGCATGTTGGGCAGAAGCTGCACCAGCGTCAGCTTTTCGGCGGCACGCTCCTTGGGGGGCACGGGCGACGGGGTGGGGGGCTGCTCAGGCGCCATCAGCGGGGCTCCGCAGATCGGCGATCACGCTTTCGCCCGCCGTCATGGTCTGGCCGATCAGCACCTGCGGCGCCACGCCATCGGGCAGGTAGACATCCAGCCGCGAGCCGAAGCGGATCAGCCCGAACCGTTCGCCGCGCGCCAGATGGTCGCCTTCGGATTTCCACCACATGATGCGCCGCGCCACCAGACCGGCAATCTGCACCACGGCGATCTCGCGCCCGTCTTCCAGCCGGATCCGCAGGGCGTGGCGTTCATTGTCCTCCGACGCCTTGTCCAGCGAGGCGTTGAGGAACTTGCCCGGACGATAGGCCATCTTGACGAGTTCGCCCGCCGCCGGAGAGCGGTTCACATGGCAGTTGAACACCGACATGAACACCGACACGCGGGTGCGTGCCTCGGGGCCCATGCCCAGTTCGGCGGGGGGCACGGCGGGTTCGATCAGCGACACGATGCCATCGGCGGGGCTGACCAGCAGGCCGGGGCGCTGCGGCACCACCCGTTCGGGATCGCGGAAGAAGTAGTAGCACCAGACCGTCAGCCCGACGCCGAGCCAGCCCAGCGGATCCCAGATCAGGAACAGGACCAGCGAGATCGCGGCGAAAATCGCCACGAACTTGCGGCCTTCGGGGTGCATGGGCTTGATGAACGTGTCGCGCATCCGCATCGGGCGGGGCTCCTTTCAGGACGTGAGGTGGTCCGCAGCTAAGCCCGCGGGGCCTGCGATGCAAGTCCCGCGGACGGGGCGTCACGCCATGGGATCGGTCGCCACCATCGACGGGCGGGTGCAGAACGCCTCGTGCCAGCGTGCCAGCCCGTCCCGCCCGGTGCGCCATTTGCGCGCGTCATGGCGGAAATCCAGATATCCCAGCGCGCAGGCCACGGCGATCTGGCCCATGTCCAGCGGTCCGGCCAGATGGCTGAGCCAGCGCGTTTCCAGCGCGTCGAGCGCGCGCGCGACCTTGCCCCACTGGCCTTCGATCCAGTCCATCGACACCTGTTCGCGCGGGCGGAAGCGTTCTTCGTAGATGATGAGCACGGCGGCATCCATGATGCCATCCGCCGTGGCCTCCAGCGTCAGGGTGTCCCAGATCCGGGAGTCGGGATAAAGCCCGGTCTGTGCGCGATGGTCCAGAAAGCGGCAGATCACCCGGCTGTCATACAGGGCGGGCCCGTCGGGGCGCACCAGCGCGGGGATCTTGCCCACCGGGTTGGCCGCGATCAGCGCCGGGTCGGGCGCCACGGGCGAGGCGGTGACATCCACCATGTCCACATCGCCGATCTGGTCGGTTTCGTGCAGGGTCACCAGAACCTTGCGGACAAAGGGCGAGGGCCCGGCCTTGAGCAGTTTCATGCGAACGGTCTCCTGTCTCGTATGGCCGGAGCCTAACGCGACGGGCCCTGAAAGGGAAACGGCATCCTTGGGCGTCACGCCTTGGGATGTGTCGCCTCGTAGACCTTCATCAGATGCACCTGATCCACCGAGGTATAGGCCTGCGTCGTCGACAGCGAGGCATGGCCGAGCAGTTCCTGAATCGCGCGCAGATCGCCGCCCGCCGCCAGAAGATGCGTGGCGAAGCTGTGGCGCATGGCATGGGGGGTGGCGGTGGCGGGCAGGCCAAGCTGCATCCGCGCCTGTTCGGTGACCTTCTGGATCAGCCGCGCGTTCAGCGGACCGCCGCGCGCGCCCCGGAACAGCGCCAGATCGGGGGCCATGGGCCATGGGCAGAGATCGAGATAGGTGGCGACGGCGCGCTGCGCCACCGGCAGCACCGGCACAATGCGTTCCTTGTTGCCCTTGCCGAGGATGCGCAGGGCGCTGCCAAAGGGCCAGTGCGATCCCGTCAGCCCCAGCGCTTCGGAGATGCGCAGGCCGCAGCCGTAAAGCAGGGTGATCACCGCCGCGTCGCGTGCGCCGATCCAGCCCTGCTGCGACTGCATCTCCACCGTGCCGATCATGGCGCGGGCGGCGTCTTCGGTCAGCGGGCGCGGCAGCTTCTTCTGGAACTTGGGCGACCGGGCCGACAGCACGGCGGTGGGTTCGAACCCCTCGCGTTCGGCCAGCCAGCGGTAGAAGCTTTTGACCGCCGACAGCTTGCGCGCCATGGAACGCGAGGCCACGCCCTCGGCGCGCAGATGCGCCAGAAAGGCCCGCATGTCCGAGGTGGTGATGCGCGCCAGCGGCGCCAGCCCCTGCGGTTCGCCGTGATGCCGGGTCTGGAAGGTGATGAAATCCAGCACGTCGCCGCGATAGGCGGTCACGGTGTTTTCCGACACCCCGTTCAGCGCCCGCGCCGAGGCGAGCCATGTCTGCAGCGCGTCGCGGGCGGCGGCAGAGATCTCCAGTGTCATGACAGATACCGGCGCATCGTCCGTTCGAACACGCCCGCAAAAAAGCCCAGAAGGTCGGTGCCCTGCTGCGGCGTGAACAGGTGCGGATCCTCCGATCCCATGGCCAGCAGGCCGGGCAGGCGACCGGGGCCAAAATCCAGCTTCAGGCAGGCTTCGGAGCGGATCCACGCGGCGCGGTCGCCATAGATGCGCGCATCGCCCCCCGCCAGCTGCCGCAGCGTGACCTGCCGCAGCGGGATGTTGCGGCCTTCGGTGATGTAATCCTCGATGAAGCCGGGCTCTGCCGCCGACAGCACCTCTCCGACGCGGCGCACCGCGCTGTCGCGGTCGGACTGGGTCGATTCCAGCACCAGCCGCATCACGTCGACCCGCAGGATCGCCGCCACATCCCCCGCCAGATCGCGCAGGAAGGGCTCGAATTCGATGGGATCCAGCATGCGCAGCACGGCGCGGTGAATCTGGTTGGTGCCGGCAAGGTTTTCATAGGCGGCGGCGATCACGCTGCGATGCGTGTCCTCCAGCCGGTCCAGCCGGGCCTCCAGCCGTTCCATGGCGATGCCGCGCAGATCGACGATGTTGCCGCCCATCGCACGCTCGTTGGACGCGATCAGCGCCTGCATCAGATCCCGGTCGTCCAGAATAATGTCGGGGCGCGAGATGATCTCTTCGCGCAGGGTTTCGTCGATACGCGAACTGCTGCTCATGGCTGTCTCTTGGGTTTCTTTTGGCGTCGACCCTATCAGGTCCGGCCAGACGGCGCGTCAGGTATTTCGCCCCAAAAGTCGGGTTTCGGCGTGCTGTTGCGCATCGGTCAGGGGGGCGGGCGCAGGCGGCACCCGTCCCCCGGTCCGGATCAGGCGGCCAGCGGGCGGGCAGTACCCCGGCGTTCGGTGACCTGCAGGCGATAGCCTTCGCCGCGCACCGTCTCGATGGCGAGCGCGCCCTTGAGCGAGGAGAGATGCGAGCGCAGGTTGCACATATACACGTCGAACACCCGCGGCGCCGGTTCGTTTTCAAAGCCATAGACATGGCTCATCAGCTCCTCGCGGGAGGCGAGCCTGCCGGGGCGCAGGGCCAGAAATTCCAGCAGCTCGTAAAGCTTGGGCGACAGCGACAGCGTGACCTCGCCGACCCGGGCGCGGCGCAGTTCCAGATCCAGCAGCAGCGGGCCGCATTCCAGCACGGGCCGGGCGACCCCCAGCGCGCGGCGGGCCACGGCGTTCAGCCGGGCCGCCATCTCGGTCAGGGCGGCGCTGTCGGGCAGCACCGCATCGGCGCCCGCCATCAGCCATGCGGCGGTCTGGTCCGAGGCGGCGTTGCGCGCCAGCAGGCAGATCGGCACATCGGGCTTGATGTCGCGCAGCCGCGCCAGCGAACTGTGCTGCACCAGCAGCGAGGCGTCGCAGACCAGCAGGTCATGGGCGCCCGCGCGGTGAAACTCCTCGATCTCTTCCGCCTGATCGCACCGCGTCAGCAGGGTGCCGTTGCCCGCAAGGACATGCGACAGGCTCATCATCTTCCATGTGGTTTCGGCGATCAGATACCGCATGAGGCCGCTCCTTTTCTATGTCGGGATGCCGTCCACCCAAGGGGGCGGGGCTGAGCCGGGCGTCCGGACCTTCTGGGCGGACGGTGGCGATCAGCGGCGCATTCTGCGGCCTGTCCAAGAAGCTAGGCCCGGATTGCGCCCAAAATGTGGTGCGTCCTCAGCGGCTTCGGTATGATTTGTATCAATGTGCGCATCGTTCGCATAGCGCATCCTGTCCATGGCAGAGACAGGAGGATTCTCATGTATAGCAACATTCTGGTGCCGATTTCCTTTGACAGCGACACGAAGACGGAACGCGCCATCGCCATCGCCCGCCATCTGGCCAAGCCCGAGGCGCGGATCACCCTGCTGCATGTCATGGAACATGTGCCGGGCTATGCCATCACCTATCTGCCCGCCGATTACGTGACGCAGTCGCGCGCGGCGGTGGAGGCGGAACTGCACCAGATGGCGCTGACGCTGCCGCATGGGCGCGGTGTGGTGGTCGAGGGGCATTCCGGGCGCACCATCCTTGACTATGCGGCGGAGCAGGGCAGCGACCTGATCGTCATTGCCTCGCACCGTCCGGGGATGAGCGATCTGCTGCTGGGATCCACCGCCTCGATGGTGGTGCGTCATGCGGCCTGTTCGGTGCATGTGCTGCGCTGACAGCCGGGTCAGGTCGGGGCGGTTTCCGGCTCCGGAAAGGCGATGCGGCATTCGGCGGTGCCCTGCTGGGCATCGCTGCGCAGGGTGGGCAGCGACCGCGCCAGATCGGCGTCGCGGGCGCGCAGCACGGCACGGTCCACCGGCACGCGGCGGGTGACCGGCTCCATGTCGGTTTCCCAGCAGGGATAGGCGCTGCCCTTGGGGCCGCGGCACCACGTAAAACGCTCCACCCGTTCAAATTCGGTCTCGTAGGTGAAGCCGCGCGACAGATCCTGCGCGATGCGCTGCCGTTCCTTGAGCGCGTCGCGATAGGGCGCCGCCGCGTCGCGGACGCAGCGTTCCTGCGGGGTGCCGCAGGCGGTCAGGACAAGCAGGAGAAGCAGGAGAGATGCGCGCATGGCAAGATACGTAGCGCGGCCTCTGCCCCCTGTCGAGGGGCGCGCGGCCCCCGTCGCGCCGCCGTGATCCGGCGGACAAGGCACGGTTAACGCGGGGCCGCGCGGGGAGGTTCCGGAAATAAATCCGGGAACCTGCACGCCCGCCTCACAGTTGCTTGAGGGAACGCCGCTGCGACAAGCCGCGGCTCGCAACAAAAGCCAAGGAGCAGGACATGAAAACCGGATCCATCATCGGCCTCGTGGTCGCCGCCGCCATCGTGATCGCCGTCGGGGCCTATATGATCGATTTCAACGTCACCGAAGAGGGCTCGATGCCCGAGGTCAGCGTCGAAGGCGGCAACATGCCCGAGGTCGAGGCCGATGTGGGTGATGTGGACGTGGGCACCACCACCGAAACCATCGAAGTGCCCACCGTCGATGTGACCCCGCCCGAAGAAAACTCCAACTGATCCTTGATCCGACGGACGCCCCCGCGTCCAGCCGGGCACGACGCCCCCGCAGCTGCGCGCTGCGGGGGTTTTTCTTGCGCGGGGCGTGCTCTAGCGGCCGCGGCGCTTGACGTTGCCGCCGCGCTGCCCGGCGCGGCCCCCGGTGGACCGGCCACGCCCGCCCACCGCCGCTTCTGCCGCCTGATCCACCGCCGACTGCCGCGCCAGCGGATCGTCCTGCAGGGCAAGCTCCACCGCCTCCAGCCGCTTGACCTCGTCGCGCAGCCGCGCCGCCTCCTCGAATTCCAGATTCTCGGCGGCCTTGCGCATGTCGGTCTTGAGCCCCTCCAGCACCGCGCGCATGTTCGATCCCTGCAGCTTGGGGTCGATCTTGGCCGTCACGCGGTTCATGTCGGTATCGCCCTTGTAGAGCCCGGCCAGAATGTCATCGACGTTCTTCTTGACCGTGGCGGGGGTGATCCCGTGTTCGACGTTATAGGCGATCTGCTTTTCGCGGCGGCGGTTGGTCTCGCCGATCGCCCGTTCCATGCTGCCGGTCATGCGGTCGGCATACATGATGACCCGGCCTTCGGCGTTCCGCGCGGCACGCCCGATGGTCTGGATCAGCGAGGTTTCCGACCGCAGGAAGCCTTCCTTGTCGGCATCCAGAATCGCCACCAGCCCGCATTCGGGGATGTCCAGACCTTCGCGCAGCAGGTTGATGCCCACCAGCACGTCGAAGGTGCCAAGCCGCAGGTCGCGCAGGATCTCGATCCGTTCGATCGTGTCGATGTCGCTGTGCATGTAGCGCACGCGGATGCCCTGTTCGTGCAGGTATTCGGTCAGATCCTCGGCCATGCGTTTGGTCAGCACCGTGGCCAGCGTGCGGAAGCCTGCCGCCGCCACCCGGCGGATCTCGTCCAGCAGATCGTCCACCTGCATCTCGACGGGGCGGATTTCCACCTGCGGATCCAGCAGCCCGGTGGGGCGGATCACCTGTTCGGTAAAGACGCCGCCCGCCTGTTCCAGTTCCCATGCCGAAGGTGTGGCGGACACGAACACCGATTGCGGGCGCATCGCGTCCCATTCCTCGAATTTCAGCGGGCGGTTGTCCATGCAGGAGGGAAGGCGGAAGCCATGTTCGGCCAGCGTCATCTTGCGCCGGAAGTCGCCTTTGTACATGCCGCCGATCTGCGGCACGGTGACGTGGGATTCATCCGCAAAGACGATGGCGGTGTCGGGGATGAATTCGAACAGCGTGGGCGGCGGCTCGCCAGGGGCGCGTCCGGTCAGGTAGCGCGAATAGTTCTCGATGCCGTTGCAGACGCCGGTCGCCTCCAGCATCTCGATGTCGAAATTGGTGCGCTGTTCCAGCCGCTGCGCCTCCAGCAGCTTGCCCTCGTTCACCAGCTGGTCAAGCCGCTGCCGCAGCTCTTTCTTGATGGCGATCACCGCCTGATTCATCGTGGGCTTTGGGGTCACGTAGTGCGAATTGGCATAAACGCGGATGCGGTCGAAACTGCCGGTCTTTTCGGCGGTCAGCGGGTCGAATTCGGTGATCGCCTCCAGTTCCTCGCCAAAGAAGGACAGCCGCCATGCCCGGTCTTCAAGGTGGGCGGGCCAGATTTCCAGCGAATCGCCGCGCACCCGGAAGCTGCCGCGCTGGAAGCCCGCGTCGTTGCGGCGGTATTGCTGGGCCACCAGATCGGCCATGACCTTGCGCAGGTCATAGTCCTGCCCGGCCAGCAGATCCTGCGTCATCGCGCCATAGGTCTCCACCGAGCCGATGCCGTAGATGCAGCTGACCGAGGCCACGATGATCACGTCATCCCGCTCCAGCAGCGCCCGGGTGGCCGAATGGCGCATCCGGTCGATCTGTTCGTTGATCTGGCTTTCCTTCTCGATATAGGTGTCAGAGCGCGGCACATAGGCTTCGGGCTGGTAGTAATCGTAGTAGCTGACGAAGTATTCCACCGCGTTGTCGGGGAAGAAGCCCTTGAATTCGCCATAAAGCTGCGCCGCCAGCGTCTTGTTCGGCGCAAGGATGATGGCGGGGCGCTGGGTCTCTTCGATGATCTTCGCCATGGTAAAGGTCTTGCCGGTGCCGGTCGCCCCCAGCAGCACCTGATTGCGCTCTCCGGACGTCACCCCCTGCGCCAGCTCGACGATCGCCGTCGGCTGGTCGCCCGCAGGCTGGAATTCGGTCTTCATCACGAAGCGGCGCCCGCCCTCCAGCTTTTCGCGTGGCGCACGGTCGGGAACGGCCTGCAGCACCGAAGGGGCGGATTTGTCGGAATGGGCGTAGGACATGGGGGACACTTTCCTGAGACCTGTCCAGAATTGGCCCGTCTGCGCGCGGATTCAAGAGAGCGCGTCCCTCTGTCCCATCTGCGGCGGCAGGGGCGGGGCGATCTGCCGAAAATCCGCGGCGCTCTCTTGCCCTGCGCGCGGGAATTGCCGATAAAGCGGCAGAATGTCAGGAGAGTGTCCATGCGCGCACGGATCTATCAGCCCGCCAGAACCGCCATGTCTTCGGGGCAGGGCAAGACGAAGGACTGGATTCTGGATTTCGCCCCCGCCAGCGCCCGCGAAGTCGATCCGCTGATGGGCTGGACCTCCTCCGCCGACACCCAGAGCCAGGTGCGGCTGCGCTTCGACAGCAAGGAAGCGGCGCTGGCCTATGCCCGCGAAAACGGCATCGAGGCCGTGGTGACCGAACCGCACAAGCGCAAGCCCAACGTCCGCGCCCGCGGCTATGCCGAAAACTTCGCCGTAGACCGCCGCGGCGCCTGGACGCACTGAGGCTGTAGGCCGGACTCAAGGGCTGAAGGGGCGACAGCGTGCGCCGAGGCTTTTGTTTACCCATATGCAGGGCGCCCTTGGGCGCCCTTTGACTTTTGGCGACGGCGGTCGGGGTTTCTGCAGGGGGCAATGCCCCGGCAGAGGCGGCTCTGACGGTCCCTCAGGCAGCCTTCCGGGATGCGTGCTTTCGGAATGGTTTGGTCACCCGGAAAGCGGGGGCCTCGCCGTCGAGGCTGCGGGCTTGGCAGAGGCGGTCAAGACCGCCCGTCCGGAGCCGGGTCCACCCGAAGCGTCACGGTCTTTACATGGCCGTAATGGTGCAGCGCCTCGATGCCCTTTTCGCGCCCGTAGCCGCTGTTCTTGTGGCCGCCGAACGGGGTCTGCACCGACATGGTGTTCCAGACATTGACAAAAATCTGCCCGGCCTCGATCCGGTCCGCGACCCGCAGCGCGCGGCTGACATCGCGGGTCCAGAGCGTGCCGATCAGCCCGTACTCGCTGTCATTGGCGAGCGCCACCGCCTCTGCCTCGGTGTCGAAGGGGATGACCACCCCGACCGGGCCAAAGATTTCCTGCCGGGCGATGCGCATGTCGTTCGAGACATCGGCATAAAGCGTGGGGGCGATAAAATGCCCCTGCGGATGCCCCGCCACCTCGGCCACCCGGCCCCCGGTGACCAGCCGCGCGCCGTCCTGCCGGGCCACCTCGAAAAACCCCTGAACGCGGCGAAACTGTGCCTCGGTGATGATGGGGCCCAGCGTGTCGCCGGGGATCAGCGCCTCTGCGGCGGTGCGGGCAGCGTCCAGAAAGCGGTCATAGACGCCGCGCTGCACCAGAATCCGCGTGCCCGCGGAACAGACCTGCCCGGCGTTCAGGGTAAAGCCCCGGACCGACTCCCGCGCCGCCAGATCCAGATCGGCATCCTCGAAGATGATGTTGGCGGATTTGCCGCCCAGTTCCAGCGTCAGCGGAATGATCCGGTCGGCGGCGATGCGCCCGATGGCCTGACCCACGCCGACCGAGCCGGTAAAGGCCACCTTGCGCACCTGAGGATGGCGCACGATCGCCTCGCCCGCCTCCGGACCCGTGCCCAGCACCACGTTGACCACCCCGGCAGGCAGACCCGCCCCGGCGGCCAGTTCCGCCAGCGCGAGGGTGGACTGCGAGGTCACCTCGGACGGTTTGGCCACCACCACATTGCCTGCGGTCAGCGCCGGGGCGATGGCCCGCGCGGCCTGATTGAGCGGCAGGTTCCACGGCGTGATCACGCCCACGATCCCGAAAGGCTCGCGCCGGGTGAACACATGCTGGTCGGGTGCCACGTCCAGAACATCGCCCGCAGGCAGATAGACGAGGCTGCCGTAGAATTCGAAATAGGCGGCGCTGCCCTCGACCTCGGCCAGTGCGGTGGGCAGCGGCTTGCCGGTATCGGCGCGTTCCAGCGCCGCAAGACGGTCGCGGTTGACGCGCAGGGCGGCGGCGATGGCCAGCATGATCCGGCCCCGCTCTGCCGCGGGGTAGCGGCGCCAGCCTTCGGCGGCGGCCTGCGCCGCAGCCACGGCCCGGTCGACATCCGCGCGGTCACCTGCCGCCACCTGTCCCGCCACCTGTCCGGTTGCGGGGTTCACGGCGTCCAGATAGGCGCCGCGCGCTGGCGCCACCAAGGCGCCGCCGATCCAGTGCTCCAGCCGATACATGCCTGTCCTCTCCCTTTGTCCTGAAGGGGCGCGCGCCGTTGCGGTCCGGCGGATCCGTGCGCCCTGCGGGCCGAAGTCTGGCGCGGCGCGGGGCGGGGCGGAAATATCTTTCCGGTCTTGGCGCCAGAGCCGGGGGCTATGGCCGCAAGGGGCGCGGACTCAGCGCCGCCACGCCTTGGGTCCGATCTCGTGGATGGAGCGGCCCTGCGTGTCGACGGCCAGCAGCACCGGCATGTCCTCCACCCGGAAGCGATAGATCGCTTCCATTCCCAGATCGGGCCATGCCACCTGCGTGGCTTCGCGGATGGCCTGTGCCACCAGATAGGCGGCGCCCCCGACCGCGACCATGTAGACCGCGCCATGTTCGGCGATGGCGCGCAGGGCCTCGGGGCCGCGTTCCGCCTTGCCGATCATCACCTTCAGCCCGGTGTCGCGCAGAATCCGGTCGGTGAAGCGGTCCATGCGCGTGGCGGTTGTGGGACCGGCGGGGCCGATCACCTCCGCCCCGACCGGATCGACGGGGCCCACGTAATAGAGGGCGCGCCCGCGCAGATCGACGGGCAGCGCCTCGCCCCGGTCCAGATGATCGACCATGCGCCTGTGCGCCGCGTCGCGCCCCGTATACAGCGTGCCCGAAAGCAGCAGCCGCTCGCCCGGCTGCAGGCTGTCCAGCGTGCTCTGATCCAGCGCATCCAGATCGATGCGGCGCGCCTGCGCCGCCGCCGTCTCCAGCGTGATCTGCGGCCAGAGCGCCAGATCCGGCGGGGTGAACCGCGCAGGCCCCGTGCCGTCAAGCGTGAAGCACACATGCCGCGTCGCCGCGCAGTTGGGGATCAGCGCAACCGGCAGCGAGGCTGCATGGGTCGGAAAATGCCGGATCTTTACGTCCAGAACGCTGGTCAGCCCGCCCAGCCCCTGCGCGCCCAGACCAAGCGCGTTCACGCGGTCGCAGATTTCCAGCCGCAGGCGCTCTGCGGCGGACTGCGGACCGCGGGCGCGCAGGGCGTCAAGGTCGATGGGATCGTTCAGCGCCTCCTTGGCCATGGCCATGGCCTTGTCGACGCTGCCGCCGATGCCAAGACCCAGCAGCCCCGGCGGGCACCAGCCCGCGCCCATGCCGCGCATCTGCTCCACCACCCAGTCCGCCACGGAGGCCGAAGGCGCCAGCACCGCAAACCGCGTCTTGTTTTCCGACCCGCCGCCCTTGGCCGAAACCGTGATCTCTACCCGGTCGCCCGCCACCATCTGCGTCTGGATCATCGCGGGCGTGTTGTCGCCGGTGTTCTGGCGGCTGTCGAACGGATCGCGCACCACCGAGGCGCGCAGCGGGTTGCTGTCCAGCCGGTAGGCGCGGCGCACGGCGTCATCAACGATGTCCTGCAGGGGGCGGTGCCAGTCCAGCCGGGCCTGCACGCCGATGTCGACAAAGACATTGGCCACCCCGGTATCCTGACAGATCGGGCGCTGCCCCAGCGCGCACATCCGCGAATTGACAAGGATCTGTGCGATGGCCTCGCGGGCGGCGGGGCTTTCTTCGGCGGCATGGGCGCGGCTCAGGGCGGCGATGAAATCGGGCGGGTGGTAGCAGGCGACGAACTGCAGCGCCTCGGCGATGCTGTCGGTGACGTGGCTTTCGGTGATGGCCGGCATTCTGCCCCTCCCTTGCATGGGGCAAGACTGCCATGCGGCAGGCGGCAGGCAAAGCCGGGGGGCTAAAGGCAAAACCTATCGCCTCTAGCGCGCCTTGCTATTTTTGCGCGCCCCGCCCGCTGCGTAGACTGGCCCTGCGGGACGAGGCGGGGCCGGATGGCGCGGCGGCACCGCCATGGGACCAGCCTTGAGCGGAGGAGTGCATGACGACGGTTCTGACGACGCCTGAGCGGCGGGAATTCCGGAGGCGGCCATGACCCTGCCGCTGACCGGCCTGCGGGTCGTGGCCGTTGAACAGGCGGTTGCCGCCCCCTTTGCCACCTCGCGCCTTGCGGATGCCGGGGCGGAGGTCATCAAGATCGAACGCCCCGAGGGCGATTTTGCGCGTGGCTACGACACTGCCGCCGCCGGGCAGTCCAGCTATTTTGTCTGGCTGAACCGGGGCAAATCCTCGGTGGTGATGGATCTGACCGATCCCGCCGACAAGGCCCGGTTCGCCGATCTGGTGGCGGGTGCGGATGTGCTGGTGCAGAACCTCAAACGCGGCGCGCTGGCCCGGCTGGGCTTTGCCCCCGAGGATCTGCGGAACCGTCATCCCCGGCTGATCACCTGTTCCATCACCGGCTATGGCGAGGGCGGGCCGCTGGCCGACCGCAAGGCCTATGATCTGCTGATACAGGCGGAATCCGGGCTGTGCTCCATCACCGGGGGGCCGTCCGAACCCGCGCGGGTGGGCATGTCCATCGTCGATGTGGCGACCGGGGCCACCGCCCATGCCGCCATTCTGGAGGCGCTGATCGCGCGCGGCATCACCGGGCAGGGGGCCACGCTGTCGGTGTCGATGTTCGACGTGATGGCGGACTGGCTGACCGTGCCGCTGCTGAACCACGAGGCGGGCAGCAGCCCGCAGCGGGTGGGCATGGCGCATCCGTCGATTTCACCCTACAGCGCCTTTTCCACCGCCGACGGGCAGCTGATCCTGATCTCGGTCCAGAGCGACCGGGAATGGCGCAAGCTGGCGGAGGTGTTTCTAGGGGAGCCCGGTCTTGGGACCGATCCGCGTTTCGCCACCAACGTGGCCCGCGTGGCCCATCGCGACCAGACCGACGCGCTGGTGGCGCAGGCCTTTGCCACCCTGACCGCCGATCAGGCCGAGGCGCGGCTGCGCGAGGCCGATGTGGCGCTGGCACGGGTCAATGACATGGCGGGCCTGTCCAGCCACCCGCATCTGCGCCGCATCACCGTGCAGACCCCGGGCGGGCCGGTGCGCTATCCCGCGCCTGCGCCGCGCGTGGCCGAGGCGCCGCGCGCCTATCGCGCCGTGCCCGCCGTCGGAGAGAGCCTGCCATGACCCTGCCGCCGCTGGTCGCCCCGCTGACCGGACGGAGCCCTTTGCCAAGGCGGCGGGGGGCGGATCGTTGATCTGGAAACGACGCTGCTCAGCGGGCGCTGCGAACTTGCGCGTGACTGGCGGGGATCGTGCCGCCGCTGGACGGGGTCACGCTGCAGCTTGGCGACGCGGGATGCGGCCCATGGCCGCGAACTGGCGACGGGCGGCAAGATGTGCATCCCCCCGCGTCCTCCCCTCCGAGGCCGAACGCGACCGGGCCCGGCGGGTGGCGGCGGCGGGCGAGGAGACCGCGCGCCGTGACGGGCAGATGATCAACCGCCCTGCGGCTGCTGGACCGCACCCCCGGCAAGGTCGCTGTTTGGGGCAGGGGGACGCGGTTGCGGGTTCTTGACAAGAGTCACAGACTCTGCGACCTCGGACCCGTCCAGACCGAGGTGTCGGCAACCCGCCGGGCGCAGACCGCCCCGCAGGTCCCGCACCCGACAGGCGGCAGCGGTCCCGTAGCTCAACTGGATAGAGCACCTGACTTCTAATCAGGATGTTGGGGGTTCGAGTCCTCCCGGGATCGCCACCGCCCTTCCATCCCATTGCAAGCGCCTGATGAGGGAGAGATCGGTCAACCACCTCTCGTTCAGCGCGGCGGCGGAGGTGGGGCCTCGTTCATGGGGAGGTCATCCGCGGCCCTTATATCTGCTTCCCAAGGAGGACCGGACGCGGTAGGCAGCCCGATCCTTGGAAGGGCTGGGACGCACATGGCGCAGAATGCCACCATCTACAAAATCGAACTGTCGGTCTCGGACATGGATCGCCACTATTACGAGACCCATAAACTTACCGTTGCCAAGCATCCTTCGGAGACCGATGAGCGGCTGATGGTCCGTATCGTCGCCTTTGCCCTGAATGCTCACGAGCATCTGGAGCTGACCAAGGGACTGTCGACGGATAACGAGCCCGACATCTGGCAGAAGAGCCTGAGCGGCGAGATCGATGTGTGGGTGGCGCTCGGGCTCCCGAGCGAAAAGGTCATACGTCAGTCCTGCAGCAAAGCCGCGAAGGTGATTGTCTACCCCTATGGCGGCAGGACTGCCGAGATCTGGTGGGACAAGGTGAAGAACGGCACCACCCGTTTCGACAATCTGCGGGTGATCAGTTTCTCCGAAACCGACACTGCAGCCCTTGCCAAGCTGGCCAGCCGCGCGATGAAGCTGCAAGTCAATATCCAGGACGGCGAGGTGATGGTCAGCGTCGATGAGAGCGTCGTCTACATTGCGCCAGACTCGTGGAAGGGCGCGGCCTAGCTTGCCGTAGCCCGCTGCCGGACCAAGGCGCTTGGGGGCGCTCGTCCGTTTTGGCACGAACATGTCCGCATGGGTCAAGCTGCACTGCAGTGCCGGTCACTTGGATCACCGGCAGCCCGGGGGCCGACAGCGACGGACGGCAGACACCGCTGAAGGCATGACCGGCTCCGCCGCCGCATGGCAGCTTCGTGCCCGTTCCGGTGAAGAACATGGCATGCCTTCAGGGCCACCCACCGATGCAATTTGGCTGCGGCAGCTTGAGGTGGAGGGCGAAGATGGGCCCCGGCCGCTTGAGCACGGTGTTCGGTTCTGTGAGACCTTGATCGAAGCGCATGTCCCGCCTGACCACATGTTCAGATCGGCTGAGCGATGCGCCGACCCGGCAGGCATGTGGCAGCACATGGCGCCTTTCCACGGTTCCGCCGGATGGCCCGCCAGTTGATCCGGAACTGTTGATCCGCGTGCTGCTGGCCGGTTGCCTCATGGGGTCAGAGGCGAATGTGGAGCCGTGCAAGCGCATCGAACGGTCCAAGCGTCGCCCCTGCGGGGAAGTTCACCTCAACCTTGCCTGCCGCTGGTTCCGCGCCTTGATCTGACCGGCCCGGTCGTGGCACTTTCTCGCAGAGCGCTTGGCCAGCGGCCAGCACTTCGCCGCCGATGCCAGTATCATGCAGGCCGAGGCCGAGGTTGGACAGGCAGCCCGACAGCATCGATCCCGCAGATGCGCCTCGGGCTGTCAGGGCGCGTCGCGAAGCGCTTGATGATGCCAGCGAACCCGGTCGGGCCGAGGCCACCTTGCAGTCTGATCCGGATTCGCAATGGACCGGCGCGGGGGGAGGCCTATTTTGCCTGTTCCACCAGCCATCTGACCGACACAGGCAATGGCGTGATCCTCGACGTGGAAGCCGCCGGTCGATCCGGCTGGCCGGGGACGGATCGGTGCGGCCCTGATCGACCGGGCGAACGAGACCTTTGACATCGCGCCCGACCGGCTGATCGCGGACACCGCCTGTGGCTCCGGCGTCATGCTGGACTGGCTGGACTGGCTGGACCGGCAGCGCGGCCCATATCCCGGTATTCGACACGTCAGGCCGCAGGGACGGGATGTCGGAGCGCGGTGACGTCACCTATGATGCCCGCAGCGATGTCTTCACCTGCCCGGGTGGCAAGGCGGTGAAGCAGCCCCTCCGGAGCCTCACGCATCCCCGGGAGGAGAAGCCCGATCAGGATGGCAGGCTCCGC
The DNA here is from genome assembly GCF_035481585.1 of Salipiger marinus. NCBI lineage: Bacteria > Pseudomonadati > Pseudomonadota > Alphaproteobacteria > Rhodobacterales > Roseobacteraceae > Salipiger > Salipiger marinus. Next base: position 93,080 of record NZ_JAYKSL010000004.1, on the reverse strand, counting down.
TATCGGGCTGGCAAGGCCGCCTGCCATGCCGGTGACCCGCACTGTCGCGTCCCGAGGCGGGTCCCTTTTGTCACGGACCGAGAGGCGTCTGCGCTGTCTTGCGTCACCTTGCCGGGCTTTCCCCGATTTCGGGGGCTACGCCACATTTCGGGCTGGTCATAATCCCGGTGCGATGCGGTTTCCTGGGGGGATCAGCCTTTAAGCGGGGGCAATGGATCCCTTGGTGTCCGTCCCGCCCCGGGATCGGCGACCCGCTTTGTCTGACCCCGCGAAGCTGACCGGTTCATTCTGAAATCACGCAGATCCGTGATGGCGCCGCCCCGGCTCTGCACGGAAAGTCCGGGGCGCGGGGGTCTGCAGGTATTGCCCTGTGCGCCAAGTTAGTGTTCGTTGCGCGCAAAATAGGAGGAGACCTGCCCATGACCACCCACATCCCGCGCCGCGCGGCGTTCGGATGCGTGCTGGCTTTTGCTGCCGCGCCCGCATTTGCTCAGGACGCTTGGCCCACCGGGCCGCTGCATGTCTATGTCGGCTTCCCCGCAGGCTCGTCGCCCGACACGCTGGCCCGCATCATCACGGAACCGCTGGCCGAACGTCTGGGCCAGCCCGTCGTGATCGAGAACCGTCCGGGCGCGGGCGGGGTGATCGGCATCCAGCAGATGCTGGCCAATGCCGGTGACGACGATCTGACCTTCGGCACCACGATCAATGGCCCGCTGACCACCGCGCTTCGGATGATGGGTGATACCGGCTTTGACGTGACCGCCGACATCGCGCCGGTCACGCTGATCGCCACCTCGCCGCTGGTGCTGGCCGTGTCGAGCCAGTCGGGGCTTGAGGATCTGGAAGGCTTCGTTGCGGCAGCCGGGGCCGAGGAGGAAGCCATCGCCTATGGCTCGGTCGGGCAGGGGTCGGGCGCGCATCTGACGGCAGAGCTTTTTGCCGATGAGGCGGGCGTGACGATGCTCCATATTCCTTTCACCAGCTATGCCGAGGTCACCACCTCGATCATGGGCGGCGAGATCGATGCAGGCTTCATGGCCCCGTCGGCAGCGATGCCGCATGTGGAGGGCGGCAACATGCGGATCCTCGGGATCACCTCGTCGGAGCCTTCCGCACAGGCGCCCGACGTTCCGGTCATCGCGGGTCAGGCGGGCTTTGCCGAGGATTTCCGGGCCGAACTCTGGAACGGGTTCATCGCGCCCTCGGGCACCGATGCGGCGGTGGTCGAAAGGCTGACCACCGAGATCACCGAGATCCTCGCGGATCCGGGTGTTCAGGAGCAGCTTCTGGCCATCGGCTGGCAGGCGGCCCCCGGCACCGCGCAGCAGATGCAGGAACGCATCTCTGCCGACACCCAGATGTGGGGCGGGGTGATCGACCGGATCGAGGCGCAGTAAGCAGGCATGCAGCGCGACTGGACCGACATCTTCGGCGGCCTCGCCCTTGCGCTGATCGGCGCGGGGGCGGCGGGCTGGGCCTTGCTCCATTACGATCTGGGTTCGCTCAGGCAGATGGGGCCGGGCGCCTTTCCCGTGGGGCTCGGGCTTTTGCTGACGGGCATCGGCCTGATCGTGGCGGTGCCTGCCCTGCGCCGGGCCGGGGAGGCGGTGCCGGTCGAGCCATGGTCCGCGCTTGCCGTGCTGGCCTCGATCCTTGTCTTCGGCTTTGGTCTGAGGTCGCTGGGGCTGGTCATCGCGGCCTACCTTGGCGTGCTCGTCGCCTCGCTGCCCGCGCCGCGGCGCGGGGTGACATGGCGGCTCGTGCTTGCGGGCGTGGTGACGCTGCTGACGGTTCTGGTGTTCCGCACCGGGCTGCAGATGTCGCTGCCGCTCTGGCCGGTCTCGATCTGAGGCGCGCATGGGAACCTGGGAAGGGCTTGTCACCGGGCTGAACTTCGCCCTGCAGCCGGGGGTGCTGATCTTCTGCCTTCTGGGGGTGCTGCTGGGCACCTTTGTCGGCGTGCTGCCGGGCATCGGGGCGATGGCCGCGATTTCGCTGCTGCTGCCGATCACCTATTACATCTCTGCCGAAGCCGCGCTCATCATGCTGGCGGGGGTCTATTACGGCGCGCAGTATGGCGGGGCCGTGGCCTCCATCCTGATGCGGCTTCCCGGCACGCCGCAATCGGCGGTGACAGCGCTTGACGGCTATCCGATGGCGCGCGACGGGCGCGCAGGGGCCGCACTTTTTGCCGCGATGGTGTCATCCTTCGCGGGATCGATCATCGGCATCGTCGTGCTGGTCCTGCTGGCGGGCTGGCTGTCGCGCGTCGCGGTGGCGTTCGGCGCGGCGGATTATGCGGCGATGATGGTGCTGGGGCTGGTCGCCGCCTCCACCATCGGCAGCGCCCGCCCGGCCAAGGGCTTTGCGATGATCGTGCTTGGCATGCTTCTGGGATGTATCGGCACCGATGTGAATTCGGGCGCCATGCGCTTCACCTTCGGGCAGACCGAGCTTCTGGACGGCGTGAACCTTGTCGCCTTGGCCATGGGGCTTTTTGGCGTGGCCGAGGTGATCGGCAATGTCCGCGATCCCGAACGTCAGGCCGTGACAGAAAAGATCGGCTTCCGTCAGATGGCCCCCACCCGCGACGATCTCAGGCGCATGGTCTTTCCCTCCCTGCGCGGCAGCGGGCTGGGCAGTTTCTTCGGGGCGCTGCCGGGGACCGGGTCGACCCTGTCGTCTTTCCTGAGCTACGCGATGGAGCGGCGCATCGCGCGCCGCCCGGAACGCTTTGGCCATGGCGCCATCGAAGGTGTGGCCGGGCCGGAGGCGGCCAACAACTCCGCCGCGATCACCGCCTTTGTTCCCACGCTGACGCTGGGCATCCCCGGCGATCCGATCATGGCGCTGATGCTGGGCGCGCTGGTCATCCATGGCGTGCAGCCCGGCCCGATGATGCTTGAGGCACGGCCAGAGATGTTCTGGGGGCTCGTCGCAAGTTTCGGGATCGGCAACCTGCTGCTGCTGATCCTTAATCTGCCGCTGATCGGCGTCTGGGTCGCGCTGCTGCGCATCCCGTTCCGCTGGCTTTATCCCGCGATCCTGATCTTCATCTGCCTTGGTGTCTATTCCGTGCGCGGCCTGACCTATGACATCGTGGCCGTCGCGGGGATCGGCCTTGCCGGCTATCTTCTGGCGCTGGCCCGGTTCAATCCCGCGCTGCTGCTTCTGGGCTTCGTGCTTGGTCCGCTGATCGAGACCAACCTGCGCCGCGCCCTGCTGATCAGCCGGGGCGATCCGATGGTGTTCCTTGAACGCCCGATCTCGGCTGCCTTTGTGGTGGCGATCGCGGGTCTGCTGCTCCTGTCGCTGGTCCAGTGGGTGCGGCGGCGGCGCAGAGCCATCCCGGCGCGCTGACGCGCCGAGAGGCGAATCGCGGGCTCGTGCCTGACGCGGCAAGGCGGCGCGTCAGGCGGGCGTTTTGGCATTTGTTGAAAAGGGGCAGCTTGTGAATCACCCCCGATCAGGGGGGAGACGCTGGCGGGCGGAGCGGGCATGGCTGGTGCTCTTTAAAGCCATTCACGGAGTATGCCTTATGAAATCTTGCCTTTTTGCGATTGTGATTACGGGCGCCGCCCTTGGGCTGGCCGGATGTTCAAGCGTCGCGGGGACGGTGGGCACGGCGGTGGCGGGCAATGCGGTGGCGGGAAAGATGTCGGCCACGGCAAACCGCAGCCGGTTCGAGGGGCAAAGCTGCGAGGAACTGGCCCGTGAAATGGCCAGCGCGCGCATGGGCTATATTAACCCGCTCAACGCACCCGCCACGCAGGCCTATATCCGCGAGGCACAGCAGGTCGCGCGGGCAAAGAACTGCCCCGAACCGGCGCAGTAACGCGTTCAGGCCGCGCGGGGGTGCAGATCGCCGCGCGGGTCTGCCGAAAGGCGGGGGGATGGACAGCGCACCACGCGCCAGCCTTTGCGCAGCGCTGGCGACAGGCGACCGCACGCCGCCTTGCGACAGCGACGGGTGTCTGCGCCGCAGCGCCATCTTGTTGACTTCTAAGGGAAAGTGGTGGGCGACCCTGGAATCGAACCAGGCGTGCGTCTCCGCGAGGGAGTTACAGTCCCCTGCCACACCTTGCGGCCTGTCGCCCACTTTCCACCGGCACCGCCGGTGTGCGGGGTGATTACCTGCGGGCCAATCCGGCGTCAACAGGAAAAATCCTTGCAGCCCGCAGGCTGTCGATGCAGAGATCGCGGCTCAGGACAAGGACGCAGGCCATGGTCAAAAAACCGAAATGGGTGGTGGAAAAGGAACAGGCGAAAAAGGCCGGGGCGGCGGAAACCGTCTGGCTGTTCGGCCTGCATGCGGTGCGCGACGCGCTGCTGAACCCGCGCCGGGAAAAGCTGCGGCTGATCCTGACGCTGAACGCCCAGACCAAGCTCGCCGATGCGCTGGAAGGGGCGGGGATCACGCCAGAGATTCACGACCCGCGCAAATTCGGCGCGCCGCTCGACCCGCAGTCGGTGCATCAGGGCGCCGCCCTGGAGGTCAAGCCGCTGGACTGGGGGCGCCTGCAGGACGTGGCGCTGGGGGATGGCATCCGCCCGCCGCGGCTGGTGCTGCTGGACCGCGTGACCGATCCGCATAATGTCGGCGCCATCCTGCGCTCTGCCGAGGTGTTCGGCGCGCAGGCGGTGATTGGCACGCAGCATCACGCCGCCCCCGAAACCGGGGCGCTGGCCAAGACCGCCTCGGGTGCGCTGGAACGCCAGCCCTATCTGCGCGAACGCAACCTTGCCGACACCATCACCGCGCTGCAGGCCATGGGCTATGTGGTGCTGGGGCTCGACGGTGAAGCGGAAACCAGCATCGAGGCGGCGCTGGACGGGCGGCGCGACCGCGCCGTGGCGCTGGTGCTGGGGGCAGAAGGGCCGGGCCTGCGCCAGAAGACCAAAGAGACGGTGGACCAGCTGGTGCGCATCGATTTTGCGGGGGGATTTGGCTCGCTCAACGTGTCGAACGCCGCCGCGGTGGCGCTCTATGCCGCGCGCCCCTGAACGCCACGCGCGCGTGCGCGCACAATTTGCGCCCTAGTCTTTCGGGGCGCGCTGACGTATCTGGCAGGGGCAGAAGCGAGAGGCGCCATGACGGATTACGAAACGCCGGGTCCGGTTCAGGAAGACTGGAAGGACGCGATTTCTTCGGTGGAAGAGATCATCGAAGATGCCCGCAATGGGCGCATGTTCATCCTTGTCGACCACGAGGACCGCGAGAACGAGGGGGATCTGGTGATCCCCGCGCAATGGGCGACGCCCGATGCCATCAATTTCATGGCGACCCATGGGCGCGGGCTGATCTGCCTGTCCATGACCTCCAAGCGGATCGACGAACTGGGCCTGCATCTGATGTCGGTCAACAATTCGTCCCGGCATGAAACCGCCTTCACCATCTCCATCGAGGCGCGCGAGGGCGTGACCACCGGCATCTCCGCCTCGGACCGGGCGCGGACGATTCAGGTGGCGATCGACGCCTCCAAGGGGGCGGCGGACATCGCGACCCCCGGCCATGTCTTCCCGCTGCGGGCCAAGGATGGCGGCGTGCTGGTGCGCGCGGGCCATACCGAGGCGGCGGTGGACGTGGCGCGGCTGGCGGGGCTGAACCCCGCGGGCGTGATCTGCGAGATCATGAACGAGGACGGCACCATGTCGCGCCTGCCCGAACTGGTGGGCTTCGCGCAGAAACACGGGCTGAAGATCGGCACGATTTCCGACCTGATCGCCTATCGGCGCCGCCACGACAATCTGGTGCGGGTGCGCTCCGAAGAGGTGGTGCGGTCGGAATTCGGCGGCGACTGGAATATGCGCATCTATGTCGACCAGTCCCATGGCGACGAGCATATCGTGCTGACGCAGGGCGATATTTCCGGCGACGCGCCGGTGCTGGTGCGGATGCATGCGCTGGATCCGATGCTGGACATCGTGGGCACCGGGCCGGGCGGACGGGCGGATGAATTCCGCGCCTCCATGCGGGCGGTGGCCGAAGAGGGGCGCGGCGTGGTCGTTCTGCTGCGCGACACCTCGATGAAGCTGGAACTGCATGACGACGTGTCGCCGCGCACGCTGCGGCAATATGGTCTGGGCGCGCAGATCCTGTCCTCGCTGGGCCTGTCGAAACTGGTGCTGCTGACCAATTCGCCGACCCCCCGCATCGTCGGGCTGGAGGCTTACGGGCTGGTCATCACCGGAACCCGCAGAATCGGAGATCACTGATGGCCATGACCGAAACGCATTACACCCTGCCGCGCGCCGAATTCGACCGCCCGGTGAAGATCCTGATCGTGGTGGCGCCCTATTACAAGGACATCGCCGATGCGCTGGTGTCCGGGGCCCGCGCCGAGATCGAGGCGGCGGGCGGGTTTCACGAAACCGTCGAGGTGCCCGGCGCGCTGGAGATCCCCACCGCCATCGGCATCGCCGAGCGTCTGTCGGATTTTGACGGCTACGTGGCGCTTGGCTGCGTGATCCGCGGCGAGACCACCCATTACGACACGGTCTGCAATGACAGCTCGCGCGGGATCACCCTGCTGGGGCTGCAGGGGCTGTGCATCGGCAACGGCATCCTGACCGTCGAGAATTTTGATCAGGCGCAGGTGCGCGCCGAGGTCGCAGGCCAGAACAAGGGCGGCGGTGCGGCGGCGGCGGCCTTGCATCTGGTCGCGCTGGCCCGTAGGTGGGGCGGCGCCCGCAAGGGGGTGGGATTCGTGCCCGCCCGCGACGAGATCCAGATTGCGGGCGCTTCCAGAGGAAAAGACACCGCATGACCACGCCCGCCGCGCCTTCCGGCAATCGCAAGCGCCAGATGAAATCCGCCTCCCGGCTTTATGCCGTGCAGGCGCTTTACCAGATGGAGCTGTCCGGCCAGACCGCCGAGAAGGTGACGCGCGAGTTCATCGACTACCGCTTTGGCGCCGAAGTCGAAGAGGGTGTGGATCTGATGGAAGGGGATGTCGATCTGTTCACGCGCCTCGTCTCGGAGGCGGTGAACTGGCAGGCGCGCATCGACCAGATGACCGACCGGGCGCTGGTGGCGAAATGGCCCATCGACCGGATCGATCCGACGCTGCGCGGCCTGTTCCGCGCGGCGGGGGCCGAACTGGTGGCCTGCGACACGCCGCCGCGCGTGGTCATTTCCGAATTTGTCGACGTGGCGCGGGCGTTTTTCCCCGATGGCCGCGAGCCCAGCTTCGTGAACGCGGTTCTGGATCACATGGCGCGCGAGGCCAGGCCCGAAGCGTTCTGAGCTGGGGCGGGCTGGGGCAGGGGGCTCTGCCCCCACGGCGCGTGCCGCGCCGTTCCCCCGGGATATTTTGACCAAGAAGAAGGCAAAACGCCGTCCGGGCGGGCAGGGGGATGCGCTCATTTGCGCCTTGCGGGCGCGTCACATCTCTTTCATGCTGATTCCGAGACCTGAACGTCGCGTCGGGCTTGCCAAGTGGCGATGACGCGTTACGCTTCATGCAAGGATCAGAGGAGAGAGACATGCCCCGGCTTGTGCGGCTCTATATCACGCAATGCGTTTCCGGCTTCGCCCTGTCGAGCCTTTTTACCGGCCTGCTGCTGTGGCAGAACGTGGCCAACCTGCAGCATCTGGTCAGCCATTCGGAGGCGGGGCTGCTGGCGGTCTCCCTGCTGTGGCTGTTCAACGGGCTGGTCTTCGGCAGCGTGCAGTTCGCGATCAGCGTCATGCGCATGGGCGAAGACGAAGGCGGATCCGGTGGCGCGCGCTTGCAGCTGCGTCCGATCCCCGTGCGGGCAGAGAAGCCGCGCAAGCGCCGCCTGCTGTAACGGTGCTGCCCCAGAGACCGACAAAAGCGCCCCAAGGGGCGCTTTTCTGTGTCTTGGGGAAGGGATAAGTGGCGGGAACCGAGACATCCGTGGGGTTCTCTCATTCCCGAGGACCTGTATATACAGGTGGGCGTCAGGTAACCGAACCAGGGCCCGGACAGAGCCAACTCCCTCGGAATTGCTTAAGGCCACCGGAATGCAACCCTACACGAGATGCCCAGAACCCGCCTGATCGCGAGATAGGGGCTGCGCGTGGCTTCGGCAAGGGGGCCGGTAAAATTCAGTTGGCGGCGGCTTCGGTTTCGGCCTCGGTGAAGCCGTAGCGGGCCAGTTCCTCCGGCAGCAGGATGTAGATTTCATCGGCGGGTGTGGTCATGGCATGGCTCATCACCATGGGGTCGATGCCCATCTCGTCGAGATAGACCATCACCTCGCCCTGACCGCGCTGGATGTCGGAGACGGCGACAAAGGCGGGCAGCAGGGTGCTTTCGCCGAAATAATGCTGATGCACCCCCACGGCGGCGCCTTCGGCAATGCGGCGCGGGCTGCCTGCGGCCAGAAGATAGGGGCAGGCGGAATAGCAGAACTCCCCCTCCAGCATCTGCGTGGCGATGCCCTGTTCGCGCAGGTGGCGGCCAAGCGCCAGCGCGTCCTGCACCGATCCGCCGGGGCTTTGCAGCACCAAGGTCTCGACCGGCGGTGCGGCGGCGTCGATCTGTTCGATCAGCCGGGCGCCGTCGCCTGCGGCGATGCCGCCCTCCAGCCGCCATGTGCCGCCCTCGATCTGGGTCAGGGTCAGACGGTCGGGCAGGTCGCCCGGCGTGCGAAGCGGCGACAGCGGCGGCAGGTCGCGGTCGGGGCTGAACGTGCGGCGCTGGTCGCCGGGGCGCACCGGATCCGACAGGCGCGGCGTCTGGGGCCCGAACTGCGGCATCCGGAATCCCGCCCCGGCCAGATCGCTGATCACCAGAAAGGCGCCAAGGGCAAGCTGGCTGACCAGCACGCCGGTCAGCACGCGGGCAATGGTCGGCGCCTTCATGCGGCGCCCCGGTCCGCCGGCGGCTCCGGCGCCACCGGACCCATGCGCGGCGCCGTGCGGTCCGGCCCGGGCTCTGCGGCAGGGTCGGGCAGCGGGCCCTTGGGCATGGCCGCCATCGTCTCTTCGACATCGCGCATGGCATGGAGCGCTGCGCGCAGTTCGGCGAGCGTCAGCGTGTCCTCGATGGCGGCGCCGTCGCGGCCTTCGCGGATGGCGCCATGGGTGACGGCAAGGATCAGCACCAGCACGGCGGGCAGCAGGTCGATGGCGATGGCCCCGGCCCAGGACGGCACGAAGTTGCGGGCGTAAAGGATCACCGCATCGGCGGCGGAAACGGGGGTATAGGTCACTTCGGCGGCGGGCTGCAGCGCCAGCACGTTCTGCGCGGCCCCTTCCAGCGTGGTGGCCCGCTGCGCCAGCACCTCCAGCACCGAGGTGATGGTGGCGGCCTGATTGCCGCGGTCGGTCTCGTTCTGGCCGTCAAGTTCCGGCAGCACCACCGAGGCCGCCAGATCCTGCGCCGCGCGTTCCACCAGCGGCGCCACCGACAGCTGCCGCAGCTGCGCGATCAGCCCCTGCAGTTCCACCGCCGCTTCGGAAAATTCGACCGAGCGCGGCTCCACCGGCCCCGGCTCTACCGTCAGCGCGCGCATCCGCGACAGGATGGTGTTGCCCCGGGCAAAGGCCTCGTTGACCAGCGGGGTCTGCTGAGCGATCTGTGCCTCCAGCGCGGTCAGCTCCGCCGCCTTCTGCCGCAGCACCCGGAACACCGCGCCGCGCCCGGCAAGACCGGAGAGCGAGCCCTGCGCCTCCTGTTCGGACAGATCCTCGAAGCTTTGCCGCACCCTTGCCACGTCGCGTTCCAGCGCCTGCCCGGTCAGGGCGATCTCATGGGTGCGTTCCAGCGCGCCCTGATAATCCTGCACGGTCTTGGCCAGATGCTGTTCCACCGCCGCAGAGCCTGCCAGCGCCGCGGCGTTGAGCCAGGAGGACATGGCGACGATGGCGAGGGATCCCAGCGCCATGGCCCCCAGCAGCCCGGCGCGGGCGCGGGCGGTGCGGATCGCGGGAAACAGCCGCATCATGTAGGACCAGAAGACGAAGATGCCCACCGAGACCGCGACGGAATAGGCGATGGCGGCGAAGACCGCAAAGGCGCCGTTTTCCTCCAGCAGCGAGGAGACGCCAAGATAGGTGTAGATGCCCGAGGCCACCGAGAGCACGCCAAGCGCCGTGCCGGAAAAGCTGTCGAGCCATGTCAGATGCGCCTCGAGATCGCGCGCATGGCGGATGCCGCGCGCCTGCGCGGTCTGGGATCGTGTGTCCTGTGTCATGCGGGCCCCTTGCTGCATTGCGTCAACAGGTAAGCGTCGCGCGCGCTCAAAAAAGAGGGTCCGGCGCCCGGCTTGCATTCGTTCACGACCTGTTCATAATTTGTGCATGAGCTTTGCTGAAGATATGCCCCCGCCCTCCGTTCCGCAGATGCCCGGCCAAGCGCTGGCGCGCGGAGTCTGCCGCCATCTGGCCAGCCTCGGTTTTGCCGTGGTCGAGGAATTTGTGCCCGAACGCGGGCGCCGCGTCGATGTGATGGCGCTGGGGCCCAAGGGCGAGATCTGGGTGGTGGAGTGCAAAAGCTCGCGCGCCGACTTCCTGTCGGACGGCAAATGGACCGGCTATCTGGACTGGTGCGACCGGTATTTCTGGGCGGTGGACGAGATGTTCCCGACCGAGCTTCTGCCCGACGGCACCGGGCTCCTCATCGCGGATGCCTATGATGCAGAGATTCTGCGCATGGCCCCCGAGGTGCGGCTGGCGGGGGCGCGGCGCACGGCGCTGACCCGCCGCTTCGCGCAGCATGCGGCGCGGCGGCTGCAGGCCCTGCGCGACCCCGAGGCGCGGCTGGACGCCTGGGGCTGAACGGGGTCAGCGGCGCGGCTTGACCTTGCGCGCGGCGGCAGCGGCGGCGCGCAGTTCCTCGGCGATTTCCTCGGCTTCTTCGGGGTCGAAATCCATCGGGATTTCCATGTCCCCGGCGAAGATGAACAGCCGCACCATGCCCAGATCGGTGGGACCGATCTGCAGGTTGGCTTCGATGTCGCGTTCGCTGTTGATCCCCATGATCGCCTCCGTCCGGGTGCCTGCAGCGGCCTTAAAGCCGCGCTTGGGCTTTTGCAAGCATGCGGCACAATGCTGGGACACAAGGGCGGATTTTGGGGTTGCAATCGTGGGGAAGCGGCGGTATTGCCCACCGGCGTGCCGCCTTAGCTCAGTAGGTTAGAGCGCTTGATTGTGGATCAAGAGGTCTCCCGTTCGAACCGGGAAGGCGGTACCATCCTTCAGGACATGATGACACCGGGTCGCGCTGGCTGCGGGCCCTGATCCGGGGCTCTGCCCCGTCCGCGCCTGCGCGCGGACTCCCCGGGATATTTGGGGCCGCTGGAACGCCGGAACGCCGCCGCGGGGCGGGGTCAGGGCGCGGGCGCGGGCGCGATCTGCAGGGTCTGGCGCAGCGCGCCGGTGGCGCGGTCGAAAATCAGGATGCTGTCATCGCGGGTCACCACGGCATACCAGTCGGGGCCCTGGGTGAAGGCCGTGGCTGTGGCGCCGTCGGGCAGGGTGATCTCTGCGGGCAGGGGCGCGCGGGTGGTCGTGAGCCGGATGACAAGCAGGCCGAGCAGGGTTACAAGCCCCACGATCATCACCCCCATGAGCACGAGCACCAGCCGCCGCAGCAGGCGCAGGTTGGCGGGCTCGGGCAGTTTTTCGGGATCGGGAGTATCGGACATGGACCAGCCTTTGCGCATCGTCATCGGGGAGACCCCGCCGCCGCGCCTTGATAAGGCCTTGGCGCGCGATGTGCCAGAGGAGGCGGCGCTGTCGCGCACCCGGCTGGCGCGGCTGATCGCCGAAGGGGCGGTGACGCGGGATGGCGCGGTGCTGAGCGATCCCAAGGCGCGGGTCGAGGCGGGCGACGTGCTGGAGATCGCGCTGCCCCCCGCCGAGGACAGCCATATCGGCCCCGAGGACATCCCGCTGACCGTGATCTGGGAAGATGCCGATCTGGTGGTGGTCGACAAGCCTGCGGGCATGGTGGTGCATCCGGCGCCCGGCACGCCCTCGGGCACGCTGGTCAATGCGCTGCTGCATCATTTTGGCGGCGCGCTGTCGGGGGTGGGCGGGCGCAAGCGCCCCGGCATCGTGCACCGGATCGACAAGGACACCTCCGGCCTGCTGGTGGTGGCGAAATCCGACCGGGCGCATCATGGCCTTGCCGCGCAGTTCGAGGCGCATAGCGCCGAACGCGCCTATCTGGCGCTGGTGCATGGCGTGCCCTCTGCCGCCGATCCCCGGCTGCGCGGCACGCGCGGCGTGTCGATGGATCCGGGCGAGGTGGTGCGCATCCAGTCCGGGCTGGCGCGGCACAAGACCGACCGGCAGCGGCAGGCGGTCTATTTCGACGGGCAGGGGCGCCATGCGGTGACCCGCGCGCGGGTGCTGGAAAGTTATGGTCAGCCGCCGACCCTGTCGCTGGTGGAATGCCGTCTGGAAACCGGGCGCACCCATCAGATCCGGGTGCATATGGCCCATGCCGGGCACGGGCTTCTGGGGGATCCGGTCTATGGCGGGCGCCGCCGCGCCGCCGCCCGCGCGCTGCCCGCCGGGGTGCTGGCGCAGGTCGAGTCGTTTGACCGGCAGGCGCTGCATGCCGCCGTTCTGGGCTTTGCGCATCCGGTCAGCGGCGAGATGATGCGGTTCGAGTCCCCGCTGCCCGCAGATATGGAGGCGCTGGTTGCCGCGCTGCGGGGTGCGGCACACGCCGGCTGACATGGTTTTCCCATCTGCGTGAGCCGGGCGTTTTGCGGATCCGGGCGACGGAGTTTTGCGTTAACACCGTAACAAGCATGAAGCGTCATCGACGCTTGAAACCCACCCGGGCCGCATCCATATGCATGTTAACGCCCGAAACATTGGAGGATCTGGGACAAGTGAGCACCTATGCAAATCTCCCGGCTCCGTCGCCGGAAGCCGGACTCAGCCGCTATCTGCAGGAAATCCGGAAGTTCCCGCTTCTGGAGCCCGAGGAGGAGTATATGCTGGCCAAGCGCTGGGTGGAGGATCAGGATTCTGACTCCGCGCACCGTCTGGTCACCTCGCATCTGCGGCTCGCCGCCAAGATCGCCATGGGCTACCGCGGCTATGGACTGCCGCAGGCGGAGGTGATTTCCGAGGCCAATGTGGGCCTGATGCAGGCCGTCAAACGCTTCGATCCCGAAAAGGGCTTCCGTCTGGCCACCTATGCGATGTGGTGGATCCGCGCCTCCATTCAGGAATATATCCTGCGGTCGTGGAGCCTTGTGAAGCTTGGCACCACCTCGGCGCAGAAGAAGCTATTCTTCAACCTGCGCAAGGCGAAAAGCCGCATCGGCGCGCTGGAAGAGGGCGACCTGCGCCCCGAGCATGTGGAAAAGATCGCGCATGATCTGGGTGTGACCAAGGACGAGGTCATCTCGATGAACCGGCGGCTGTCGGGGGGCGATGCCTCGCTCAACGCCACGGTCGGGTCCGAAGGCGAAGGGACCATGCAATGGCAGGACTGGCTGGAGGATGAAGGCGCCGATCAGGCGGGCGATTATGCCGAGCGCAACGAGATGGAAGCGCGCCGGGCCCTGCTGGAGCAGGCGATGGACGTGCTCAACGAGCGCGAGCGCGACATCCTGACCCAGCGCCGTCTGGCCGAACAGCCGGTGACGCTGGAGGATCTGTCCTCCGTCTATGACGTGAGCCGGGAACGGATCCGCCAGATCGAGGTGCGCGCCTTCGAGAAGCTGCAGAAGCGCATGCGCGATCTGGCCGCCGAACAGGGCATGATGGCCACCGCCTGAGCCCCTGAAGCCTTGCCGCCTGCTTTGCGCCCGCCCTCACCGGCGGGCGTTCTGCTTGCAGCGCCCGATACTTAGGTTACCTTGGCGCCAGCAGGAGAGGAGCGGATCATGGCGGAGTATCTGAGATGGGGTGTGCTGGGCGCGGCGAATTTTGCGCGCACGCAGATGGCCCCGGCGATTCATGCGGCGCGCGGTGGCGTGCTGGCGGCGCTGGCCACCTCTGACCCGGCCAAGGCCGCGGGATTCACCGCCTTTGCCCCCGAACTGCGGGTGCATGACAGTTACGACGCGCTGCTGGCCGACCCGCAGATCGACGCGGTCTATATCCCGCTGCCCAACACGATGCATGTGGAATGGACGCGGCGCGCGGTCGAGGCGGGCAAACATGTGCTTTGCGAAAAGCCGATCGCCATGACCGCGTCCGAGATCGACGAGCTGATCGCCCTGCGCGACGGGTCGGGCAGGCTGGTGGCGGAGGCGTGGATGATCGCGCATCACCCGCAATTCGCCAAGGCGCGCGAACTGCTGCAGGAAGACGCGCTGGGAAAGCTGGTGCGGGTCGACAGCACCCACAGCTTTTACAACGCCGATCCGGGCAATATCCGCAATCAGGCGGCGGCGGGGGGCGGCGCGCTGCCCGATGTCGGCATCTATGCCTTTGGCAGCGTGCGGCTGATCACCGGTCAGGATCCGCAGCAGATCCTCGCCGCGCATCTGGACTGGGAGGGCGGGGTGGACACCGCCGCGCATGTCATGGCGCGGTTTCCGGACTTTCTGTATACCGGGCGCGTCTCGACCCGCGCCGCGCCGTGGCAGGAAATCCTGCTGCATGGCGAACGCGGCGTGATGCGCCTGTCGGTGCCGTTCAACGTCAATGTCTTTGGCCCGGCGACGCTGGAGCTGTTCGGTCCGGGGCTGGAGACGCGGACATGGCGCTGGCCCGGCGACAATCATTACGTCCTGCAGGTGGAGGCGTTCAATGCCGCAGCGCTGGGGCAGGCGGATTTCCCGCTGCCGCTGGAATTCTGCCGGGGCACGCAGGCGTTCATCGACCAGATCTATGCCGCGGCGCAGAAACCCTGAGCCGGGCGCCCGCCCCGCTGCCCTGTCGAAGTTTCGGGCAGAATCAGCAAGTTGTGCCGGAATCTAGTGCTTTCCTTTTATTCTGCGCTCGCATAGGCTTTTCTGCAACGCATGAGGGGAGGCGCTGACATGGCCGACATGGGAAAACCGTTGCTGATCAAGCGTTATGCCAGCCGGCGGCTCTACAACACCGAAACCAGCGACTACGTGACGCTGGAGGACATCGCGGGCTTCATCCGCGAGGGGCGCGAGGTGCAGATCATCGACCTGAAATCCGGTGATGATCTGACCCGGCAATATCTGCTGCAGATCGTGGCCGAACATGAAAGCCGCGGCGAATCGGTGCTGCCCATCAACGTGCTGACCGATCTGGTGCGCAGCTACACCACCCATGCCACGTCCAGCGTGCCGCAGTTTCTGGCCGCGAGCTTCGACATGTTCCGCGAGAGCCAGTCGAAATGGGCGGAAAGCATGACGCAGATCAACCCGATGATGCCCAAGATCCCGGGTCTGGAGGCGATGCAGGCCCAGCAGGAAGCCTTTCTGAAGGCCATGACCGGCAATATGAGCAAGGGCTGGTCGGCCCCGGAACAGCCGGAGCCCGAAGAGGATCTGGACGCGATCAAGAAACAGCTGGCGGAGCTGCAGGCCAAGCTGTCGAAGCTGAACAAGTAACCGGGCGGCGCGGCGGCGGCTTCTGCCCCCGCGCCTTGCCATGGGCTCAGGTGCCGTAGGCGCGCTGCTGCCCCATCACCTGCTCCGCCGCCTCTACCAGAACCCGTGCCACCGCGTCACAGTCCGCCAGCGTCAGCCGGGCGGGCAGGCGGGTGTCGCAGGCCACTTCCAGCATGGCGCGGGTGGCGGGTAGATCCGGCATCTCCGGCAGGAATTCCCAATTCCAGTAGGCGCGGGCATTGTCGGTGGACAGGCCAAAAAGCTGCACCTTGACGCCCCCCGCCGCGGCTGCCGCCAGAAAGGCGTGCCGTTCCGCCGCATCCATGCCCACAAGGTTGAACTGCAGCGAGTCGGGTGCGCGCTCTTCGGGGGGCAGCTTGGCGGGCACGTCGATCCACGGGCTGCGGGACAGCGCCTCGGCCACGTGATCGTGGTTGCGCCGCCCGTCCATGACCCGCTGCGCCACCAGCGGCAGCTGCGGACGGATCACCGCCGCCGACAGGTTCGACAGCCGCATGTTGTAAAGCGGCAGCCGGTTCTGCCAGCGGGCGAAAGCCTCTTCCAGCGCTGCGGAATTGTCGCCCGGCGCCATGTGCTTGCGCCAGTTGTGCTCATAGGCGCCCGACAGGATCACCGCGCGGGCCACCAGATCGGCGTCATCGGTGACAAGGATGCCGCCTTCGCCCGCGTTCACCAGCTTGTAGGACTGGAAGCTGAAACAGCCGACCCGGCCCAGCGTGCCGATCTTGCGCCCGCCCCAGACCGTACCCAGCGAATGGGCCGCATCCTCCACCACCGGCAGGCCGCGCGCCTCGCACAGCGCAAGAATGGCGTCCATGTCCGAGGTATGCCCGCGCATGTGGCTGATGATCACCGCCTGCACGCCGTCAAGTTTCGCCTCGAAATCCGCCATGTCGATGCGGTAATTCATGCCCACTTCGCAGAGCACCGGCACGCAGTCGGCATGGATCACCGCCGAAGGCACGGCGGCGAAGGTGAAGCCGGGGATCATCACCCGCGCGTCGCGCGGCAGGCCAAGCGCCTTCAGCGACAAAAACAGCGCGGCGGAACAGCTCGACACCGCCAGCGCGTATTTCACGCCTAGAAGGGCCGCGAATTCCCGCTCCAGCAGCGCCACCGGCGCATCCTGCGGCGCGGTGTAGCGGAACAGATCCCCGGAGGCCAGCAGGCGGTCGATCTCGGCCCGCGCCGCCTCGGGGATGGGTTCGGCGTCGTGCATGTTGGGCAGGCTGCTCATTTTGACTTTCCCGAATTGGTTCTTCGGGAAATCTTAAACACCGGCTCTGTAACAGCCAAGTGAAATCGGCCCGGTTGCTTGGGTCGGCGCGGACGCGCTCAGATCCCCAGCCGGTCGCGCAGCGCGTACCAGCTCATCGCCAGCGTCAGCAGCGGCGTGCGCAGCGCGCTGCCGCCCGGAAAGGCCGGAACCGGCAGGGCCGCCATGGCATCGAATCCCGCCGACTGCCCGCGCACCGCTTCCGCCAGCAGCCGCCCGGCATGCACGGCGGTGCCGACGCCATGGCCGGAATAGCCCGACGCGCTCAGCAGGCTTGGCCCCAGCCGCGCCAGATAGGGCAGGCGCTTCATGGTGATGGCCAGTGTCCCGCCCCAGGCGTAATCCAGCCGCACATCCTTCAGATGCGGAAAGATCTCCAGCATCGGCTTTTTCACCAGCGCGCCGATATCCTGCGGAAAGCGGTAGCCATAGCTTTCGCCGCCACCGAACAGCAGCCGTCCGTCCTCGCTGAGCCGGAAGTAATTCACCACGAATTTCGAATCGGCCACCGCCACGTCGCGGGTCAGCACCTCGCGCGTGCGCGGCCCCAAGGGCTCGGTCGCCACGATGAAATTGTTGATGGGCATGACCCGCGCCGCCACGCGCCGGTCCAGTCGGCCCAGATAGCCATTGGCGGCAAGGATGACGTGATCCGCCCGCACCACCCCCGCCTCGGTGCGCACCAGCGAGGGCGCGCCCTCGGTCAGCTCCACCACGGGGCTGCCCTCGTGAATGCGCGCGCCAGCCCCCGCCGCCGCGCGGGCCAGTCCCAGAGCAAAGCGCAGCGGATGCAGATGGGCCGCGCCCATGTCCAGCACGCCGCCGTGATAATCGGGCGAGGGGCAGAGCGCGTGAAACGCCTCGCGGTCCAGCATCTCGATGTCATAGCCGTAGCGGTCGCCCATATGCCGGGCGTAGTCATGCAGATGCGCCACCTCGGAGGCATGGGATCCGCACCATGCCACGCCGTCGCGCAGATGGCAGTCGATGCCATGCCGGGCGATCAGGTCGCGCACCAGCCTCTTGGCCTCCTCGCCCAGATCCCACAGATAGCGCGCCGGGCCTTCGCCCACCATCTTCTCAAGGGTCAGCTGATCCTGCCGTTGCCCCGATCCCAGCTGCCCGCCATTGCGCCCCGAGGCGCCAAACCCGACGCGATGCGCCTCCAGCAGCACCACGTCAAGCCCGGCTTCGGCCAGATGCAGCGCCGCCGACAGGCCGGTATAGCCCGCGCCCACGATGCAGACATCGGCGCGCGTCTCTCCCGACAGCGCCGCAAATGGCGCCAGCGGTTCCGCGGTCGCCGCATACCAGCTTGGCGGATAGGCGCCGCGCCGGTCGTTGGAAAACAGCAGGTCCATGGCGGCCCTTGTCCTTCTTCTTGGTCAAAATATCCCGGGGGTCCGGGGGCAGCGCCCCCGGCCTCTGCGACCGTCTCAGACGTTCAGCAGCAGGTGCTCGCGCTCCCACGGGCTGATGACGGCCAGAAACTCCTCGTATTCCAGCCGTTTCACGATGGAATAGACCCGCGCGAATTCCTTGCCCAGCACCTGATGCAGCGCGGGCGAGGCCTCGAACACGTCCAGCGCCTGTCCCAGCACGCGCGGGATGTCCCCCTCGCCCTCATAGGCGTCGCCCCGGAACTGCTTGGAAGGACGGCGTTCCTCCATCAGCCCCAGATAGCCGCAGGCCAGCGAGGCGGCGATGCCAAGATAGGGATTGCAGTCCATGCCCGCCAGCCGGTTTTCCACCCGCCGCGCCTCGGGCGAGGACAGCGGGATGCGGATGCCGGTGGTGCGGTTGTCGCGGCCCCATTCCAGATTGATGGGGGCGGCACTGTCGCGCACATAGCGGCGGTAGCTGTTCACATAAGGCGCCAGCACCGCGATGGCGGCGGGCAGATGGGTCTGCAGCCCGCCGATGAAGTGGAAGAAGGCGTCGGTCTCGCCGCCCGCAGGCCCGGCAAAGATGTTGCGGCCGGTGTCGCGGTCCATCACCGAATGATGGATATGCATGGCCGATCCCGGCTCGCTGGCGATGGGTTTCGCCATGAAGGTGGCAAAACAGTTGTGGCGCAGCGCCGCCTCGCGGATCAGCCGCTTGAAATAGAAGATCTCGTCGGCCAGCCGCACCGGGTCGCCATGCAGCAGGTTGATCTCCAGCTGCCCCGCGCCGCCTTCCTGCGTGATGCCGTCGATCTCGAAGCCCTGCGCCTCGGCAAAATCGTAGATGTCGTCGATCACCGGGCCGAATTCGTCGACGGCGGTCATGGAATAGGCCTGACGCGCGGCGGCGGGGCGCCCCGAGCGGCCCATCATCGGCTCGATCTCCTTGGCCGGGTCCAGATTGCGCGCCACAAGGAAGAATTCCATCTCCGGCGCCACCACCGGCTGCCAGCCCTGATCCTCGTAAAGCTTGACCACCCGCTTCAGCACGTTGCGCGGCGCATAGGGAATGGGCTCGCCCTTGCGGTCATAGGCGTCATGGATCACCTGCAGCGTCCAGTCGGCGGTCCATGGCGCGGCGGTGGCGGTGGACATGTCGGGCTTCAGGATCATGTCCCGTTCGATAAAGCCCACCTCCTCGTCGGCGGCCTCGCCCCAGTCGCCGGTGATCGTCTGGTAAAAGATCGATTCCGGCAGATGGAAATAGCTCTGCCGGGCGAATTTCGACGCGGGCACGGCCTTGCCGCGCGCGATGCCGGGCAGATCGGCGATGATACATTCCACCTCGTCCAGCCGCCGCCCCTCAAGGTAGCTGACCGCGGAGGGGGGCAGGTTGGCAGTCCAGTCGGCGGTCATGACAAGGCCTTTTGTTTGAAGAAACGGGCAAACTGATCGGCAAGCGCGCCGCTGTCGAGCGGCGTGCCAAAGGCCGCGCGGGCGGCATCCAGCCGGTCCTGCGGCACCACGCCGGGGCCGCGGGTTTCTGCCAGCGCGCGGGTGAAGGCGTCGTCGAATTCGGGATGCGCCTGCACGGTGAAGGCATGGCCGGGATAATGCAGCGCGGCGATGGCGCAGCCGGGGGCATGGGCCACCACCTCCGCCCCGGGGGGCAGGGCGGTCACCTGATCCTGATGCCACGCGTTCAGCACCCGCTCGCCTTCGGGGAACTGATAGCGGGTCGGCCCCACCGACCAGCCGCCGGGAAATTTCTCGACCTTGCCGCCAAGCGCCTGCGCGATGATCTGATGGCCGAAACACACGCCGACCAGCGGCAGGCCCGCCGCGTAGATGTCGCGGATCAGCTGCTCCAGCGGCGGGATCCACGGGTGATCCTCATAGGCGCCGTGGCGGGATCCGGTGATCAGCCAGCCGTCCGCCGCCTCGGGGCCTTCGGGGAATTCACCCCGGACCACGGCCCAGGGCTGGAAGTCAAAACCGTGCCCGTCCAGCAGACGGGCAAAGAATGCGGGATACTCGCCGGTCTGCGCCGCAAGATCTGCGGGCACGAGTCCGGTCTGCAAAATGCCGATTTTCATGGATCACATCATTAGGGTTGATGGTCCAAGCCTACCCATGCCGCGCCGGGGCGGCAAGGGCTCAGACCGTATCCAGATAGATCTCCACCTGTTCGGTCGGCGACAGCTCGGACATGTAGTAAAGTTCCTGCCGTTTGGTCAGCAGGAGGTTGCGGATCAGATCCTCGGGCAGGATGCGGGGCATGATGGCGCTTTGTTCGAACGCATCCATGGCCGCGCCCCAGTCCGCCGGAATCCGGGGCAGATCCTGCGCATAGGCATTGCCGCTGATGGGTTCGGGCGGCTCCTGCGCATCCTCGATCCCGGTCAGCGCCGCGCCAAGGATTGCCGCCACCAGCAGATAGGGGTTCACGTCGCCCCCCGCCACGCGGTGTTCGATCCGCCGCGCCGCCGGACTGCCCGAAGGCACGCGGATCGCCGAGGTGCGGTTTTCATAGGCCCAGCAGATGCCGCAGGGGGCATGGTTTTCCGGGATCAGCCGGTCATAGGAATTGAGATGCGGCGCAAAGACCAGCGTGCTGTCATGCATCGCCGACAGGCAGCCCGCGATGGCATGGCGCAGCACGTCGGTGCCGCGCGGCCCGCCATCGTCAAAGATGTTGCGCCCGTCGCTGTCCAGCACGGAGAAATGCATGTGCATGCCGGATCCGGCGTAATCCTCATAGGGTTTGGCCATGAAGGAGGCGGCAAAGCCGTGCCGCCGCGCCAGACCCTTGACCAGCATCTTGAACAGCCACGCATCATCGGCGGCGCGCAGCGCGTCATCCTGATGCATGAGGTTGATCTCGAACTGCCCCAGACCCGCTTCGGAAATCGCGGTATCGGCGGGAATGTCCATTTCCTCGCAGGCGTCGTAAAGATCGGTGAAGAAGGTGTCGAACTGGTCAAGCGCGCGGATCGACAGCACTTCGGCTGCCTTGCGCCGCTTGCCGGATCGCGGGCTGACCGGCACCTGCAGCGTCTTGCCGCTGTCGTCGATCAGGAAAAACTCCAGCTCCAGCGCCACCACCGGCGTCAGGCCAAGCGCCTTGTAGCGCTTCAGAACCAGCGCCAGCGCGTGGCGCGGATCGCCCTCATAGGGCTTGCCGTTTTCGTGATACATCCAGATCGGCAGCAGGGCGGTCGGGCCTTCAAGCCAAGGCATCGGCACGAAGCCGCGGTCGGTGGGGCGCAGCACGCCGTCGCGGTCGCCGCTTTCGAAGACCAGCGGGCTGTCGTCGATATCCTCGCCCCAGATGTCGAGGTTCAGCGCCGAAAAGGGAAAGCGGGTGCCGTCCTCGACGACCTTGTGGGCGAAACGGGCGGGAACGCGCTTGCCGCGGGGCTGGCCGTTCAGATCGGCCGCGGCCACGCGGATGGTGCGCACCTGAGGGTTCTTGCGCAGCCAGGTTTTGGGGTCGGTCATGATACTTCCGAAATTTGATCAAATGTAGCCTAGCGGGGGAAATCCGGTCTGACAAGCGGTGCGGTGGCGGCTTTGGCGGCGCAAAGGGCCAAATGCTTGGTGCTTGGGCAGCGCCGCGGGGTCTTGCCAGCGGCGCGGGCGCGGCCTAGCACGGGCGCATGCTTTCCTATCAGCACGCCTTTCACGCCGGGAATCTGGCCGATCTGCAGAAGCACGCGGCACTGGCCGCGATGCTGGACTACCTGCTGCGCAAGGACAAGCCGCTGAGCTATATCGAAACCCATGCCGGGCGCGGGCTTTACGATCTGGGCTCGGCAGAGGCGCGGAAGACCGGCGAGGCGGCGCAGGGCATCCTGCTGCACGAGGCGGCGCTGGCCGAGGATCACCCCTATCGTCGCGTGCTGGCGGCGGTGCGGGCCCAGCATGGCCCGCACGCCTATCCCGGCTCGCCGCTGCTGGCCGCCACGCTGCTGCGGCCCGGCGACCGTCTGCATCTGGCGGAACTGCACCCGCAGGAACATGCGGGGCTGGTGCAGGCGCTGCGCGGCGACAATATCCGCATCCACCGGCAGGACGGCTATGCGCTGGCGCAGAGCCTGTGCCCGCCCGAGCCGCGCCGCGGGCTGATGCTGGTCGATCCGCCCTATGAGCTGAAGCAGGATTATGTCGAGATTCCGCGGTTTCTGGCGGCGATCCACCGGGCGTGGAACGTCGGGATTCTGGCGCTGTGGTATCCGGTGCTGACCTCTGGCCTGCATCTGCCGATGCTGGAGGCGCTGGAGCAGAGCTTTCCGGAGGCGCTGCGTCACGAGATCCGCTTTCCGCCGGTGCGCGAGGGGCATCGCATGGTGGGATCGGGCCTTTTCGTGGTCAATCCGCCCTGGGGACTGGCCGAGGAGATGGCGCGCATCGACGGCTGGCTGGCGGGGCCGGGCCGCACCGGCTGACCGGGCTGTTACAATTCTTGCTCCGCGCCGCATCCTGCCGCACAGTGAAGGTCCAACCGGAAGGAGACCCCGCATGTGCGCCGTGCTGCTGCCCCATCCGTCCTGTCCGTTCCCGGGCCCCTGCGGGGCTTCGGGCTGAGGCGGGCTTTGGGGCGCGGACTCAGATACTGGCTGGCGGCGCCCGAGGCCTCGCCGCTTGACCCCTGTGACGTGCCGGTGGCGCTGGGGGCGCTGCTGCTGCGCGCGGCGGCCAGCGACTATCGCGATGTTCTGGGCGAGGCGGCGCTGATCGATGCGGTGCTGGCGCGGCGCCACGACCTGACCGCCGCCGAGGCCGCCGAGATGCGCGCCACCTGCGAGGCGGTGGCGGTCTGGGCCCCCGAGACCGCGATCTTTGCCGCGCTGCTCTGCGAGGCGGTGGCCTATCGCGACCGGCTGGCGCTGGCGCTGTGCCTCTGCGACGTGCTGGCCGCCGATCCCGCAGCGCTGGTCCTGGCCGAAGCCGTGCTGGGCGTGCCGCAGGGCGCCCTGACCCGGGATCTGCGCGAGGGCTGAGCCGGGGCAGGGGGGCTCTGCCCCCGCCCGCCATGGGCGGGCTCCCCCGGGATATTTGCAGCCAATGGAAACGGCAGGCGCTTTTTGGCGGATACGGCATTTGCGCGGGAGGACAGGCGCGCTATATCCCGTGCATGTTTGCAGATTTTCTCAAGCGGCTGGTCCAGCCCGACCCCGAGCCCCTGCCCGACGCGGATGCGCGGCTGGCGCTGTCCGCCCTGCTTGTGCGCGTGGCGCGCGCTGACGGGGTCTATGATGACGGGGAGCAGGCGCGCATCGACCGCATTCTCTCCACCCGCTATGCGCTGTCGCCGTTCGAGGCCACGGCGCTGCGCCGCGCGGCGGAGGATCTGGAGGCCGAGGCGCCGGACACCGTGCGCTTTACCCGCGCGATCAAGGATGCCGTGGGGTATGAGGACCGCATCGGCGTGATCGAGGCGCTGTGGCAGGTCGTTCTGGCCGATGGCAGCCGCGATGCCGAGGAAGACGCGGTGCTGCGGCTGGTGGCGAATCTGCTGGGAATCAACGACCGCGATTCGGCGCTGGCCCGCCAGAGGGTAGACCGCGCAGGCTGAGGGGGCGGGCGCCGGAGGGGTGCCTTTTTGCCGGGCAGCTCTGCTTGACGCTACGCCAAGCTGGCAATTGGCGTCGTTTCTGGCATGGACAAGCGCGCGCAGGGCGCCCCATCCTGCCTGATCTTCATCGCAGCCAGAGGTAAGGTTTGACCCCCGCCGACGCCGTCATCGAGATTCGCGACCTTCACAAGTCCTATGGCCCGCTTGAGGTGCTCAAGGGCGTGTCGGTCACCGCGCGGCGGGGCGACGTGGTGTCGCTGATCGGATCCTCGGGATCGGGAAAGTCCACGCTGCTGCGCTGCTGCAACCTGCTGGAAGACAGCCAGCAGGGCGAAATCCTGTTCAAGGGCGAGCCGGTGCGCTGGTCGGGGCAGGGCGCGGCGCGCCGCCCCGCCGATCCGAAACAGGTGCTGCGCATCCGCACGACGCTGTCCATGGTGTTCCAGCAGTTCAACCTGTGGGCGCATATGACCATCCTGCAGAACGTGATGGAGGCGCCGCTGACCGTGCTGGGCCGCCCGCGCGACGAGGTGGAGGCGGCGGCGCGGGGTTATCTTGACAAGGTCGGCATCGGCGACAAGGCCGATGCCTGGCCCGGGCAGCTGTCCGGCGGGCAGCAGCAGCGCGCCGCGATCGCCCGCGCGCTGTGCATGGAGCCCGAGGCGCTGCTGTTTGACGAGCCGACCTCGGCGCTGGATCCGGAGCTGGAGCAGGAGGTGGTGCGCGTCATCCGCGATCTGGCGGAGGAGGGGCGCACCATGATTCTCGTGACCCATGACATGAAGATGGCCCGCGATGTCAGCGATCAGGTGATCTTTCTGCATCAGGGCCTGATCGAGGAAGAGGGCGCGCCGGACCGGCTGTTCGACGCGCCGCAGTCCGCGCGGCTGCAGGGGTTTCTGCGGTCCACCATGCCCGCGTGACGGGATGGCGCGTGCGGCGCCGACCGCGCGCCAGCAGAGATGACGACCAAACAGACAAGACAGGGAGCAAGACAGATGAAAACGATTCTTCTCGGGACGGCCATCGTGGTTGCAGGCGCCGGGGCGGCGCTGGCGCAGGATGTGGTGCGGCTTGGCACCGAGGGCGCCTATCCTCCGTACAACTTCATCAATGACGCGGGCGAAGTGGCCGGGTTCGAGCGGGTGCTGGGCGACGAGCTTTGCGCGCGGGCGGAACTGACCTGCACCTGGGTCACCAATGACTGGGATTCGATCATCCCGAACCTCGTGTCCGGCAACTACGATGCCATCATGGCGGGCATGTCGATCACGCCGGAGCGGGACGAGGTCATCGATTTCACCCAGAATTACACCCAGCCCGATCCCTCCGCCTATCTGGTGATGGCGGGCAACGAGGAGATCGATCTGGAAGCTGCGGTGATCGCCGCGCAGACCGGCACGATTCAGGCGAATTTTGTGGCCCAGAGCGGCGCCACGCTGGTGGAATTCGCCTCGCCCGACGAGACCGTGGCGGCGGTGCGCAATGGCGAGGCCGATGCGGTGCTGGCCGACAAGTCGTTCCTGATGCCGGTGGCCGAAGAGGGCGGCGATCTGGTCATGCTCGACCGCGAGGAGCTGATCGGCGGCGGCATCGGCATGGGGCTGCGCGAAAGCGATGCCGAGCTGCGGGCGGCGTTTGATGCGGCCATCCAGTCCATGAAGGATGACGGTTCGCTGAACGCGCTGCTTGAGGAATGGCAGATCGGCGCCACGTTCTGAGAAATGTGGCACGGAGGGCGGCTGCGCCCTCCGTGCCGCGCGCGCTGACCCATGTTCGCCTTCTGCACCGATCCCGAGACCCTGTCCGGCCTGAGCTGGCTGTCCTGCTACCTGACCACGGGCAAGCATCTGTCGATCTATGTCTCGGTGGGTACGGTGCTGCTGCTGCTGGCGATCACCGCGCCTGCGGCGCTGCTGTTCGGGTTTGGCGGTGCGGTGGCGGCGCGGTCGCCGCTGCCGCCGCTGGCCTGGGCCGGGCGCGGCTATATCGCGATCGTGCGCGGCGTGCCGGACATCGCGTTTTTCCTGTTCTTCGTCATCGCGCTGGACCAGTTTCTGGAATGGCTCCGGCATGAATGGAAATGCCCGGACTGGGAGGGCTCGGTCTGGCAGGGCAGCGATTTTGTGGTCTGCGCCGAGGCGAAGCTGCCGCTGTCGACGGCGGCAGGCTGGGTGCATGACGTCTATGGCTTCGCGGTGGCGGTGCTGACCTTTGCCATCGTCTTTGGCGCCTTTGCCGCCAATGTGCTTTATGGCGCGATGCGGGCCGTGCCGCGGGCGCAGCTGGAAACCGCCGAGGCCTATGGCATGAGCCGGCGGCAGATCTTCCGGCGCATCCTTGTGCCGCAGATGTGGGTCTATGCGCTGCCGGGCCTGTCGAACCTGTGGATGGTGCTGGTCAAGGCGACGCCGCTGCTGTTCCTGCTGGGGGTCGAGGACATCGTCTACTGGGCGCGGGAACTGGGCGGGGCCAAGACGCCGCGCTTCACCGATTACCCGCATCCCGACTGGCGGGTGTGGTATTTCGGCGCGCTGCTGGTGTTCTATCTGGCCTTCACCCGGCTGTCCGAGGTGGTGCTGGCGCGGCTGACCCGCCGTCTGGCGCGCGGACAGGCGACCTTGGGCGGTGCGGCGCAGGGGGGAAGCGCGTGAGCGGCCCGAGCGGGCAGGGGGCTCTGCCCCCCTCGCCCTGCGGGCGAGTCCCCCGGGATATTTTTACCAAGAAGAAGGGGCGGGCGTGAGCTGCTGGGAGACGATTGCCGATTACGGGCTGCGGTCGCTGGGGATTGGCGAGCGGCTGCTGCCGCGCGACAATTTCACGCTGTGCCAGCAGGTCGTGCTGATCGGGTCGGGGATGCTGTGGAACATCTATTTCGGCCTGATCAGTCTGGTGAGCGGGTTTTTTCTGGCCACGGCGCTGGCGCTGGGCAAGGCGTCGAAGGTGCGCGTGCTGCGCAAGCTGGCGGAATGGGTGATCTTCCTGTTCCGGGGATCGCCGCTGTTCATCCAGTTCTTCTTTGCCTATTTCCTGTTCCTCAGCCTGAAGGGCGTGTCGCCGGTCTTTGACCCGTTCAGTTCGGCATGGCTGGGGGCGGCGCTGGTGCTGTTCTTCAACACCGCCGCCTATTCGGGCGAGATCTTCTATGGCGCGCTGATGTCGGTGCCCAAGGGCGAGGTGGAGGCGGCGGATGCCTATGGGCTGTCGGGCTGGCCGCGGTTCCGGCGCATCATCTGGCCGACGCTGCTGCGGCTGTCCTGGCCCGCCTATACCAACGAGGCGATCTTTCTGTTCCACGCCACGACGCTGGTATTCTTTTCCGGCTTTCCGGCATGGCAGCAGCGCGGCGACGCGCTGTATTATGCCAGCTATTTCGCCGACAAGACCTTCAACCCCTTCGTGCCCTATCCGATCCTTGCGGGATATTTCATCCTGCTGACGCTGGCCATCGTGGGGGTCTTCGGGATCGTCAACCGCAGGCTGAACCGGCATCTGCCGCAGGAGCGCCGCGCGCGGCTGCGGCTGCGCCGCGGGCCGCTGCTGCGCTGAGGCGGCGCGGGCTCAGAACAGCCCGGCCTCCTTGGCGATCATCGCCGCCTGCGTGCGGTTCGAGGCGCCGATCTTGCGATAGAGCGTCTTGACGTGCAGCTTGACGGTGGGTTCGCGCAGATCCAGATCGCGGGCGATTTCCTTGTTGGACTTGCCCAGCGTCAGGCCTTCCAGCACCTCAAGCTCGCGGCGCGACAGGCGTTCGGCCAGCGGGTTGCTGGCGGCCTCGTCCTCGGCGCGCATGAAATCGAGCGGGGCGTATTGTTCGCCCATGGCCATGAAGCGCACGGCATTGACCAGCGACTTGCCCGACAGCGTCTTGGGCAGGAAGCCTGCGGCGCCCGCCGCCAGCGCCTGTTCGGCGATTTCGCGGTTGGCGGTGCCGGAGATGATGGCGACGCGGCGTTCGCCGTTCAGATCCAGCATCCGCTTCAGACCTTCGAGCCCGTTCATGCCGGGCATGGAATAGTCGAGCAGCACCAGATCGAAACGGTCGCCGCGCAGGCACAGCTTTTCGGCCTCGGCGAAGGTGGCGACGGTCACCGTCTCGAAATTTCCCTCACCTTCCAGAAAAACCTCCAGGGTGTCGCGCAGCAGATCGTGGTCATCCGCGATCAGGACGCGCATTGCGCCGGAGTTTTTTTGCATGGCCTGCACGTCCCGCTGAACATTCATTACTACTCTCCTTGCACCTACTGGACGAATCACTGGGTCGTCAAAGGTAAACGACATTCTTTTCAGAACAGGCAAATGCGGTCATTTTATGGTTAATCCTTGCGGCAGGGAAGACAGCGACCGGCGCTGGTTCGATCTTTGCAACCCCGGGACCACGTTGTGGAGAGGGGCGGAACAAGACAGGAAGATGGTGATCTGCCAAGGTCTTTAGGTGCGGTGCCTATCCGTTCGGATAGGATACAGTCCCTTTGCACCTATAACACTGAATAACGGTTCTGTGCGAAAAGACAATAAGCCCCAGAGGATCCGAAACCATGTCCCTCCTTGCCCGCCCTTTCCTGACCGTGTTCACGACGCTGGTTCTGCTGGTGGCGCCACCCGTGGCCGCGCAGGAGGCCCTGCCCATGCCGGAAGGTGAGCCGCTGCTGACCGTCACGGGAGAAATTTCCGTGACAAATCAAGACGAAGCTGCGGTTTTTGACCGGGCGATGCTGGAAAGCATGGAGACGGTGACCTTCACCACCTCGACCATCTGGACAGAGGGGCCGCAGACCTTCACCGGCGTGCCGCTGTCGGAGCTGATGGAGGCCGTGGGCGCCACGGGCAGTTCGATGAAGGCCACGGCGATCAACGATTACGCGGTGGACATCCCGCGCGAGGACTGGGTGCAGGACGGCCCCATTCTTGCCTATCTCAACGACGGCGAGGAAATGCCCGTCCGCGACAAGGGCCCGCTCTGGGTGGTCTACCCCTACGACCTGAACGCCAGCTACCAGTCGGAAGTCATCTACTCCCGCAGTATTTGGCAACTGGACCGCATCGTTGTGGTTGAGTAAACCGGGAGGCAGGTTTCATGCTCCCGGGATTAGCGAATTGGCCGGCTACGACGATTTTTCCAACCGCCGGACCGGATGGGTCCAGACGGGAGCGGCGACAGCCGCTCTCGTTCTGTCTGTGGCCCTTGTCGCGTGGATGGCGCTTCTGGTCCTGCGCGGGGTGGACGATCTGTCCACCGCAAATTCCGACAACGTCCAGTGGAGCCTTGCGCAGGCGGACGTAGAATTCCTGCGGTTCCGGATCGCGCTGCGGGACGCCGAGGAGGATCCCACCGCGCTGGAAAGCGTGCGCCGCCGTTTTGACGTGTTCTACAGCCGCATGGCCACCATCGAAAGCGGCGAGATGTATCGCGCCATGCGCGACGATCCCCAGTTCAGGGGGCCGCGCACCCGGGTGCGGGATTTTCTCTCTGAAAGCGTGCCCTTCATAGATTCCCCCGATGCCGACCTGCGCGCGTCGCTGCCCCTTCTGGCCGAACGCGCGGAACAGGTGAACGAGGATGTGCGCTCCTTCTCGCTGGCGGCGCTGACCGCCTATGCCGGGATTTCCGACGACCGGCGCGAAGGGGTGATGCAGCTTCTGGCCTATCTGGGCATCGTGCTGGCGGTGCTGTTCGTGGCGCTGGCCATGGTGGCCTTCACGCTGTTCCGGCTGTTCCGGCTGGCCCAGGGCCGGGCGCATCAGGTGGAAAGTGCGGCGGGCCGGATGCGGACCATCGTCGAAACCTCGCCCAATGCCATCGTGGTGTTCGACAAGTCCGGGGCGATCCGCGAATTCAACCCGGCGGCGGAGCGCATGTTCGGCTATACCCGCGCCGAGGCGCGGGGGCGGTCCGCCATGCATCTGCTGCTGCCGCATGACGAGGCCGAGGCGCAGCGCCACGGCGCCTTCGCCTTTGCCGAACAGCTGCGCCGTCCGCGTCTGGAAGAGCGGCATTTCGAGGTGACGGTGCGGTCGCGCGACGGGCGGCTTTTCCCGGCGGAATTCGCCATTGATCGTTCCGAGGCGGGGCTGCCGCTGTATGTCGCCTATATCCGCGACATCTCGCGCCGCAAGAATGACGAGGCCGAACTGCGCGAGGCGCGCGACCGCGCGCTGGCGGGCGAACGGGTGAAGTCGGAATTCCTTGCCGTCATGAGCCACGAGATGCGCACGCCGCTGAACGGTCTGCTGGGCACCATGCAGCTGCTGCATGACCAGCCGCTCAGCCCGCGTCAGGCCGATCTGCTGGAGCGGATGCAGGCCTCGGGCGAGCTGCTCTTGGGGCTGGTCAATGACGTGCTGGATCTGGCCAAGTTCGAGGCCGGCAAGATGAAGGCGGAATCCGAACCCTTCTCGATCACGCAGCTTCTGGACGGGGTGATGCACACGGCGGGCCCGGTTGCCGAAAGCTATGGCAACACGCTGAGCTGGCAATGGGTGGGCGCGCCGCGCGACGGCGTCGAGGGCGATATGCGCCGTCTGCGCCATGTGCTGCTGAACCTTGTGGGCAATGCCGCGAAATTCACCCGTCAGGGCGAGATCGAGGTGGAGGTGGAATGTCTGCCCGGCGCCGAGAGCATGGTGGAATTCCGCGTCTCCGACAGCGGCATCGGCATCGCCGAGGAAGATCTGGAGCGCGTCTTCAACGATTTCGAGACGCTGGATTCGTCTTATGCGCGGGAAACCGGCGGCACCGGGCTGGGGCTGGGCATCGCGCGTCGGTTCGTCAAGCTGATGGGCGGCGAGATCGGCGCGGAAAGCGAGCCGGGCGAGGGCAGCCTGTTCTGGTTCCGCGTGCCGCTGGCGCCGACGCAGGCCGTGGTCGAACGTCTGGTCGAGGCATGGTCCGCCCCCGAGGATACTGGCGCGCCGCTCGACGTGCTGCTGGTCGAGGACAACGAGATCAACCGTTTCATCGTGCGCGAGATGCTGGATTCCGCTGGGCATTCGGTGGTCGAGGCGGAGAATGGCCGCGAAGGCGTCGATCAGGCGGCGCGGCACAGGTTTGACGTGATCCTGATGGACATCTCCATGCCGATCATGGACGGCACCGAGGCGGTGCAGCACATCCGCGGCGGCGATGGTGCCTCCCGCAACACGCCGATCGTGGCGCTGACCGCGCATGCCCTGCCCGAAGAGCGCGCGCGCTTTCACCGGCTGGGGATGGAGGCTTGTCTGAACAAGCCGGTGGAGCGGCAGAAGCTGCTTGCGACGCTGCGTGCCGCCGCTGCCGGGGAAAACGCCGAAGCCCCCGCCGTGGAGGCCGCGCCCGCCAGCGAGCCGCTGATCGACGATACGGTGCTGGCGCATTTCCATCGCAACGTTCCGCAGGAAGCGGGCGCGCGGCTGCTGGCGCGGTTCTTTGACGAGATGGATGATGCCGTGATCACGCTGGCCAAATCCGGGCCGGATGCGGCGGATCTGGCGGCGACCGCGCATAAATGCGCCGGATCCTGCGGTACCTTTGGCGCCGAGGCCATGCGTGCGGCGCTGATCCGGATCGAGGCGCGGATCAAGCGGGGCGAGCGTCCGGCGCAGGGTGATCTGGCCGCGCTGCAGCCGCTCTGGAGCCGCAGCCGCGCCGAGCTAGAGGCGCGGATGGCCGCCGCCTGACTTCTGCTTGCTGGGACATGTCCCAGACAGCCGCCCGGATCCGCATCCGGGCGGTTTTTCTTTGGAAATCAGCTGCTTGATGTTCTGCGCCGGACGGGGCGACTCGCATCCTGCGCACGCGCTGGCGCGCAGCGCGCCTGATCCCGCGCGGACAGGGGCGGAAAGCCGATTCTGCGGATTTGTTCCAAGTCATGATGGGCAGGAGATCCTACCCCTTCGGGTAGGGGGCTGTGCGCATGGGTGTGGAGACTCTCCAGTGGCGCAAACGACATTTTAATACGCGCATTGGTAGAAAGGGGGGCGGGCTGACTGGCGCCCGCGCCCTACGGAGCCCGCCTCATGACGATGCGCCCCAGCCTTCGGACCCGGCCTTGCTTGCCCAAGCGTCGCGTCCGGAATGCCACGGGTGCCGTCCTACACATATTTGGCGCAACCGGGGGGCGGGTCCGTCCTGCTCCCTGCCTCACCCGGTTCGCGCCTGATCCCGTCGTTCGCTTGCTGTGCGCAAAGGTTTTTTGACATGCCCCGCTTTTCCATCGTCGTGCCCTGCTACAATGCCGCTTTCACCATCTCTGAAACGATCGACAGTCTGCGCGCACAGACCGAGGGGGACTGGGAAGTCCTGATCATTGATGATGCGTCCTACGACGACACGCGGCTTGCAGCGGTCTGCGCCTCGCGCGGGGATCCGCGGTTCATCTTCCTTGAAAATCAGGGCGTGGGACAGGCGGCGGCCCGGAATATGGCGATCGATTACGCCAATGGCGACATCATCGCCTTCTGCGACGCGGATGACATCTGGCACCCGGAAAAGCTGGCCCGTCTGGACGAGCTGTTCCGCGACAGCAGCATCGATGCCGCCTTTGCCCGCGTGGAATTCTGCAACGGTCCGCAGATCTGCAGCGTGACCAGCGTGCCGGGGGGTGACCTCACCGTGGCGCGGCTGGTGCAGGACAATCCGGTCTGCACCATGTCCAATGTCGCGGTCCGGGCCGAAGTGCTGGCCGCCAGCGGCGGCTTCAACGAAGACATGACCCATGCCGAGGATCTGGAATGGCTGATCCGGCTGGTGGGGGACGGACACCGCATGGTCGGTCTGGACGAGGCGCTGGTGCAGTTCCGCACCAATCCGACGGGCCTGTCCATGGATGTGACCGGCGTCAAGGAAGGGCGGCGCGTGGCGCTGGCCACCGCCGCGCGCTACGGCGTCTTCAGCGACCGCCGCGCCGAGGCGATCCATCTGCGCCATCTTGCCCGCCGCGCCCTGCGCGTGGGCGCCCCGCCGATGCAGGCGCTGCGGCTGGCCTGCGCTGGCTTCTGCGAAAGCCCGCGCGGCTGGTTCTCGGACCTGCGCCGGGGTGCGGAAACGCTGTGCGGCGCCTTCGTGGCTCCGCTGCTGCCGCGCCCGCTGCGCACCGCGCTGTTCTGCCACTAAGCCACGGCCCATCGCATAGGGGGCGGCCGGACAGGCCCGGCCGACCTCCTGACCAGGACAGGTGCCCAAACCCCCGGGCACCTGTCTTTTTTTTCGTCACCCCGCTGACATGATGACAGACCATTGTTTTGCGGTGCAGGAGCGCGTATAGTGCCTGTTTCCAATCGACCGCCCATGACCGGAGGCGCCACGCCATGCAGACGCCCTACTACCTGATCGACAAGTCCCGCCTGCTGCCCAACCTTGAAAAGATCGCGACGCTGCGCGAGGCCTCCGGCGCCAAGGCGCTGCTGGCGCTGAAATGTTTCGCCACATGGTCGGTCTTTGACATGATGAGCGAGTATATGGACGGCACCACCTCCAGCTCGCTCTTCGAGGTGAAGCTGGGGCGCGAAAAGTTTCCGGGCGAAACCCACGCCTATTCCGTCGCTTGGGCCGATCACGAGATTGACGAGGTGCTGGCCTCTTCGGACAAGGTCATCTTCAACACCGCAGCACAGCTGCAGCGGTTCGAAGCGGTGTCGCGCGGGCACACGCGCGGGCTGCGCGTCAATCCCGGCGTGTCGACCTCCAGCTTCGATCTGGCGGATCCGGCGCGGCCCTTTTCGCGGCTGGGGGAACATGATCCCGAAACCATCGCGCCCGTGCTGGACCAGATCAGCGGCTTCATGTTCCACAACAACTGCGAAAACGCCGATTTTGCGCGGTTCGACGCCATGCTGGACCGCATCGAACAGCGCTTTGGCCCCCTGATCCGCCAGATGGAGTGGATCAGCCTTGGCGGCGGCATCCATTTCACCGGCGAGGGCTATCCGCTGGACCGGCTCGCCGAACGGCTGAAGCGGTTCGCGGGCGAAAACGAGGTGCAGGTCTATCTGGAACCCGGCGAAGCGGCGATCACCCGGTCGACCACGCTGGAGGTGACGGTGCTCGACACGCTGCATAACGGCAAGAACCTTGCCATCGTCGACAGCTCGATCGAGGCGCATATGCTTGATCTGCTGATCTACCGCGAAAGCGCCAAGATGCTCCCGAACGAGGGCCCCGAAGAGTGGATGATCTGCGGAAAATCCTGTCTCGCGGGCGACATTTTCGGCGAATTCCGCTTTCCGCAGCCGCTGAAACCGGGCGACCGGCTCAGCATCGACGATGCGGCGGGCTATACCATGGTCAAGAAGAACTGGTTCAACGGCGTGCAGATGCCCGCCATCGCCATCCGGGAACTGGACGGAACCGAACGTCTGGTGCGCGGCTTCACCTATGAGGATTTTGCTGCCGCGCTGTCGTGACGCGTGGCCGCAGCTTCACCCCAACCGGACATAACGAAGGAGGTCCCTTGAGTTGAAACGCAACGTTCTCATCATCGGCGCAGGCGGCGTCGCTCAGGTCGTGGCGCATAAATGCGCGCAGAACAACGATGTGCTGGGCGAGATCCACATCGCCAGCCGGACGCTTTCCAAATGCGAGGCGATCCTTGAGACGGTCCGCGACAAGGCCGCGATGAAAACTGATGGCGTGCTCAAGGCGCATCAGGTCGACGCGATGGACAGCGCCGCCGTGGCCGCGCTGATCCGCGACACCGGCGCGCAGATCGTCATCAATGTGGGCTCGGCCTTCGTCAACATGACCGTGCTCGACGCCTGTCTGGACACGGGCGCCGCCTATATCGACACGGCGATCCACGAAGATCCGGCCAAGATCTGCGAAATCCCGCCGTGGTATGGCAATTACGAATGGAAGAAGCGCGATCTCTGCGCGGAACGCGGCGTGACCGCGATCCTTGGCGCGGGCTTCGATCCGGGCGTGGTCAATGCCTTTGCCCGCTTTGCCATCGACCGCATGGACGAGGTGAAAAGCATCGACATCGTGGACATCAATGCCGGATCGCACGGCAAGTATTTCGCCACGAATTTCGACCCCGAGATCAACTTCCGCGAATTCACCGGCACCGTCTATTACTGGGAAGACCAGCAATGGAAGGAAACCCGGATGTTTGAAAGCGGGCGCGACTGGGATCTGCCCGTGGTGGGCACGCAGCGCGCCTATCAGTCCGGCCATGACGAGGTGCATTCTCTGGCCACCAACTTTCCGCAGGCCGATGTGCGCTTCTGGATGGGCTTTGGCGAGCATTACATCAACGTCTTCACCGTGCTGCAGAACCTTGGCCTGCTGTCGGAACAGCCGGTGACCACCGCCGAAGGGCAGGAGGTCGTGCCGCTCAAGCTGGTGAAGGCCGTGCTGCCCGATCCCGCCTCGCTGGCCCCCGACTATACCGGCAAGACCTGCATCGGCGATCTGGTCAAGGGCGTGAAGGATGGCGAAGAGGTCGAGATCTTTGTCTACAACGTCGCCGATCACAAGGACGCCTATGAAGAAGTGGGCAGTCAGGGCATCAGCTACACCGCAGGCGTGCCCCCCGTTGCCGCCGCCATGCTGGTCGCCACCGGCGAATGGGACGCGGGCACCATGAAGAATGTCGAGGAGATGGATCCGAAGCCGTTCTTCACCCTGCTGGACGGCATGGGCCTGCCCACCCGCATCAAGGACGCGCAGGGCGACCGGCCCTGGAACGCCTGATCTCCGCCGGGGCCTAGGCCACAGCGCTTTTACAACCGCCCGTCCGGACCGCTCCGGGCGGGCGTTTGCCTGTCTGCTGAACTATTTGTTTCGCAAATTCTCTGGCTGTCAGATAGCATAGCCCGATATATTCCCAGCCCCCCGCATCTCCCCTAGGCTTGGCCTGCAACATCAGGGGACAGATATGGGCGCGCTGGACGGAATCCGGGTTCTGAGCTTCAACCACTTTCTTTCGGGGCCTGCCGCCGCGCAGCATCTGGGCGATATCGGCGCCGATGTGATCACGGTGGAACCGCTGACCGGCGCGTTCCAGCGCAACTGGGCGGTGGCCAACCGCTTTGTCGATGACACCTCGGTCAATCACATCACCACCGGGCGCAACAAGCGCTCCATCGCCATTGACCTGAAATCCCCCGAAGGCATCGCCACGGTGAAGACACTGCTGAAGACCGCCGATGTGGTGATGGAGAATTTCCGCCCCGGCACGCTCGACAAGCTCGGCCTCTCCGAGGCGGAGATGCGCGCGGTCAATCCCCGCCTCATCTATGCCGCCACCACCGGCTATGGCGCCGATGGCCCCTATGCAAAACGGCCCGGGCAGGATGTGCTGCTGCAGGCCATGTCGGGACTTGCCGCCCATACCGGCAGCATGGACAGCGGCCCGGTCGCCGTGGGCTCGGTGCCCATCGACCACCACGCGGCGGCGCTGACCGTGGCGGGGATCGTGGCGGCGCTTTTCGAACGCGAACGCACCGGCGTGGCCCGGCGGGTCGAGGTCAACATGCTGCAGGCCGCCATGGATCTGCAGGGGGAATCGATCACCGCATGGATGAACGGCGCCGACCGCGCGGGGCCGCGCGGCAGCGATGGCATGGCCAACTGGTTCAGCCCCGCCCCCTATGGCATCTACGCCACCGGTGACGGGCATGTGATGATCTCCATGTCCAAACCCGCCGATCTGGCCCGGGCGCTGGATCTGCCGGAATTCATGGAGTTCACCGAAAAAGACGGCTTCGACCGCCGGGGCGAGGTGTCGCGCCGCGTGGCGGGCGGCATGGCGCGGCTCGACACGGCACAGGCGATGGAGCGGCTGGCGGCGGCGGGGATCTGGCACGAGCAGGTGGTGGATTACGACGGGCTGCGCCAGAACCCGCAGGTGGCGCATCTGGCCGCCTTCACCGAAGCGCCGACCGCGCAGGGCACGCCCATGGTGATGCTGGCCCATCCGGTGCGCTATGACGGCCAGACCCCGCCGGTGCGGCGCACGCCCCCCGCGCTGGGGCAGCACAGCCGCGAAATCCTGACCGAAGCCGGGTTCAAGGCGGACCAGATCGACCAGCTGCTGGCCTCCGGTGTGGTGGTGCAGTCCGACCGGATGCGCGGCTGAGCCCGATCCCGCATTCCGGATCCCAAAGGAGCAGGACAGATGGATTTCACGATCTCGGACGAGATGAAAATGGTGACCGAGGCGGTGGGCCGCTTCGTGCGCGAAAAGGTCCAGCCGCTGGAGGCGGTCACCGAAGAAACCGGCCAGATCCCCCCCGACGCGCTGACCGCCCTCAAGGCCGAGGCGCAGGCGCTGGGGTTCTATGCGCTCAACATGAGCGAGGCGGCAGGCGGCGGCGGGCTGGGGGTGCTCGACATGTGTCTGGTCGAGGAACAGCTGGGCCAGACCTCCGACGCGCTGATCCGGCGCATCTTCGGGCAGGTCTATCCGATGCTGGACGCGCTCACCGGCGATCTGCGCGAGCGCTATCTTTATCCCACCGTCCGCGGCGACAAGATCTGCGCCATGGCCATCACCGAACCCGGGGCCGGATCGGATGCCGCCGCGATCAGGACCCATGCCCGGCTCGACGGGGACCACTGGGTGCTGAACGGCACCAAACATTTCATCTCGGATGGCGACATCGCGGATTACACCATCGTCATGGCGGTGACCGATGCCGAACAACGCGCCCGGGGCGGCATCACCCTGTTTCTGGTGGACCGCGACACGCCCGGCTTCCGCGTCACCCGCACCCAGAAGATGATGGGCCATCGCGGCTATGGCCATGCCGAACTGACCTTCGACGAGGTGCGCGTGCCCAAGTTGCAGGTGCTGGGCGAGGTGGGGCAGGGCTTCCGGGTGATGATGGCCAATGTCGGCGGCATCCGGCTTGGCCATATCGGCGCCCGTGCCGTGGGCATGGCGTCGCGCGTGCTCGACATGATGCGCGACCATGCCGCCACGCGCCAGCAGTTCGGCCAGCCCATCGGTGACTTCCAGATGGTGCAGCAGATGATCGCCGACAGCGCGATGGAGATCTTTGCGACCCGCATGATGGTGCTCAACACCGCATGGGAGGTGGATCAGGGGCTCGACCCGCGCGACAAGGTGTCGATGGTCAAGGTGCAGGCCTCGGAAATGCTGGGCCGGGTCGCGGATCGCGGCATCCAGATCTTCGGCGGCTACGGCTTCACCAAGGAACTGCCGCTGGAACGCATCTACCGCGACGCCCGTGTCACCCGCATCTATGACGGCACCTCCGAAGTGCACCGCATGCTGATCGCCCGCTCGATCATCAAACGCGGCCTCACGCTCTGAGCCTGCCCTTCATCTTGCCCCTAAACTCCGGGGGTGCGGGGGCTGGCCCCCGCTGCCGCCCCTCCAGCTGAAAGCGCGACATGACCCAGCCCCGTCCCGAACCCGGCCAGTCCCTGACCTTCCGCAAGACGCTCAGCGTAGCCGAGCAGGGGTTTTTCACCGGCATCTCCGGCAATCTTGGCGGGCTTTACGTCGACCGCAGGCAGGCGCAGGCGCAGGGCCTGCCCGACATGGCGGTGTTCGAACTGGTGGCGGGGGCGCTTTTCACCACAGCACTCGCGCGGCTGGCGGGGCCGGACTGGCGGATTGGCGCGATCTCCTTCCGCTTTGCCCGCGCGCTGACGCTTGGCGAAACGCTCGCCGCCACCGCCACGGTCGGCGCCACCAACGGCACGCTCACCTTCCAGCTTTCGGGCCATGTGCAGGACGCGCAGGTGATCGAGGGCGAGGCGCGCATGGTCCCGGTGGCCCCCGATGTATGACATCCGCCAGATCGACGAGCTCTCCGTTGGCGACCGGGTCTCGGTCGCCAAGACCATCACCGAAGCCGATGGCGCCATGTATATCGCCGCCACCGGCGATTTTGGCCCGGTGCATGTGGATCAGGACTATGCCGCAGGCACCCGCTTTGGCGAAAGGCTGGCGCCGGGGATCCTCGTGGCGGGCATCTGCACCTCGGTGCTGACCGCCGAACTGGTGGGCACGCTTGGCGTGTCAATCCGTGACAGTTTCTGGTTCACCGGCGCCGTGCGCTATGGCGACACCGTCACCTTCGACATCTGGATCTCGGCCCGCGATGTGGAAAACCGCACCGTGGACTGGCAGGCCTCCGCCCGCAACGAAGACGGCATCGAGGTGCTGCGCGCCGATGCCACGCTGAAATTCCCCCGAAAGAAAGGCACATCATGACCCTGACCGGCAAGGATCTGCGCGGCATCACGGTGGCCACCGTGCTGCCCTTCGACGACAGCGGCGCCATCGACTGGGATGGCTATGCCGCCGTTCTGGACCATTGCGCCCGCCCCGAAACCACGAACTGCGTCTTCGTCAACGGCCATGCCGGCGAGGCGACGGCGCTCAGCGATGCCGAACGCGCCGAGGTGATCCGCCGCACCCGCGACCAGATCGGCGCGGGCCGTCCGCTGCTGGCGGGCGTGGTGCCCACCGGCATTCCCGACGCGCTGCGTCAGGCCGAAGCCGCGCGCGCGGCAGGTGCCGATGTCGCGGTGATCTTCCCCGCCGAGGCGCTGGGCGGCGGCAATGCCAGCACCCCCGCCGCCGTGCGGATGTATGAACTGCTGGCGCGCGAACTCCAGATGCCGCTGTCGCATTTCCAGTTTCCCATCGCCTCCGGCTTTGGCCTGTCGACCCCGGTTCTGGCCGAAATCGCCCAGATCCCCGAGGTGATCGCGGTCAAAGAAGGCTCGGCCACGCTGCTGGCCTATGACGAGAACCGCCGCGCCATCAAGGCGGCGTCACCCGACACGGCGATGCTGCCTTCGAACTTCCACTGGTTCTTTGCGCAGGTGGCGCTGGGCGGCGATGGTATCCTGTCGGGGCTGGCGAGCCTTGTGCCGGGGCTGCTGGCCGATCTGTGGCGCGCGTCCGAGGCGATGGATCTGGCCGCCATGCGCGCCGCCAATGACCGGCTTTACCCGGTGGTGCGCGCCATCTACGGCCCGGCGCCGGTGATCGACATGCACAGCCGCATGAAGGACGGGCTGCAGATGATGGGGGTGATCCGCAACCCAAGCCCGCGCCTGCCGCTGCTGCCGCAGTCCGACGACATCCGCGAGGGCGTGCGCCGCGCGCTGATCGCGGCAGAGGTGCTGTGATGCGGGCCGACCGCGGCGGGCTTTACGCCGCCACCATCACCCCGATGACCGAAAGCGGCGCGCTGGACCATGCCAGCCTTGAACGCCATCTGGCCTTGGTGCTGGCCGATCCGGGGCAGGCGGGGCTGCTGCTGAACGGCCATGCCGGCGAGGGCATTCATCTCAGCCGCACCGAGCAGGCCGAGGTGGTGCGGGTGGCGCGCGGCGTCGCGGGCCAGCGCCGCATCCTTGCCGCCGTCAGCGCCGAAAACACCGCCTTTGCCGTGGCGGATGCGCAGGCGGCGCTGGCGGCGGGGGCCGATGCGATCATGGTCTTTGCGCCCTTTTCATGGGCGCTGGGGGCCGATCCGCGCGCCATTCTGGCGCATCATCGCGGCATTGCCGAAGGCACCGGCGCGCCCGTCTACCTGTTTCAGGGATCGGTGGGGGCGGGGCGCACCGCCTATGCCCCCGACACCCTGCGCCGCCTGCTGGAAATCGACAGCGTCGCGGGCATCAAGGAAGGCAGCTGGGAGGTCAAATCCTACGAGACCACCCGCCGCATCGCGCGCGAGCTGCGCCCCGACGTGGCGGTCATGGCCTCGGGGGATGAACATCTGTTCCCCTGTTTCCTGATCGGCAGCGACGGCTCGGCGGTCAGCCTGTCGGCGCTGGTGCCCGAGCTGATCTCGGCGCTCGACGCCCATGTGACGGCGGGCCGCATCCCCGAGGCGCTGGAGGTGCATACCGCCCTTTTTGATCTGGCCCGCGTGGTCTATGGCGCGCCCGGCCATCTGGCGGCGGCCCGGCTCAAGGCCTGTCTGGCCGAGCTTGGCCGCATCGACAGCCCCGCCTGCCGCGCCCCCACGCCACGCCTGCACAGCGACGAACTGGACGGGCTGATGGCGGCGCTGCGCCCCTGTCTGGATCTGATCGGATAAGCGCCATGCAGACCCATATCGTTTTTGTCGACATCGACCCGGAATTTGAGGCCGCCTTTGACGACTGGTATGAAAACCGCCATCTGCCCGACATTCTGGCCTGTCCCGGCTGGCTGGATGCGCGGCGCGAGAAATGTCTGGAAGGCGGGCCGCGCCATGTGGCGATCTATACGATCACCGGGCCCGAAGCCTATGAAACGCCGGAATTCGCTGCTATCAAAGGGTTCGGGCCGTTTAGCGACAAGGTGCGCAATTTCCGCCGCATCCGCCTGACGCAAAGCTGAAATCCGCCCGGATGGGAGCATCGATCATCGCGGACATGCTGAACCTGAGGCAGCTCGAGATCCTGCGGGCCGTGGTGCAGTATCGCACCACGGTGGGGGCTGCGGAACGGCTGGGCATGTCGCAGCCCTCCATCTCCAACACCATCCGCCATATCGAAACGGTCTTGGGCTTTCCGCTGTTCGAACGGGTCAGCAACCGGCTGGCCCCCACCGAAGAGGCGCTGATCCTGCTGGAGGAATCCGAGCCGCTGTTCCTGCTGCGCGACGCGGTGAACCAGCGGGCGGCGGATCTGCGGGCCGGACGGATCGGGCGGATCCGCGTCGCCTCCACCGCCGAGATCTCGGAGGCGGTGCTGCCCCGGGTCATCGCCGATTACGCGCGGGATTATCCGCGCATCCAGATCTCGCTGGAAACCCGCCCGCTCGACAGCGTGCTGCAGGTGGTGGAAAACGGCGTGGCGGATGTGGCCTTTGTCATCGCCGCCTATGAACGGCAGGCGCTGCATTACGAACTGGTGCATGATCTGCGCGCCGTCTGCCTGTGCGACGAAGCCGATCCGCTGGCGCGGCTGGAAGTGGTGACGCCCAAGGATCTGGCCGAACGTCCCATGGTCGGGCCGCAGGTCGCCAACCGCATCGGGCTGATGTTCGCCGACAGTTTCCGCGCCAACGGGCTGGATTACCGCCCCAGCATCGAAACGCGGTTCATGAATGCCGCCGCGCGCATCGTGCGCGAGGGCTGGGGCGTGGCGCTGGTCGACGAGCTGTCGGCCTTTACCGCCATGCGCCCCGGTCTGGTGGTGCGCCCCTATGGCCCCGATCTGCGCTTCGACCTGTCTGCGGCGCTGCCGCGCACCAAGACCCCGTCGCGGCAGACCCAGAGATTCATCAAGGCCTTCCGCGACAGGGTGGTGACCCGCATCGCCGAGGTCAGGGCCGCAAGCCAGCGTCCGCAGGGCTGAGCGCGCGCAGCCGGTCCAGCAGCGCTGCACCGCCTTCGACGATCAGATTGGTGTCATTGGTGGCCACGACCACCCGCGCACCCAGCGCCAGCGCATGGCTGGGCAGCAGCGCGGCGGGCAGGCCCATCACCCCAAAGCCGCAGCCGTGATCCCGCGCCGCCCGCGCGATGCGGGTGAAGGCGGCCAGAACCTGCGGATGGTCAAGCTGTCCGCGCAGGCCCAGCCCGTCGGCCAGATCGTTGCTGCCGATCATCAGCAGGTCGATGCCCGGCGTGGCGGCGATCGCTTCCACCTCCGCCAGCGCGGCGGCGCTTTCGATCATGGCGATCACCTGCACGTCGCGTTCGGCGCTGGCGCACAGGTCGGCGGCGGGCACCACGCGGAAGTCGAGCGCGGGCAGCGGGCCGGGCAGGGCGCGCTGGCCCTTGGGCGCAAACCGGCAGGCCAGCGCGATCCGCGCGGCGTCGGACGCGCTGTCGACATGCGGCACGATGACCCCGGTGGCGCCGCAGTCCAGCACCCGCGCCAGATCGGGCGAGGCAGGCCCGGTGACGCGCCCCCAGACCGGCAGACCGGCGGCCTGTCCCACCGCCGCCGCCTGTCCCAAGGCATCAAGCCCGAGCGGGCCATGCTCCATGTCGATCACGACAAAGTCGAATCCGGCGCCGCGCGCCAGCAGAACCGCCTCGGCCCGGCCCAGCAGGCACAGCGCCAGCCCGAAGGCCGCCGGCGGAGGGTTTGTGAAGTGATCAGAAGTTGACCTAGCGTCCATGATATGCCTGTTTTTAGGGCGCCCGAAATCGGGCTCAGGACCAGCCTAGCGCGGAAATCTCGAGATTATTCGCGAAACCTGAGCATTAAATACTTCCCGTCCGCAAATTTATAGACCCTCGCCTTAC
Organism: Salipiger marinus; assembly: GCF_035481585.1. Classification (NCBI taxonomy): domain Bacteria; kingdom Pseudomonadati; phylum Pseudomonadota; class Alphaproteobacteria; order Rhodobacterales; family Roseobacteraceae; genus Salipiger; species Salipiger marinus. The sequence continues at coordinate 50,191 of NZ_JAYKSL010000004.1, read as the reverse complement.
GCGATGCGCCTTTGCCGATAACCTGATCAAAACAGGCCGGACTGCGGGAAAGATCGATCTGATCCCACCCTTCGGCCCACAACAAGGAGGTGCGTCCATGAAGGCCCGGACGTCCAGCGACTCTGCCGTAACAGGGTCAGAGCGCGCGGAACATCATATCATGATCAGAGCGTTGGCACGGCTGCTCTGGATCGTCAGGCGGCTGGTGGATGGCGTGGCGCTGCTGCTGCTGACCTATATGGGCTGCGCGATCATGGCGCAGATTATCGGGCGCTATGTCTTCAACTATTCCATCGCATGGAGCGAAGAGACCGCCACCTTCGCGCAGGTCTGGCTGACGCTTCTGGGCGCGGGCATCGCCATGCGGCTCAACCAGCATGTCGGGGTCGATCTGCTGATCCGGCAGGCCCCGCTGCCGGTGCAGCGGCTGTGCAACACCGTGGCCTTCCTGCTGGGCGTCTGGTTTCTGGGCGTTGTGGTGGTGGGATCGCTGTCGATGCTGGCAATCGGCTTCATCGTCAAATCCCCGGCGCTGCAGATCCCCATGGCCGTGCCTTACATGGCGCTGCCGGTGGGCTTTGGCTATTTCCTGCTGGAATTTGCCGTGACCAGCTTGCCGCGCATCCTGCAGCCCGAGGCCCCGCAGCCGCAGGCCGAGGAGGCTGTGGCATGATCTGGGCAGCGGGCGGCTTTCTTCTGCTTCTGGTCTCGGGCATTCCCATCGTGCTGGCGCTTGGCATCGCGGCGCTTCTGGCGATCGAGATGACCACCACCACGCCCGTGTCCATCGTGGCGCAGCGGGTCTATGGCGGCATCAGCTCCTTCACCCTGATGGCCATTCCCTTCTTCGTCGCCTCCGGCCTGCTGATGGAGGCAGGCGGCATCGCGCGGCGGTTCGTCAATCTGGCCAGCGCGCTGGTGGGCTGGATCACCGGCAGCCTGTATCTGGTGGCCATCGTCACCGGCACCGGGCTTGCCGCCATCTCCGGCTCGGGCTCCGCCGACACCGCCGCGATCAGCGCGGTGATGACGCCAGAGATGCGCAGGCGCCGCTATGACATCGACCTTGCCGCAGCGGTGATCGCCGCCTCGGGTTCGCTCGCCTCGATCATCCCGCCCTCCATCGTGATGATCGTCATCGCCATCACCGCCAACCAGTCCATCGGCGCGATGTTTCTGGGCGGCATCATCCCCGGCCTGCTGGTCATGGCGGGGCTGATGCTGGGCTGCTGGCTTTATGCCCGGCGCGGCGGCGAGGCCTATCGTGACCGCGATCCCTTCACCCTGCGGCGGCTGCGCGACGGCTTCATCGATGCGCTGCCCGGCCTGCTGGTGCCCGCCGTCATCCTTGGCGGCATCGTCGGCGGCGTCTTCACCGCGACCGAGGCCGCCTGTGTCGCGCTTTTCACCACGCTTTTTGTCACCATGGTGATCTACCGCGAGCTGAAGCCGCGCGATCTGCCGCGCATCCTGCTGCGCGCCATCAGCCTGTCGGCGACGGTGCTGATCATCGTGGCCACGGCTTCGGTCTTTACATGGATCATCGCCACGCAGGGCTTTCCGGCGCTGCTGCGCGACTGGCTGACCGGGATCACCGACAGTCCGGTGGTGTTCCTGCTGATCGTGAACCTGCTGCTGCTGGTGGTGGGTATGTTCATGGAAAGCATCTCTGCCGTGCTGATCCTGCTGCCGATCCTGCTGCCCATGGCGCAGGCCTTCGGCATCAACCCGGTGCAGTTCGGCATCATCACCGCGCTGAACCTGTCCATCGGGCTGATCACGCCACCCTATGGCATCTGCCTTTACGTCGCCTCCACCGTGGCGGGACGGCGGATCGAACAGGTGTCGCGCCGCGTCTGGCTGCCGCTGCTGTGCATGCTGGGGGCGCTGATGCTGGTGACCTTCATTCCGGCGGTGTCGCTCTGGCTGCCGTCGGTGCTGCTGTAACCTCTCCCAGAAGAAAGAGAAACCTGATGTCCAACAGAGTGCTGACCACCCTTGCCGCGCTGACGGCCCTTGCCGCCAGCCCGGTGCTTGCCGCCGATGTCACGCTGAAGGTGGCCCATACCAACGCCGCAGGCGAAGTGCAGGACATGGGCCTGCAGAAGATGAAAGAGCTGCTGGAAGCCAAGACCGACGGCGCCGCCACGCTGGAAATCTATGCGGGCGGCCAGCTGGGCGACGAACAGCAGACGGTGGAAAGCGTCATGCTGGGCTCGCTCGACATGGGCATGACCTCGAACGCGATGCTGTCCAACTATGTCGAGGATTACAAGGTCTTCGATCTGCCCTTCCTCTTCCCGTCGATCCCGGCGCTGGGGGAAAAAGTCGATGCCAACTGGCAGATGATGGAAACTTCGGCCAATGGCGCGGGCTTCCAGCTGGTCGCGGTCTTCTCCTCGGGGATCCGCCACCTGATGACCGCCGAGCCGATCAACAGCATCGAGGATCTGGCGGGCATGAAGATCCGCACCATGCAGAACCCCGTGCATGTGGAGGCGTTCCGCGCCTATGGCGCCAATCCCACGCCGATGTCCTATTCCGAACTTTACGGCGCGCTGCAGTCGGGCGTGGTGGACGGGGCCGAAGGCGCCTCCACCGGCTATGACGGCATGAAATTCTACGAAGTGGCCCCCGCCTTCGCGCTGGTGGGCTGGCTCAACATGACCGCGCCGGTCACGATGCAGAAGGCCGCCTTTGACGCGCTGCCCGAAGACATCCGGACCGCGCTGATGGAGGCGGGCGCCGAGGCCGCGCAATGGCAGCGGCAATATGTGGTGGATCAGGAGGCGCCGCTGGTCGAAAGCTTCAAGGCGCATGGCGTGACGGTGACCGAACCCGACACCGCGCCCTTCATCGCCGCCTCGCAGCCGCTTTACGAGCAGGCCCTGACCACCGATGGCCAGAAGGCGCTGTTCACCGCCCTCACCGCCAACTGATCCGACCCCATCAAGGCCCGCGGCGGATCCCCGGATCCGCCGCGTCCTGCCGTTTCCGCTCCAAGGACATTCTCCCATGCTCGACACCGCCCTGCGCAACGCAGACATCGTCACCGCCGCCGACCGCATCCGCGCCCAGATCGGCATCCGCGACGGCCGCATCGTGACCATCGCCGAAGACGTGGGCCCGGCCCGCGAGGAAATCGACGCCACCGGCCTCCTCGCGCTGCCCGGCGGCATCGATGCCCATGTGCATCTGGCCCAGCATCAGGGCGGCGGCGTGGTCATGGCGGACGGGTTCGAAAGCGGCACGCGGTCTGCGGCGGCAGGCGGCACCACCACCGTCATGCCTTTTGCGCTGCAGCAGAAGGGCCAGTCGCTGCGCGAGGCGGTCAGCGCCTATCACGCCGAGGCCGAGGGCAAATGCCATGTCGACACCTCGTTCCACCTCATCATCACCGACCCCACGCCGCAGGTGCTGGGGCAGGAACTGCCCGCGCTGGTCAAGGCGGGCTATACATCGTTCAAGGTCTTCATGACCTATGACGACATGGTGCTGAACGACGCGCAGCTTCTGGATGTCTTCGACGTGGCGCGGCGGGAAAAGGCGCTGGTCATGGTCCATGCCGAAGGCTACGACGCCATCCGCTACATGGCCCGCAGGCTGGAAGAGGCGGGCAAAACCGCGCCCTATTACCACGCCGCCAGCCGCCCGCAGAGCACCGAACGCGAAGCGACCCACCGCGCCATCAGCCATGCCGAACTGACCGACGTGCCGATCTGCATCGTGCATGTCTCGGGGCGCGAGCCGATGGAACAGATCCAGTGGGCGAAACGGCGCGGCATGAATGTCTGGGCCGAAACCTGCCCGCAATACATCGCGCTCACCGCCGAGGATCTCAAAGGCCTCAACATGGATTTCGAGGGCGCAAAATACGTCTGCTCGCCGCCGCCGCGCGATACCGACAGTCAGAGCGCGATCTGGGAGGGGCTGCGCGACGGCACCTTCGACATCTTCTCCTCGGATCACTGCCCGTTCCGCTTCGACGACCCGGAGGGCAAGGACGTGCCCGGCGCCCGCACCTCGTTCCGCTGGGTGCCGAACGGCATCCCGGGCATCGAAACCCGCCTGCCGCTGCTGTTCTCCGAAGGCGTGTCGAAGGGCCGGATCAGCCTTGAACGCTTCGTGGCCCTGACCGCCACCAACCCGGCGAAGCTGTTTGGCCTTTATCCGCGCAAGGGCACCATCGCCGTGGGGGCCGATGCCGACATCACGCTCTGGGATCCGTCGCGCGAGGTGACGCTGTCGCAGCAGATCCTGCATCACGACTGCGACTACACGCCCTACGAGGGGCGTGCGGTGAAGGGCTGGCCTGTCCGCACCCTGCTGCGCGGCCAGACGATCTGCCTTGACGGCACCATCACCGGCAGCCCCGGCACGGGCCGCTACCTTGACCGCGCCACCAGCCAGGCCTTCCCGGCGGCCTGATCCCCGTCAGGCGCGCTCCGCTCCGGGCTTCTTCTTGGCCCAAATATCCCGGGGGTGAATTGGCGCAAAGCGCCAAGAGGGGGCAGAGCCCCCTTCTTTCTACCTGCGGAGGAGGGGGCAGAGCCCCCTCCCTCCCATCCGCCCGCCGCTCAGCCTTCGGGCACGATGCGCGCCACCAGATCTTCCATCATCGCGGCGTTCTGCATGCGCAGGATGGCTTCGGCGGCGGTGGCGTCCTGACGGCGCAGCGCGTCGATCAGCAGCTGCATTTCCTCGGCCATGACCCGCCGCCGCCCGGTGCCGTAGCCATAGCTGCGGCGGAAGGCAAAGATGGTGTCCCAGCCGCGCAGGAACACCCGCAGCGCCTCGCGGTTGCCGCCAAACTCCACCAGCCGGGCGTTGAAGCGGCGGTTGGTCTCGATGGCGGCCTCGTCCTCGCCCGCGGCCAGATGGGCGCGATACTCCGCCGCCAGCCGTTCCAGCTCGCGGATCCGCTCCAGCGTCAGCGCGTTCATGCCGCGCCGCACCGCGAAGATGCGCAGTTCGGTGTTCAGCTCGAAAAGGTCGGTAATATAGGCCCGGTCCAGCTGCCGCACGGTGGCGCCGCGATTGGGCTCGATCTCCACCAGCCCTTCGCCCTCCAGCTTCCGCAGCGCCTCGCGCAGGGGCATGGTGGAAAACCCCAGCCGCTTGGCCAGTTCAGCGGTCTTCAGACGGGCGCCGGGGCCGATGCGGCCCGACAGAATATCCTCGCGGATCAGGCGGGTGGCCTGATCGACGGAATTGAGCGTGGCATCGGCATCTTCGGTCATGGGGCGCAGCATGGGTCAGGGCGCCAGCCGGATCAAGGAGATGTGCTCGGCCGAGATCAGCAGATCCCCCTCGCCGCGCAGCAGGCGCACCGCTTCGGTGATGATCCCCGCCGGGCGAGAGCCGCTCTGCCGCTTGGCGGTGAACTCCATCTCCACCCGCACCACATCGCCCGCAAGGATGGGCCGGACAAACCGCACCTCGTTCCAGCCGAGCGAGGCGATGGAGCTTTCCTCGTAAAGCCGCAGTTCGGTCTTCAGCCCCTCCATCAGGGCCAGCCCGTAAAGCCCATGCGCGATGATCCCCGGAAAACCCTGCGCGCGGGCATAGGCGTCATCGGTATGCAGCGGATGGAAATCGCGGGTCAGGCGGCAGAAGGCGGCGATGTCCGCCGCCGTGATCTCGTGTTCCGGCGTGACATGGCGGGAACCCGTCGTCACGTCCTCATAATACAGGCTCATGCGTAAGCCCTTTGCACCTGACGCGCGATGATCATGCGCTGGATCTGGTTGGTGCCTTCGTAAATCTGGCTCAGCCGCACGTCGCGGAACAGCCGCTCCACCCGGTATTCCCGCGAATAGCCGTTGCCGCCATGGATCTGCAGCGCGTTCGAGATATGGATCTGCGCCATGTCGGTGGTGAAGAGCTTGGCCTGCGCCGCCTCCAGCGCGATGGGATGGCCCGCATCGTAAAGCCGCGCGGCGTGATGGATCAGCAGGCGCGCGGCGGCGATGTCCTTGGCCATGTCGGCGATCATGAACTGCACCGCCTGATGCTCGAAGATCGGCTTGCCGAACTGGCGGCGGTCCTGCGCATAGGCCAGCGCATCCTCCATCGCGGCCTGCGCCATCCCCAGCGCCATGGCCGACATCATCAGGCGCGAGAAATTGAAATTCTCCATCGCCATCTTGAAGGCGCCATGTTCCGGCCCGATGCGGTTGGTGACGGGCACCCGCACTTCGTCGAAGCTGACCATACACTCTGCCAGCCCGTGCATCCCCAGCAGATCCTCGGATTTGCCGCGCACCACGCCCGCACGGTCGGTCTCCACCAGAATGCAGGAAATGCCGCGATGCCCGGCCTCGGGATCGGTCTTGGCAAAAACCATGATCACATCCGCGATCTGGCCGAAGGTGACCCATGCCTTGGTGCCGGTCAGGATGTAATCGTCGCCGTCGCGCCGCGCGGTGGTGCGCATCGCGGCCACGTCCGATCCGCAATCCGGCTCGGTCACGGCGGTGGCGGGAATCACCCGGCCTTCAAGGATGCCGGGAATCAGCGCGTGATGCGCCGCCGAGCCGTGGTGATGCAGGAACAGCGCCGCCTCCACCGGGATGGCAAAGGCATTGCCCACCGCACCCGATCCGCGCGCGATCTCTTCCATCACGATGCAGGCGGCCATGGCGTCAAGCCCGACACCGCCTGCCGCCTCGGGCAGGGCCACGCCAAAAAGCCCCTGTTCCGCCAATGCGTCATAGACGGCGCGCGGGAACACGTCGTCACGGTCGATGGCGGCGGCGGCGGGGGCCACCACCGCGTCGCTAAGCTTGCGGGCCGTCTCGCGGACCATGCGCTGCTCGTCACTGTAGAACTGATCCAATGTGATCTCCGTTCGGTTGTTCGTGATCGTATCTGATCTTCAGCTATGCCGGGAGCGGCAGGCGGGTCAACCCGAGGCCATGCCACCATGGAAGGCATCCGCCGGGTCACGGTCGAAGAAATAGACGATCACCTGCTTCGGATCGGTGCCATAGGCGGCCACTGCGGCATCGGTCAGCGCGCGGGCCGCTTCTGCCTTGGCTTCGGGCGGGCGGGGGAAGGCATGGACCTTTATGAAGATGCGGAAGTTTTCAGCGCATTCGCCATATTTTCCGGCATGTCCGTAGGAATAGTGCGGCGCCGAAAAATAATAGCAGGTCACGATTTCCGGCTTGATTCCGAAGGCCTGACAGAGACCATCGGTCATGTCGCGGGTCGCAACCTCCCGTATTTCCTTGGCTGCGTCGCGGTCGATCACTTCGATGAAGGGCATGGGGCTCTCCTTGGGTCACGGGGGGATGTCGGGCGGGCGGGTTGGCCTGCCAGTTGACTCAGTATCCGATCAGATATTGGCTGAATGCAAGAAATTTGGATCGCACATGATCTTGGCCGGAAAGGACCGCATATGAGCTTCAGGGGCAGCTATACCGTCTGCGTCACCCCCTTTGATGCGGAAGGCCGCGTCGATCTGGACAGCCTGCGCCGCTATGTGGACTGGCAGATCGCCGAGGGCGTGCACGGGCTGATCCCCTTGGGCAGCACCGGCGAATTCCTGTCGCTGACCCGTGACGAACGCGCCGCCGTGGCGGAGACGGTCATCACCCAGACGGCGGGGCGGGTGCCGGTGCTGATCGGCACCGCCGCCGAATGGACCGACGAGGCGGTGGCGCTCAGCCGCGAGGCGGAGAGCCTTGGCGCCGATGGCGTGATGCTGGTGCCGCCCTATTACTCCTCCCCGACCGAGGCGGAGCTGGTCGCGCATTTCACCAAGGTGGCCGAGGCGCTGTCGATTCCGGTGATGCTTTACAACAACCCCTTCACCGCCAATGTGGATCTGAGCGCGGCACTGGTCGGGCGGCTGTCGCAGGTCGACAACATTTCCTACATCAAGGACACTTCGAAAAACGTCCACCGGGTCACCGAACTGCTGGAGGCCTGTCAGGGCCGGATGACGGTCTTTGCGGGCTATTATCCGTGGGAAAGCTATCTGGCCGGGGCCGAGGGCTACAGCTCTGTCATGTCGAACATCGCGCCGCGCCTGTCGGCTGACATGTTCACCCGCACCGTGGACGGATCGGGCGAGGGCCGCGCGATCTATCTGCGCTGCCTGCCGCTGATCAACGCGCTGGCGGGGGATCTGTATGTGTCGGCCACCAAGGCAGCCATGGGCATGGTCGGCCAACCGATGGGCGATCCGCGCCCGCCGCGCCTGCCGCTGCCAGCGGCAAAGCGCGCCGAACTGCACGCCATTCTCACCGATCTCGGGCTGCTGGCGGAAGCCTGATCCCGGCCCCGCGCCGGGCCGAACACACCGCCCCAACAGAGAGCCATAAAGGAAAAGAAACGATGAAACTGACCAATCTCGCCCTGTGCCTTGCCATGGGAACCGCGCTTGTCACCCCCGCTTTCGCGCAGGAGGTGACGCTGAAGGCCAGCCATAACGCCAATGCCGACGAACCCTATGGCGTGGGCCTGCGGCACATGGCCGAGGTGCTGGAAGAGAAATCCGGCGGCAAGGCCACAATCTCTGTCTTCGACAACGCCCAGCTGGGCGACGAGATGGAAAGCATTCAGGGCACCCAGATGGGCACGGTGGACATCGCCGTGACCGCGAACGAGACACTGGCCAACTTCGTGCCCGACCTCACGGTGTTTTCGCTGCCCTTCCTGTTCAAGGATGCCGAACAGATGGACCGCGCGCTGAGCGATGCGGCGGTGCTGGACGAGATGCAGACCGCGCTGGAGGCGCAGGGCTTTCACCTGCTGGCGGTGTTTTCCGCAGGCACCCGCCACATCATGACCAAAAAGCCCATCGCCAGCATCGAGGACATCTCGGGGCTGAAAATCCGCACCATGCAGAACCCCGCGCATGTGGACACGTTCAAGGCCTTTGGCGCCAACCCCACGCCGCTGGCCTATACCGAGCTTTACGGCGCGCTGGAAACCGGCGTTGTGGACGGGGCAGAGGCTGCCAACACCAACTTCTACGCGCAGAAATTCTATGAGGTGGCCCCGGAATGGGCGGTGATCGGCTGGCTGGAACTGGTGGCGCCGGTCATCATGGGCAAGGCGGCCTATGACGCGCTGCCCGAGGACGTGAAGACCGCGCTGGACGAGGCGGGCATGGACGCGGGCAAGTTCCAGCGCAAGACCTATCTGGACAGCGACAATGCGCGCTTTGCCGATCTGGAAGCCGTGGGCGTGACCATCACCCGCCCCGATGACGCGCCGTTCCGCGCCGCAGCGGCCCCCATCTATGACCAGTATGTCATCACCGACACGCAGAAGAAGATCTTCGGGATGCTGAAATCGGTCGAGTGATCCCCGTTCGACCCGACTGTCCGGCCACGCCTGTCGTGGCCGGACCCTTTCCCTTCACGAAAGCCTGCCGCGCATGATTGTCCTGCTGGAACGCCTGTGTCTTGCCCTGCGCCGCGTCGTCTCGGGCGTGGTCATCCTGCTGTTCTCGGTCATGATGACCGCCGTTCTGGTGCAGGTGGCCGGGCGCTATGTCTTCAACTATTCCATCGCGCAGGCGGCAGAGATCGCCACCTTCAGCCAGATCTGGCTGGTGCTTCTGGGGGCGGGGGTGGCGGTGGCGCGGGGCCAGCATGTGGCCATCGACATGCTGCCCGCCAGGCTGCCGCTGCCCATGGCCCGCGTGGCGCTGGTGGCCATCGCGCTGGTCACCGTCGCCTTTCTGGCGGTGCTGGCATGGGGCAGCCAGCCGCTGCTTCGCATGGGTGAATTCCAGACCTCGCCCGCGCTGCGCATCCCGATGAAATGGATTTACCTCTGCCTGCCGATGGGGGCCGCCTATATGGCGCTGGAACTGCTGCTGTCGGTGCTGCAGCGCTGGGACGATCCCTTTCCGCCGCCGCAGGTCGATGATGCCGAGGAGGCGGTCTGATGCTGTTTCTCGCGTTTGCCTTCGTGTTTCTGCTGCTGCTGGGGGTGCCGGTGGTGTTCGTGCTGGGCGCCTCGGCGGTGCTGGCGCTGGTTACCACCACCGATGTGCCCGTGGCCATCGTCAGCCAGCGCGTCTTTGCCGGGCTCAACTCCTTTACGCTGATGGCGATCCCGTTTTTTGTCTTTGCGGGCGTCATCATGGATGCGGGCGGGATTTCGCGGCGGATCGTCGATTTCGCCTCGGCGCTGATCGGCTGGGTGGTGGGCAGCCTCTATCAGGTGGCCTGCGTGGCGGCGGCGGGGCTGGCGGCCATCTCCGGCTCTGGCTCCGCCGACACGGCGGCGATTTCCGCGATCATGCAGCCGCAGTTCCGCCGCCGCGGCTATGACGTGGATTTTGGCGCCGCCCTGATCGCCTGCGCCGGATCCATCGCGCAGGTGATCCCGCCCAGCCTGACCATGGTGATCCTTGCCGTGGTGTCCAACGTGTCCATCGGGGCGCTGTTCGTGTCGGGCATCGTGCCGGGGCTGCTCTGCATCGCCATGCTGATGGTCATCGCCTATTTTCAGGCCCGCAAGGGCGGCCCCGCCTACCGCGAGACCGAACCCTTCACCCTTGCCCGCCTGCGCCGCACCGGCTGGGCGGCGCTGCCCGCCGCAGGCATGCCGGTGCTGATCCTTGGCGGCATCCTTGGCGGCGTCTTCACCCCCACCGAGGCGGCGGCGGTGTCGGGCTTTTACGGGCTGCTGGTCGGCGCCTTCGTCTATCGCGACCTGAAACTGGCGACGCTGCCGGGGCTGATCCTGCGCACCGCCTCGCTGTCGGCGGCGGTCATGCTGATCATCGGCACGGCGGCGGTGTTTTCGTGGCTGATCGCCAATGCCGATGTGCCGCGGATCCTCGGCGACTGGATCGCGGGCGTGTCGACCAGCACTCTGATCTTTCTGCTGATCGCCAACCTGCTGTTCCTGTTTGTCGGCATGTTTCTGGAAACCATCGCGGCCATCCTGATCATCGTGCCGGTTCTGGCGCCGATCGCCGCGCAGATGGGGGTGGATCCCATCCATTTCTCGCTGCTGGTCATCCTCAACTGCGCCATCGGCACGGTCACGCCGCCCTATGGCGTGTCGCTGTTCGTCGCCTCCAGCGTGGCGGGACGACCCGTGCTGCAGGTGGCGCGCCGTCTGGGCTGGCCGCTGGCGGGGCTGTTTTCCGTGCTGGCCGCCGTCACCTTCATCCCCGGCCTGTCGCTGTTCCTGCCACGGCTGTTCGGCCTTATCGACTGATCTCAAAGGACCATCCCATGACCAAACTCAAAGTCACCATCGCCGGCATCGAATTTGACGCCCGGTTCGAGGCCGCCGCCCCCAAGACCGTCGCCGCCTTCCGCGCGCAACTGCCCTATGTCAGCAAGGTCGTGCATGTCCGCTGGAGCGGCGAAGGCGTCTGGATCCCGCTGGGCGAGACCGATTTTGGCGTGAGCTACGAAAACCACACCAGCTATCCCGCGCCGGGGCAGTTCATCCTTTATCCGGGCGGCATTTCGGAAACCGAGATCCTGCTGGCCTATGGCGGCGTGCATTTCGCCTCCAAGATGGGGCAGCTTGCGGGCAATCATTTCATCACGCTGACCTCCAACCTCGACAAGCTGGCCGAGCTTGGGCCCAAGGTGCTGTGGGACGGCGCGCAGGACATCCGGTTCGAAGAGGTCTGATCCCGCATGACACCCGCCCCCCTCAGCTTTGGCGCGCGGCTGCGCCAGCTTGCCGCGCTCCGTGGCGATGCGCCTGCGGTGATCTTCCTGCCCGGCTCGGGGCCGGAGCAGCGGCTCAGCTGGGCCGCGCTGGATGCGCTGGTGGACCGCTTCGCGCACGGGTTGCAGGCGCGCGGCGTGGGGCAGGGCGATGTGGTGGGCATGGCCCTGCGCAACATCCCCCAGCATCTGGCGCTGGCGCTGGCCATCTGGCGGCTGGGGGCGACAACGCTGGTGCTGGATCCGGCCATGCCGCCCGACACGCTGGCCGCGATGCGGGCGCGCAGCGGCGCGCGGCTGGTGGTGGGCGCCCCCGACCTGCCGCTGGACCGCTTCGAGGCCGAAGCGCTGCCGCCCCGCGCGCCGCTGCCTGACCATGTCTCGGTCCCGGGCAAGATCGTGCTGTCGGGCGGCTCCACCGGGCTGCCCAAGATGATGTGCGACGCGCGGCCCTTCACCCGCATCCCCGGCGCCAGCTGGGGGCGGGTGGCGCCCCGGCTGGGCTTCCGCGCCGATCAGGTGCAGCTGGTCTGCGGGGCCATGTCGCATAACGCGCCGTTCACATGGGCGCAGAACGGGCTCTTCGAGGGCAACACGCTGGTGCTGATGGAACGCTTCGATGCGGCCCGCGCGCTGCAGGCCATCGACAGCCATGGCGTGGGCTTTGTGATGCTGGTGCCCACGATGATGGTGCGCATGATCGACGCGCTGCCCGGCAGCGGCGCGCGGCTGGACAGCCTGCATGCGCTTTACCACACCGGCGCGCCCTGCGCGGGCTGGCTGAAACAGGCATGGATCGACGTGCTGGGCCCCGACCGGGTGACAGAGATGTATGGCTCTGGCGAAAACACCGGCCAGACCACGATCACCGGGCGCGAATGGCTGGATCATCCCGGATCGGTGGGGCAGGGGTTCGAGACCGAAATCCGCATCTACGACCCCGACGGCGCGCGGCTGCCCTCGGGCGAATTGGGCGAGATCTTCATGCGGCCCGCCGATCTGGACGGGCGCAGCGCCTATATCGGCCCCGACGCGCCGCAGCCAGAGCGGGATGCGGACGGCTTCCAGAGCATCGGCGATGTCGGCTGGCTGGATGACGAGGGCTATCTCTATCTGGGCGGGCGGCGCGATGACGTGATCAACACCGGCGGCGTCAAGGTCCATCCCGAAACCATCGAGGCGGCGCTGCTGCGCCATCCCGGCGTGGCGGATGCCGTGGCCTTCGGCGTGGATCACCGCGACTGGGGGCAGATGGTGGTGGCCTGTCTGGTGCCCAAGGCCGGGCGACCGCTGGACGAGGCCGATCTGCTGGCCTTCTGCGCGCGCAGCCTTGCCCCGGCGGAACAGCCCAAGCGCCTGCATCTCTGTGAGGCGCTGCCCCGCGACGGCTTTGGCAAGATCCGCCGCAAGGCCCTGCGCGCCAGCTTCGGCTAGGCGGGTGGGTCAGCCCTGCGGCATCGACAGGACGATGTTGCGCCCGCCTTTGACATAGCGCAGCTCGTCCTCGCCAATCGCCGAGACGCGCCCGCCATCCACCTGATCCCCGACCTGCACCTTCTGGTAGCGCCCCGAGGGCAGCCGGATCAGCGCGCTGCGGCTGGACGGCTTGCCATAGACGCCGATCAGGTTCAGCTGCCGCAGGTTGATCTGGCCGCGCATCGTGGCCTGCTGCGCCACGCTGGTGTTCTGCGGAATGTTGGGCATGGGTGCCGCCCGCACGCTGGCGGCAGAGGCGGTCTGCACGCGCCGTTCCGGTTCCGGCTGCGGCGGCGGGGCCACCTCCAGCGTGCGGGGCCGCAGCAGCGGCGCCAGCGAGCGCTGCACCGCCTGATCGCTGGCAGAGATGTCCGGCGTCACCGCCTCGAGGTCTGCCACCGCATCTTCGGCGGGCAGCTCGGGCGCGGTGTCTGCGGCTGTCTCCTCGGGCGGGGGCAGCGGGCGCAGGGCGGGTCGGATTTCGCCCAGAGCAGCCAGCGAGGCGTCGGTGGCAGGGGGGGCATCGGGGGCGGCCTGCTCCTCCGGCGGCAGGGCCACCAGATCCTCGGGACGCAGCGCCGGGCGCAGGGCGGGCAGGGCCGCCGCCTCGGAGGCGGGATCGCCTGCCGCTTCGGGCGGCGTCTCCGGCGTGGCGGCGGGGCTGCGCAGCGGCGGCAGCTGCGGCGGCTGGCCGCGATAGATCAGGATGCCGTCCGGGGACAGCGCGCCCTCGGGCGTGGCACGCACCAGCCCGCGCCCGTCCAGATCGAAGCGCACCCCCGGACCGGGCGGCAGCGCCACGGCGGGCAGGGTCAGATCGCGCTCCTGCGTGGCATCAAGATCGGGCAGGGCCACGCTGTCAAAGGGCTGCACCTTCGGATCGACCGAGGCCCAGTGAATGTCGTCGGTGGTGGATTGCGGCGGCTCCAGCGGCGAGTCGGGCGCACGCTGCCAGACGCCGGTGGCGGCATAGGTGGCTGCGGCCTCTTCGGGGCTGGTCGAAGGTGTGGCGGGCGGGGCAGGCGGGGCAGGCACCTCGGCGGGTGCGGCCTGCTCGGCCTCTGCGGGTTCGGGGGGCGCGACCGGCTGGGCGGGCTCCGGCTCGGGCTCAGGCTCCGGCAGGGCCGCCACCACCGGTTCCGCCACGGTGTCGGGACCGGGTGCAAACAGCTGCGTGAGGCCGGTGTCGAAGCGGATGGAGGCCCATGCCGCCATCCCGGCCAGAAACACCAGCAGCACCACGGTCAGCATCAGCCCCAGATGCCGGGGCTTGCCGCCGACCGTTTCCTCGCGCCGGGCGCCAAAGACGGTCATCCGCCGCCGCTCCTCCTCCGGATCCAGCGCGGCGGGCGGCGTGGCGGGGGCGGGCGTGTCCGGCTCTTCGCGGCGCATCGCGGCAAGCCGGGCGGCAATGGGCGCATCGCGGCGCTGCGCGGGCGGGGTGGGGCGCATCGACAGCGCCGGCGGCACCCGCGCCGGAGCGGCGGAGGCGGGGGCAGGCGCAGGCGCCTTGGCAGGCTTGGCCGGAACCTTGTCCGGCGTCGGCGTCGCCCGGTCCGGGGCGGGTTTCGGTCCCGCGGCAGGGCGCGCCTTGCCGCTCGTGCCCGCAGCGGGGGCAGGTGCTGCCTTGGGCGCGGGCGCCTTCGGGGCCGGGGCTGCCGCCTTGGACGCCGGGGCAACGGCAGGGGCTGTCGTGGCGCCTTTCTGGGATGCGGGCGCAACCGAGGGCGCGGGAACGGTCGCCTTCGGGGCGGCGGGCCTGTCCACGGGCTTGCTTCCGGCGGCCACCGACGGGGCATTGACCGGCACGGCCTTGCCCGTTGCGGCGGCAGGGCGCGCAGCAGAGGCGGGAACCGCCGGGGTGAACCGGGGCGGCCCCGAGGGCAGCCGGGGCGCGGTCAGCGGCGGCGGTGGGGCGTCGCGCGCCGCCCGGATGCTGGAAAACCGGACCTGAGCGTCGGACGCGGGCGCGGCGGCAGGCGGCGGCACGTCGCGCTCCCACGGCGGCGCTTCGCCCTCGGGCTTGGCAGGCGGCGGCACAACAGGCGCAGGCTCCGGCACGGCGACAGGGTCGGCCACGGGTTTGAGTTCAGTAATCACCGGCTCCGGATCCGCGCCCTTTTTGGGCACGGATGCAGCCACAGGCGCGGTCACCGGCAGCCCCTCCGCAACCTTGGGCTTTTCCGCCGCGATCTCCACCGGCGCGGGCGGCGCCTCCGGCGCGGGCGGCGCCTCGTCCAGCAGGCGGAACGGCCCCGGACGCGGCGGCACCGGCCCGGACCAGCCGGGGGCCGCGCCAAAATGCACCGTGCCGACAAAATCCTGCGCCGCGGCCACGGCATGGAACACCTGCGGCACGAATCCGCAGGCGGTCAGAAAGGTCTCGGCCTCTTCCAGCGTCTCGCGGGCCACCGCCGCCGCCTTCAGCCGCCCCTCGGCGGGCACCCAGTCGATCACCAGATCCGGCACCGCATAGGGCGTGACCCCGTCATAGGCGGCGCGCACCGCGCGGGCGCGTTCGGCAACGCCGCCCCCGGGATCGGCCAGCGACAGGTAGCGCACCTGCTCGTTGGGCAGGAACACCGCCACCGTGGTGCCTTCGGAAGACCGCGCCAGCGCCTCGTCGCGCAGCTCTGCCAGCGCCTGATCCAGATGGTCGGGATCAAAGGGCCGTTCGGCCAGTGGCACCCAGCCTTCGCCAAGACGGCGAAGCAGGGTGATGCCCTCAAAGGAAAGGAAAAGCGCGAAACCGGGTCCCATGCGCCCGTTCTACCATTGCTCCCGTCGCGATGGGAGTCCCAACAGGGGCGTCGGGGGCGGGCAGCAACTCTCCGCTGAGGGCAGGAATCAAGCCCCGGCGGGGCCTTGCGGCGGCGGCGGGATCGCGGGACAGTGCCCGCCGAACACGCAAGACGGAGGTTCCCCCATGCGTATGATCCCGCGTCCCGCCGCCCTTCTGACCGCGGCCTGTCTCGTGGGGCTGGCGCCGCTCGCCGCCACCGCGCAGCCGACGCCGCCAGACGCACCCCGGCTGACGGTGACCGGCGATGGCAGCGCCACCGCCACCCCCGACATGGCCACGATCTCGCTGGGCATCACCGCCGAAAACCCCGAGGCCGGGGTGGCGATGGACACTGCCTCGCAGGCGGCGGAGGCCATCCTTGCCCGGCTCGACACGCTGGGGATCGAGCCGCGCGACCGGCAGACCTCGGATCTGAGCCTGCAGCCGCTCTGGGCGGGCGGCTATGACAGCGCCGAAGACCGCCGCATCACCGGCTACGAGGCGCGCAACACGCTGACCGTGCGCGTGCGCGATCTGGAAAAACTGGGTGACGTGCTGCAGGCGGTGCTGGAGGATGGCGCGAACCAGCTTTCCGGCCTCAGCTTCGGGCTGCAGAACCCCGATCCGGTGCTCGAGGCGGCGCGCCGCGACGCCGTGGCCGATGCCATGGCCCGCGCGCAGGTGCTGGCCGAGGCGGCAGGCGTGTCGCTGGGCCGGGTGCTGTCGATCAGCGAAGGCGGCGGCGGCTACGCCCCGCCCGCGCCGATGATGGAAATGCGCGCGGCCTCCGTGCCCGTGGCCGCAGGCGAGGCGGAACTGTCGAGCAGCGTCACCATGGAATTTGCTCTGGGCGAGTGAGCCCCCGAAAAAGCGCGGCGCCGGATCCCCGGCGCCGCGTCCTGCGTTTCCAGCGGCCCCAAATATCCCGGGGGAGTCCGCGTCAGCGGACGGGGGCAGAGCCCCCGCCACCCCACCGCCGGGCTCAGGCCCGGTTCAGCGCCTGATCCAGATCGGCGATCAGATCCTCGGCATCCTCGATCCCGATGGAGATGCGCACCACATCCGGGGCGGCGCCCGCCGCGATCTGCTGCGCCTCCGACAGCTGCCGGTGGGTGGTGGAGGCGGAATGGATCACCAGACTGCGCGTATCGCCCAGATTGGCGACATGGCTGAAGATTTTCAGCCCGTCCACAAACCGCAGACAGGCGTCATAGCCGCCCTTCAGCGTAACGGTGAAGAGCGCGCCCGCCCCCTTGGGGCAGATCCGCGCCACCCGGTCGGCATAGGGCGACGACGGCAGCCCGGCATAGGTGACCTTCGCCACCGCCGGATGGGTTTCCAGCCAGCCCGCCACGCGCTTGGCATTGGCCACATGCTGCCGCATCCGCAGTGACAGGGTCTCGATCCCCATCAGCGTGTAATGCGCGCCCTGCGGGTTCATGGTCATGCCCAGATCACGCAGCCCCACCGCGATGGAATGGAAGGTGAAGGCGAGCGCACCAAAGGTCTCGTGGAATTTCAGCCCGTGATAGGCGGGTTCCGGCGCCGAAAGCGACGGGAACTTGTCCGACGCCGACCAGTCGAAGCTGCCCGAATCCACCACGCAGCCGCCGGTCACCGTGCCGTTGCCGGTCATGTATTTGGTCAGCGAATGCACCACCAGCGTCGCGCCATGCTCGATGGGGCGGCAGAGATAGGGCGTCGCCGAGGTGTTGTCGACGATCAGCGGCAGGCCCGCGCGCTGCGCGATCGCGGCGATGGCATCCAGATCGGTGATGTAGCCGCCGGGATTGGCGATGCTTTCGCAGAAGATGGCGCGGGTGTTCTCGTCGATCGCGGCCTCGACCGCGTCGAGATCGTCAAAATCGACAAAGCTGCAGGACCAGCCGAAGCGGCGGATGGTCTGGCTGAACTGGGTGATGGTGCCGCCATAGGCCCGGGTCGAGGCGACGATGTTGCGCCCCGGCCCCATCAGCGGGAACAGCGCCATGATCTGCGCCGCATGCCCCGAAGAGCAGCAGACCGCGCCCGCGCCGCCCTCCAGCGCCGCGACCCGCTCCTGCAGCGCGGCCACGGTGGGGTTGGTCAGGCGCGAATAGATATAGCCGACCTCCTGCAGGTTGAACAGCGCCGCCGCATGGTCCGCGTCGCGGAACACATAGGCGGTGGTCTGGTAGATCGGCACCTGCCGGGCGCCGGTGGCCGGATCGGGCCGGGCACCGGCATGGATCTGCAGCGTGTCGAATCCGTGGTTCTGGGTCATCTTGGGCCTCCTCCCGCGATCAGATGACCCAGCGGTAAGCCATCCCCGCGCGGCCCGCAACGTCCCGCTGTCCGCGCCCGCGCCCTAGCGCAGCCAGAGGCCTTCGCGTTTCAGCCGGTTGCGGATCGCCTGTTCGCGCCGGGGCATGTCGCTGCGGTCAAAGAGCGCGCGGGCGCGCTGCCCGAGCCCCTGATAGACCATGCGCCGCAGCGGCTCGTAGCCCTTCAGCACCTTCTTGACGCGGTTGGGGGCGGTGATCTCTTCCAGCAGGTCGACCACCGCCGCGCTTTCCCGGGCATAAAGCAGCGGCAGGGTGCGGTAATGGCAGCTGATCCGCCCGTCCAGCAGCCCGTCGGGCAGGGTGTCGCGCCCGCCGCCAAAGCTGTGGATCACCAGCGGCAGCGCCACCTGATCGAGCCACGGATCAAGGCTCTGGCAGACCAGCTCTGGCGGGGGATCATCGCGAATGGACAAGGCATATTGCAGAAACCGGGTGCCAAACACCCTTGGACAGTCGTAAAAGTAGAAGCCCGCGTTGAAGTAGAGATAGCGCCGCCAGTGCTCGTCGGGCTGGCCCAGATCCAGCGAGGCGGCAAAATCCAGCCCGAACCGGTCATAGAGCGCGCGCCAGATCTGCGTATAGCCGGGACCGTAAAGCTCGATCCGGGGCCATGTGCCTTCGCGGCGCAGCGAGGCGGTGGGGCGGGCAAAATCGAAGGGCACCGTGGTCAGATCGCCGGTGATCAGCGTGTCGGTGTCGAAGAACACGAAGGGCTGGCCTTCGGGCAGGGCCAGCAGCGCCTCGATCTTGTTGCCATAGGGATAGGTCTCGCCAAAATGGGCGGAGGCGAAGGGCAGCAGGGTCGCGCCGCAGTCCTGCAGCAGGTCGAGCAGGGCCGGATCGCCGATGCGCGGATCCTGCGACCAGAGCGGGCCGGGCTGCGGTTCGGCCACAAAAAGCCGCACCGCGTCGCGCGGGGTGCGGGCGGCCAGCGACAGCGCAAAGAGCACGGCCTCATAGGCCAGCCGCCCGCGCTGTCCGACGATGAGGATGTTGAGCGGTCCGCCGCTGCCTGCCGTCATGCCCGCCCGCTGTCCCTGTCCTGCCCCCATGGAGTGCCGCACCCCCGGGCAAGCCGGGGAGGCGGCGTTTTGGCCTAGATCGTGATCGGGTCCAGCACCTGCGGCTCCACCACCCGCACGCCGGGCAGCGCCTCGGCCAGCGCCGCCGCCGACTGTTCCAGCGCCGGGAAGGTGCGGTAATGGCCGGGGATCACGGTCTTGAAGTCGAACCATGTCTTGGCGGCATAGGCTGCGGCGGCCATGTCCATGGTGTAATAGCCGCCACAGGACAGGATGCCGATGTCGGGCTTGTGATAGGCGCCCATCCAGCCCATGTCGGCCATCAGCGTGGTGTCGCCAGAGAAATAGATCACATGGCCCTCGCCCGCGATCATGAAGCCGGTTTCCATCCCGGCATAATGCGGCTTGCCGTCGACGGTCAGCGAGGAGGAATGCGAGGCGGGCACCATGGTGACGCGGACGTTGCCGAAGCTGACGGTGCCGCCCTTGTTGAAGGCATGGCCCTCGACCGCGCCCTGACCATGCAGCATCCCGGCCAGTTCCACCATGCCGGAGACCGGCGCGCCGGTTTTCTGCGAGACCGTCACCAGATCGGCGGTGTGGTCGGAATGGCCATGGGTGACGAGGATCTGCGTGGCGCCCTGCAGCGCCTCCTCGATGCGGTCTTCGGGCATCATCGGATTGCCATGCACCCAAGGGTCGATGAGCAGCACCTGATCTTCGATGTCGATGCGGAAGGATCCGTGGCCAAGCCAGAGGATGTTCATGAGGCAGTCTCCTGATGTGGTTCGGGCCGGAGGGTAGCACGGCCTCGTGGCAGGTAAAGCGCGGGGGGAGGGCAGGAGGGGGCTCTGCCCCCTCTTGGCGCGTAGCGCCAATTCACCCCCGGAGTTTAGGGGCAAGATGAAGCGTCAGCCGGCGGGATAGGCGGCGGCGAGCCCGGCCATCAGGGCCCGGTCGTGATCGTCAAGCGGGCCGCGGGCGCCGGGGCGGAAGCGGGCGCGGAAGGCCGCAAGCAGCGCCTGTTCCTCGCCGGGGGCTACGCGGTAGCCGAACCGCGCGGCGGCGCCGAGGAAATCCCCGGGGGCGGCGGGCGCGGCCGCGACCGCAAGCCCGCGGCGCACCAGCCGCGCCCAGTCGAACCGGGGGCCGGGATCCTGCTTGCGGGTCGGGGCCATGTCGGAATGGCCGATGACCCGGGCGGGGGGGATGGACCAGCGCCGCAGGATCCCCGCCAGCAGCGTCTCCAGCGCCGAGATCTGCGGTTCGGGGAAGGGCTCGGCGCCGGTATTGACCAGCTCGATGCCGATGGCGCGGGAATTGACCTCGGTCACCGTGCCCCATGCGCCAAGCCCCGCATGCCATGCGCGCATTTCTTCGGTGACGAGCTGCCAGCAGGTGCCGTCGCGGTCGAGCACGTAATGGGCGGAGACGCCGGATCCGGGGTGGCGCAGATGGTCAAGCGTGGCGCGCGCCGTGGGGATGACGGTGTAATGCAGCACCACCAGATCGGGCCGCGCGCCAGACCGGCGCGGCCCGAAATTGTCCGATGGGCACCAGAGCGGGGTCAGCTGCCCCGCACCGCGCGGAAGGGGGCCGGATCCCAGGCGCAGGCAAAGCCGTCGCCATCGGGATCAAGCGACTTGCGGTCGCGCTCCGGCCCGCCGCTGGCAAGGAAATCCTCCTGCGCGCGGTCCGGCGAGCTGTAGGCGGCGCAGGCGCGGATGGCCTTTTCGGCGCTGGCGAAGGGCCCGCGGCGGTAAAGCGCCGTGCCCACCGGATTGGTGGTGCGCAGGGCGTATTCCACGATGTTCGGCGCCGAGGAATCGGGGCGCGGCGGCAGGTCGGTCGGGCGGATGATCTGATACTGCGCGCGGTTCTGCGCGATCATCGCGGCGTCGTCCTGAATGCTGCGTTCCGCCGACACGGCGGAGAAATCGTTCTCCGCCGAGATGCCGGAGCCGTTGCCCGCCACGTCGGGGGCGGCGTTGGAGGGCGAGGCATTCACCGGCGCCACGCCGGAATTGCCGTCCAGCGCGGCGCGGATCGCGGCGTCTTCCTGCGCGTTGCCGATCATGCCGGGGGTGGAGGGGCCCGGCTCGGGCGTGGTCGTCACGGGCGTGGCAGCGCCGCCGCCTGCCAGCGCCGCGTCGCGGGACTGCCGCGCCTCGTAGCTGGCATAATCGTCGAAGCCCACGCCGGTGCCGCTGTCCGGAATGGGGGTCGTGCAGGCGGCCAGCGCGCAGAGCGCCGCGCCGCAGAGGAAGGTCCGTGTCATGATCTTGCGTTGCACCCCAGAACTCTCCCGAGTGATTACCACCATTGCGCAGGCTTCTGCGCGAAGCCCGCCGCGCGTTCCAGCGCATAGGCCGTGTTGAGCAGGTCGCCCTCTTCCCACGGTCTGCCGATCAGCTGCAGACCCAGCGGCAGCCCCTGCCTGTCCAGACCCGCCGGAACGGAAACGCCCGGAAGGCCGGCAAGGTTCACCGTCACGGTGAACACATCATTGAGATACATCTGCACCGGATCGGCCTCCTGCATCTCGCCCAGACCAAAAGCGGCCGAGGGCGTGGCAGGCGTCAGGATCGCATCGACCCCGGCGGCGAAGGCTTCTTCGAAGTCGCGCTTGATCAGGGTGCGGACCTTGCGGGCGCGGTTGTAATAGGCGTCGTAGAACCCGGCGGACAGCACATAGGTGCCCACCATGACCCGGCGCTGCACCTCTGCGCCAAAGCCTTCGGCGCGGGTCTTTTCATACATGTCGTTGATGCCCTCGCCCCGGCTCAGCGCGGCGCGATGGCCATAGCGCACCCCGTCATACCGCGCGAGGTTCGAAGAGGCCTCGGCGGGGGCGATGACGTAATAGGCGGGCAGGGCGTATTTGGTATGCGGCAGTGAGATGTCGGTGATCCTGGCCCCGGCCTCGGCCAGCATGCGCGCGCCAGTGTCCCAGAGCGCCGCGATCTCGTCATTCATGCCGTCCATGCGGTATTCGCGCGGAATGCCGATGACCTTGCCCCGGATGTCGCCGGTCAGCAGCGCCTCGAAATCGGGCACGGGCAGATCGGCGGAGGTGCTGTCCTTCGGATCATGGCCGCACATCGCCTGCAGCACGATGGCCGCATCGCGCACGTCCTTGGTCATCGGGCCCGCCTGATCGAGGCTCGAGGCGAAGGCGACGATGCCCCAGCGCGAGCAGCGGCCATAGGTGGGCTTGATGCCGGTGATGCCGGCAAAGGCGGCGGGCTGGCGGATCGAGCCGCCGGTATCGGTGCCGGTGGCGGCAAGGCACAGATCGGCGGCCACCGCGGCGGCAGACCCGCCGGAAGAGCCGCCGGGGGTCAGCGCCGCCGTGTCATTGCCGCGCCGCCACGGGTTGACGGCATTGCCGTAACAGGAGGTCTCGTTGCTGGAACCCATGGCAAACTCGTCCATGTTGAGCTTGCCCAGCATCACGGCGCCCGCTTCGAAGAGCTGGCTGGTGACGGTCGATTCGTATTCCGGCGTGAAACCTTCCAGAATGCGCGAGGCAGCCTGACTGGGCACGCCCTTGGTGCAGAACAGATCCTTGATCCCCATGGGAATGCCGCAGAGCGCGGGCGCGTCGCCCGCCGCAATCCGGGCATCCGCCGCGCGCGCCTGCTCCAGCGCGATCTCGGGGGTCTTGTGGACAAAGGCGTTGAGCGCCCCTGCCGTCTCGATGGCGCCAAGGCAGGCCTCGGTCAGGTCTACCGATGTCACATCTCCCGCGCGCAGCGCATCGCGCGCCGCGGCCACGGTCAGTTTGGCAAGCTCGCTCATTCCATCACCTTCGGCACGGCAAAGAACCCTTCGCGCGCATCGGGCGCGTTCGACAGGACCTGTGTCTGGATGTTGCCATCCGTCACCACATCCGCGCGCCGCTTCAGCTGCATCGGCGTGACCGAGACCATGGGCTCCACGCCGTCCACATCCACTTCGTTCAGCTGCTCGATGAACTCGAGAATGGCGCTGAATTCATGGGCCAGCGCCGGCAGCGCCTCGTCTTCCACACGGATGCGCGCCAGTTTGGCGACCCGCGCGGCGGTCTTGGTGTCGATCGACATGGGATCCCCCCGGTCAGTCTGTGTCCGTCGCAGTCGGAACGCCTTTACTCCGCCCGGCCCTGCCTCGCAAGCCGCCCCCACGCTTTTGCGATCCGCGCTTCTTCTTGGCCCAAATATCCCGGGGGAGCCCGCGCGGCAGCGCGGGTGGGGGCAGAGCCCCCTGCCTGCCCGCGACCCCACCGTTTCGTGATCCGCAAGGGCGGGCCTGCACCGGTGCCCGGCTCGACAACGTCGCGCGCGCGCGCTAGGCGCGGGGAAACATCCTCAATGTCCGGACCTGCCGTGCCACGCCTTCTTTCCCGGTTCTGCCTGCTGCCGCTTCTGCTGGCCGCCTTCCTGCTCTCTGCCTGTGCCACCCGCTCGCCGCATGTGCCGCCGCCCTCCGCCGCCGAGGTGATGGAACTGGCCGCCGCCCTGCGCGGCCTTGGCCCCGATGTCGATCCCGAAGAGGCGGCGCGCATGGCCCGCATTTCCTATGACTATCCGCGCGAACTGGCGGTGGCGTGGAACGTGACCGACAGCGCCTATATCCATAACGTCAAGGTCAACAACGGCACCCGCCCGCGCGGGCTGTGCTACCAGTGGGCCGATGATCTGGAGGCGCGGCTGCTGCAGGAGGATTTCCGCACCATCGACCTGCACCGCGCCATTGCCAATGCCATGACCCCCTTGCGCATCGAACACAGCACCGTCATCGCCAGCGCGTCCGGCGCGCGGATGGATCAGGGCATCGTGCTGGATCCGTGGCGCAATGGCGGCGATCTTTACTGGGGGCCGGTGCTGGAAGACACGCGTTACCCGTGGGTCGAACGCGAAAAGGTCTTTGCCGCCAAACGTGCGCTGGCCGAGGGGCGCTAGGGCTCAGTCCAGCGCATAGGGCAGGATGTCGCGGCGGTCTGGCCGGATGGTCAGGCGCCGCTCCAGCGGCGGCACCGACCGCTGGTGGCAGTCGGTGCGTTCGCAGATGCGGCAGGAAATGCCGATGGGCTCGAACGCCCGGTCGCGGGTCAGATCCATCCCGTCGGCATAGACCAGCGCGCCCGCGTGGCGCAGCTCGCATCCCAGTGCCATCGCAAAACGGCGCACCGGCGCGCCGAACCGCCCAGCGGGCTTGGTCACGTCGCGCGCCAGCAGCACGTAGCGCACGCCGTCCGGGGTCTCTGCCAGCTGCCGCAGAAAGGTGTTCGGGGTCTCGAACGCGCGGTGCACGTTCCAGAGCGGGCAGGCCCCGCCAAAACGGGCGAATTGCAGCCGCGTCGCGGAATGGCGCTTGGTGATGGTTCCGGCCTGATCGACGCGGGCGAAAAAGAACGGGATGCCCTTGGCGCCGGGCCGCTGCAGCGTCGAAAGCCGGTGCGCCACCTGCTCGATCGAGGCACCAAAGCGCGCGGCCACCAGATCGAGATCGTGCCGCGTCTCCTGCGCCGCCGCCAGCACCGCGCCATAGGGCATCATCGCGGCGCCCGCGAAATAGTTGGCAAGCCCCAGCTTGGCGATGGCGCGGGCGGTGTCGGACTGGAAGCGCGCCAGATCCAGCGTCGCCTCCAGCAGCGGATCCTGCCGCAGCAGCGCCACCTGCACCAGCAGCTGAAAGGTCTGCGTCTCGTAAGGCGCGAGCGAGGACAGCGTCAGCACCTGCCGCGCCGCATCAAAGCTGCGCAGCGCCGGGGTCTGCGCCATCTCCACCGCGATGCCGCGCCCGCGCAGCCGGGCAATCACGGCGGCGCGCAGATCGGGGCCACCGCCGCCCAGCATCTGGGCAAAATGCTCTGCCGCGCGGTCCACCGCGTCGATGTAATTGTCGCAGTAATGGAAGAAATCCCGCACCTCTTCCCAAGGGGAGGGCTGCAGTTGCGCGCCCTCGCGCCCCAGCGCCTCGTCAAGGCTCGCCAGCCGTTCATGGGTCTGCCGGTAAGACCGGTGCAGATCCAGAAAGGCCCGCGCCAGCGCCGGGGCGTTGGAGGCGGTCAGGCGCAGATCGGCCAGCGGCGGGGCATGTTCGCCAAAAACCGGATCGGCCAGCGCCTCGCGCATGTCGGAAACCAGCCGTTCGGCATCGCCCTGACCCAGTTCGGTGACGTCAAAGCCGAATTCCTGCGCCAGCGCCAGCACCACCGTGGTGGAGACGGGGCGGTTGTTGTTTTCCATCTGGTTGAGATAGGGCAGGGACACGCCCAGCTTGGCGGCGAAATCCTTCTGCGTCAGCCCCAGCCGCCCGCGCAGGTCGCGCAGCTTTGCCCCGGCATAAAGTTTGCGTGTCGCCATGATGCCCCTCCGGTCCGGGCAGGGCTTTGCACCTTTGCCACGGCTTCAGGGTCACTATGCAAACTCAGCGCGCGAGGTCCAGCCCCGCCAGCCGCCGGTCGCGCCGGATCACCAGCAGGATGCAGATCAGGCTGGCGACCGAGGTGGCCAGCATCAGCCACAAGAGCGGCCATGCGCCGGACTGCACGCTCAGCAGCCCGCCCGCCAGCGCCGACAGCGCGCCGCCCCCGCCCAGCATGATTGCGCCGCCCAGACCGGAGGCCGTGCCCGCCAGATGCGGGCGCACCGTCAGCGTGCCCGCCGTGGCATTGGGCACCACCATGCCATTGCCGAAGCCCATGAACCACATGAAGCCGAAAAAGCTCAGCGCCGATCCCATCCCCATGGCAAAGACCACCAGCGCGCCCGCCATGCCGCCCGCCAGCACGATGGAGCCCCAGAGGATCATCCGGTTGATGCCGTAACGCGCGGAAAACCGGCCAGAGAAGAAGTTGCCAAGGAAATAGCCCACGGCGGGGATGGCGAAATAAAGCCCCACCTCCGCCTCTGACAGGCCGAACAGCACCGACCCCACAAAGGGCGCGCCGCCGAGATAGGCAAAGAACGACCCCGACGCGGTGGCGCAGGCCAGCGCATAGCCCCAGAATCGCGGGCTGGTCAGCAGTTCGGGATATTCGCGGAACTGCTGGCCCAGCGTCAGGCCCCGGCTGCGCGAGGTTTCCCCCAGATCGCGCCATGCCAGCCACATCATCGCGACCCCCAGCAGCAGCAGCATCCAGAACACCGCCTGCCAGCCCATCAGCTCGCCCAGCACGCCGCCGATCATCGGCCCGATCATCGGCACCACCGCCACGCCCATGGTGACATAGGCGATGCGCGAGGCGGCCTGATCCTCGGCCACCATGTCGCGCACCACGGCGCGGCTCAGCACCATGGCGCTGACGATCACCGCCTGACACATGCGGAAGATCAGGAACACGGTCACGTCGGTGGCCAGAACGCAGCCCAGCGTGGCCAGCAGGAACAGCGCCAGCCCCCACAGAATCACCGGGCGCCGCCCGAACTTGTCGGACACCGGCCCGATCACCACCTGCAGCGCGGCGTTCACCCAGAGGTAGATCGCCACCGAAAGCTGCATCAGCGTGTGTTCGGTCTGAAAATATGCCGTCATCTGCGGCAGGGACGGCAGAAAGACGTTCATGGCCAGCGCAGACAGTCCCGCAAGCAGGACAAGTGTGACAAGATGCGGTGGCGTGGTGTTGTCCAGAAAACGGACGGCGGGCTGACTCTGCATGCAGTTCCCGTATGACGGGAGTCTCTGAAAGTCCATATAGGACGCAGGGGGAGCGGAGCATTTGCGGCTTTGCTATTTGCAATCCTTCGACTTTTCAGACTTTGCAAATTTGCCGAATTTGACTTGAGCGGTAAAGGCGCCTCTGTATGGTCTGGCCAAACGAGAGGGACGGCCATGAAAGACATTCTGCAGGAGTTGGAGGGCCGCCGCGCCGGTGCCCGGATCGGCGGCGGTCAGGCCCGCATCGACGCGCAGCATGCCAAGGGCAAGCTGACCGCGCGCGAACGTATCGAACTGCTGCTCGACGAGGGCAGTTTCGAGGAATACGACATGT
Organism: Salipiger marinus; assembly: GCF_035481585.1. Classification (NCBI taxonomy): domain Bacteria; kingdom Pseudomonadati; phylum Pseudomonadota; class Alphaproteobacteria; order Rhodobacterales; family Roseobacteraceae; genus Salipiger; species Salipiger marinus. The sequence continues at coordinate 22,949 of NZ_JAYKSL010000004.1, read as the reverse complement.
TCGTCGCCCATCGCTGCACCGATTTCGGCATGGAACAGAACCGGCCCTATGGCGATGGCGTGGTCACCGGCTGGGGCACCATCAACGGGCGCATGGTCTATGTCTTCAGCCAGGATTTTACCGTGCTGGGCGGGTCGGTGTCGGCCACCCATGCGCAGAAGATCTGCAAGATCATGGATATGGCGGTGCAGAACGGCGCGCCGGTGATCGGGCTCAACGATTCCGGTGGCGCGCGGATTCAGGAAGGCGTCGACAGTCTTGCGGGCTATGCCGAGATTTTCCAGCGCAACGTGCTGGCCTCGGGCGTGGTGCCGCAGATTTCGGTCATCATGGGGCCCTGCGCGGGCGGGGCGGTCTATTCGCCTGCCATGACCGACTTCATCTTCATGGTGAAGGACACCTCCTACATGTTCGTGACCGGTCCCGACGTGGTCAAGACCGTGACCAACGAGATCGTCACCGCCGAGGAGCTTGGCGGGGCTGCCACCCATACCAAAAAATCCTCCGTCGCGGATGGCGCGTTTGAAAATGACGTGGTGGCGCTGGCCGAGGTGCGACGGCTGGTGGATTTCCTGCCGCTCAACAACCGCGAAAAGCCGCCCGTGCGCCCGTTCTTCGACAATGTGGACCGGGTGGAAACCTCGCTCGACACGATCATCCCCGAAAACGCCAACCAGCCCTATGACATGAAGGAACTGATCCTGAAGGTCGCGGACGAGGCGGATTTTTACGAGATTCAGGAAGATTTTGCCCGCAACATCATCACCGGCTTCATCCGGCTGGAGGGGCAGACGGTGGGTGTGGTCGCCAACCAGCCCATGGTGCTGGCGGGCTGTCTGGACATCGATTCCAGCCGCAAGGCCGCGCGATTTGTCCGGTTCTGCGACTGTTTCGAAATCCCGATCCTGACTTTTGTCGACGTGCCGGGCTTCCTGCCGGGGACGGGGCAGGAATTTGGCGGGGTCATCAAGCATGGCGCCAAGCTGCTCTTCGCCTATGGCGAGGCGACGGTGCCCAAGGTCACGGTCATCACCCGCAAGGCCTATGGCGGGGCCTATGACGTGATGGCCTCCAAACATCTGCGCGGCGACGTGAACTATGCATGGCCCACGGCGGAAATCGCGGTGATGGGCGCCAAGGGCGCGACAGAGATCATCCATCGCGCCGATCTGGGCGATGCGGAGAAGATCGCGCGCCACACCGCCGATTACGAGGACCGCTTCGCCAATCCCTTTGTCGCCGCTGAACGCGGCTTCATCGACGAGGTGATCCAGCCACGGTCGACCCGCCGCCGGGTGGCGCGCGCCTTTGCCATGCTGCGCAACAAGTCGCTCAGCAATCCGTGGAAGAAACACGACAACATTCCGCTGTGACCGGGATGGGAGACCGCAAGGGCACCAGCCGTGGCTGGCACATCACCCGCGCCGAGGGCGCGCTGACGCTGTCGCGCCGTCTGCCCGCGCGCTTCGATCTGGGCGTGGGCACGCTGCTGCCTCAGGTGGCGCGGCCCGAACGGCTGGCACATCAGGTGCGGCAGGATCTGTGGCGGGCGCTGCGCGACCTGCGCGGCTTTGCCCCCTGCGTGCGGATCACGCCGCAGGACGGCCAGTTGCATCTGCTGGCGGGCGGAGAGGTGGCGGGGGCGGTGCCCCGCGCACAGGCCGAGGCGCGCATCGCCGCGGTGCTGGAGGATGGCGCCCGCCGGGCGCGCTGGCTGCGGTGGGCCGCATGACGACCCGCCGCTTGCAGCAAATGGGAGCAGCGATTCTGGCGCTGGCGGGTTCCGCCGCGTCGGGCCAGACCACGGCGCCTGAGGAGAGCGCCGTGGCAGTGCCCTCCGGCATGGAGGTGCGGCTTTACGAGACGCTGACCGATGATTTTGGCGGGGGCCCGATCCTGCGATTCCGCTTTCTGGCACCCATGATCGGCAGCACCATGGCGCATGATCCCGACGCGCTGGTGACGGACATGCAGTTCCTGTGTCAAGACTACGCAATGTCGCATCTGGGCAGCGATGCCGCGCCCCCGGCACAGATCGTCATTTCCCTGATGGAAGCTCCCGTTGAATTCGGGCAACCGAGGCCGGATGTACGTCAGATCTTCGAGGCATTCTCGTTGCGCGACGACACCTGTATCTGGGAGGCATTCTAATGCTTACACAATATCTTGGGGCGGAAACCTCATGTCGCAGGACACATGAGGCTTTGCTGCCACAACTCGGCGCCGCAGTTCGGGCCGCATATCTTTCGGTTTTCGATTCGGATATGGTCGATCACGATTGCACCCAAGCAATCGTTACCTCTGGACGAGGGCCGGTGAAATCTGCCGGTTCCGTCGAATCTGACAGGAGAATAAGATGTCCAAGAGCATCCAGCTTCTTGCCATGCTTGGTTTCGTTGCCACGCTTTCGGCATGCGGCGGCCAGCAGGAAGAAGAGTTCGTTGTGGTCGACCCCGAGCCGATCACCACTGAACCCGTCTACACCGGCAAGTACAAGTAATTTGCCTTCGGGACGGGCCCCGCAAGGGTCCGTCCCGCTTCTGCAGCGCCTGCAGGTCTCCGGTGTGGAGGGCTGCACATGCTGAAGCATCGCGGATTCCCCGGCCGTCTGCCCGGCACCGACTTCCAGTTCACCATCCGCCGCGCCAATCCCGATGGCGCCACGCCGCTGATCAAGCGCGAACGGTATCGTGACCGCAGACCCCCCGACAAACGCGCCGATCTGGCCTTCATGGCCTCGCTCTGGGCGCATTTTGGCACCGAGCCCTTTGAACGGGGCAATCTGGATGCCGGACGGCTGTCATGGCTCTTTGGCCGCGAAGTGCTGCCCTACGACTCGCCCTTCGATCCGGTCAGCTATGAATCGCTGCTGATCATCGACGAGAAGGCGGCGCGGCTGTCCTTCCCCGAAGCCTTCGACTCACCGGAGGAATGGGCGTGAGCTTGCCGCTCCCTCGCCGATTTGAGCGGAAAGAGGCCGACCGGACCCGGTGCGGCACGCTCCGCTTTGCGCGGGGGGGCCGCTCGGGCAGCGTTATGGGTGCAGGCGCGGGGGAACGGGACTCCGTCCGCCGCATCTGCCGTAACCCTTCCCCTTGCGGGCGGCGTGGCATATCCCCTTGCCCGTCGCCCGTCTCTTTCCCCTGCAGTCCGGTCGGGGTCGGCGCAAAGGTGCCTGCCAGACTGCAGGATCGGCCATCCTTCGCCGGGTTCACGACAGCGTGCGCATTTGGGTGGAACCTGACCCCGGTATCATGGGTTAGTTCGGCATCGGCAGAGACGAACACGAAGGACAGTTTCCCATGCAGACGATCAAAGCACTCACCCTCGGCGCGGCACTTCTGGGTCTTGCGGCCTGTGGCGACACGGTTGGCGAGCGGGGCATCATCGGTGCCGGCGCGGGCGCGGCCACGGCAGCGGCAGTTGACGGCGACCTCGCCACGGGGGCGCTGGTCGGCGCAGCCGGCAACGTCGCGTATTGCAACCGCTACCCCTCGCGCTGCTGAGCCCCGGCTCACCAAGGGCGACGCGGCGCTGACCAGCCCGCGTCTGCTCTGTGACAGTCAGAGTTTCTGGCCATCGGAGCATCCGGCTCCGGTGGCCTTTTTCGTGTTTGGGCCAGCGCCGGACCGGCGCCTGCGGGCCGCGACCATCTAGGAAAGGGACGGAGATGTTCGAGAAGATCCTGATCGCCAACCGGGGGGAGATTGCCTGCCGCGTCATCAAGACGGCCCGGCGCATGGGCATCAAGACGGTGGCGGTCTATTCGGACGCGGACAGGAACGCGCTGCATGTGGAGATGGCCGACGAGGCCGTGCATATCGGCGCGGCCCCGGCGAGCCAGTCCTATATCGTGATCGATAGGATCATGGGGGCCATCCGCCAGTCCGGCGCGCAGGCGGTGCATCCGGGCTATGGCTTTCTGTCCGAGAATCCCAAATTCGCGCAGGCGCTGGACGCCGAGGGCGTGGCCTTTGTCGGCCCGCCGGTGAAGGCGATCGAGGCGATGGGGGACAAGATCACCTCCAAGAAGATCGCCGCCGAAGCCGGGGTGAACACCGTGCCGGGCTATATGGGGCTGATCGCCGATGCCGAAGAGGCGGTGACCATCTCCAACCAGATCGGCTATCCGGTGATGATCAAGGCCAGCGCCGGGGGCGGCGGCAAGGGCATGCGCATCGCATGGACGGACGAGGAGGCGCGCGAGGGCTTCCAGTCGTCGAAGAACGAGGCGGCCAGCAGCTTTGGCGATGACCGCATCTTCATCGAAAAGTTTGTGACCCAGCCCCGCCATATCGAGATTCAGGTGCTGTGCGACGCCCATGGCAACGGCCTCTATCTGAACGAACGCGAATGTTCGATCCAGCGCCGCAACCAGAAGGTCGTCGAGGAGGCGCCGAGCCCGTTTCTGGATCCCGAGACCCGCCGCGCCATGGGCGAGCAGGCGGTCGCGCTTGCCAAGGCGGTGGGATACACCTCTGCGGGCACGGTGGAATTCATCGTCGACGGCGCCAAGAACTTCTATTTCCTTGAAATGAACACCCGGCTGCAGGTCGAACACCCGGTGACCGAACTGATCACCGGCATCGACCTTGTGGAGCAGATGATCCGCATCGCCCATGGCGAACCGCTGACGATCACGCAGGACGACGTCAAGATCGACGGCTGGGCCATCGAGAACCGGCTTTACGCCGAGGATCCCTATCGCGGCTTCCTGCCCTCCATCGGGCGGCTGACCCGCTACCGTCCGCCCGCCGAGGGCGAGATGCTGGGCGGCGTGGTGCGCAATGATACCGGCGTCTATGAGGGCGGCGAGATCAGCATGTATTACGACCCGATGATCGCCAAGCTCTGCACATGGGCGCCCACGCGCGAGCAGGCCATCGAGGTGATGCGCAACGCGCTGGACAGTTTCGAGGTGGAGGGAATCGGCCACAACCTGCCGTTCCTTGCCGCCGTGATGGACCATCCGCGCTTTGTCTCCGGCAACATCACCACCGCCTTCATCGCCGAGGAATATCCCGAGGGCTTTGTGGGCGTGACGCTGCCAGAACCCGCGCTGCGCGACATCGCCGCCGCCTGCGCCGCGATGAACCGCGTGGCCGAGATCCGGCGCAGCCGCATTTCCGGCACGCTCGACAATCACGAACGCAAGGTGGGCAGCGACTGGACCGTGTCGCTGCAGGGCGTGGACCATGAGGTGACCATCGCCGCAGACCGGCAGGGATCCACTGTGCGCTTTGCCGATGGCGCCGAGATTCGCGTGACCGGCAGCTGGACCCCCGGCATGACGCTGGCCCGGATGGAGGTGAATGGCCGTCCGCTGGTGCTGAAGGTCGGCAAGGTGTCGGCGGGGTTCCACATCCGCAGCCGCGGCGCCGATCTGAAGGTCATCGTGCGCACGCCGCGGCAGGCGGAACTGGCGCGGCTGATGCCGGAAAAGCTGCCGCCCGACACGTCGAAGCTGCTGCTGTGCCCGATGCCCGGGCTTGTGGTGAAGATCAACGTCTCCGAAGGCGACGAGGTGCAGGACGGTCAGGCGCTCTGCACCGTCGAGGCGATGAAGATGGAAAACATCCTGCGCGCGGAACGGCGCGGCGTGGTGAAGAAGATCAACGCGGGCGCGGGCGACAGTCTGGCCGTGGATGATGTCATCATGGAGTTCGAGTGATCCCATGACCCCGGCGCAGCCCCTTGATGTCTGGATCGGCGCGGGCGTGCTTGCGCTGCTGGGGCTTGGGGCTGCGCTGCTGCTGCTTCTGGGCGAGGGGGCGGCGATCTCGCGCAGCATCCTTCTGCGCTTTGCCCGCATCGCGCTGCCCGTGGCGCTGCTGCTGGGCCTGCCGCTGCTGGTGCTGTCGCGACTTGCCGATCTGGAGGACCGGCTGTGGCAGGCGCTGATCGCGGGGCTGGTCATCGCGCTGGGATGGCTGACCACGACGATGTTCGCCGAAACCGGGCGGGCGCGCGACAAGGCCGAAAAGCTGCGCGATTACCACAAGGCGCTTTTTGCCGAAATCCGCGACACGCTTGCCGCGTTCTATTCCGAAGGGCAGGGCGACGCGCAGGCGGCGCAGCTTGTGGCCCGGATGGAGGCGGATGAAAGCTTTGTGCCCTTCATCCCCAACGAGGTGCATGACCGGGTCTATGCCGCGCTGCTGGATGAAATCGAGGTGCTGCCGCGCCAGACCATCGACGCGGTGGTGGCCTATTACAGCCTGATCGCGTCGATCCGGGCGCTGGCCGAGGACATGCGGTCGGACCGCTTCGCGCAGCTGCCGCAGGGGCGGCGGATCCTGATCTATCAGGATTATGTGCAGATGCGGCAGAGGGCCTATCAGCTGGGCAGCTACGCGCTGGCGCTGATTGATGGCTATGCCAAGGGCGGGGCCCCCGGCGCGGAAGCGGTGACGCGGCGGTTCAGTAGCCCGGACGCGGGCCGGAACGCCCGGTCACCGGGATCGGAGTCAGCGGGATGATGGGCTTTTCCATGATGCTCTCCTTGCCAGTGTCTGTGTCGGTCTGCCGTGTCTCAAATATAGGCAAGGCGGGTCAGGGCTGCAAGCCTTGGCGCGAGTCGCGCATTTCCCGCTGGCGCAGCGGCTGCTTGTCGATGGACCGTGTGATCTCGCGCACGTCCCATGGCGCGGGCTTGCGCTGCAGGATCGCCCCGTCCTTGGCGATCACCACCAGCATGAAGCCGCGCGCGCGCAGATCCTGCCGGATCGGGTTGCGCGCGGCGGGGTCGGTATCGGTCAGCACCACCACATCCCGGTCCACCAGCGCACCGAGCCGTTCGGAAATCAGCTCCATCTGCTGGATGTACTGCGGATCCTCGGGCGAGTCGGCGAAGACCACGATGGGCCGCGACACCCAGAGAAAGTCCGAAAGCCGCGCGTCTGCGGCGGGACGGATTGCATTGTCCAGCGGGGGCTCTGCCTCCTGCGCGAGGCCAAAGCCCGCGACAAGCGTGAAATACACAAACGAAACAAGTGGGAGCAGGCGCTTCATGTCTGCAGATATAGGCAGCCACCGGGCCCCTGCACAGGGTCAGACACGGTGCGATGCCGAAAATGTTGGCACACGCCCCCCGTTCCCGCGCGGCCCCCACACAGCAAGGATGCGAAGCGGGACAGACCCGGCCACGGCTGGCCCCGGCTTCAGGAGAGAGAGGAGCAGATCATGACAGCCACAAAGGACGACTGGCGCAAGCTTGCCGAGGCAGAACTGCGCGGCAGGACGGCGGAGGATCTGCGCTGGCAGACGCTGGAAGGCATCGACGTGCAGCCGCTCTACACCGCCGAGGATGTGGAGGGGCTGCCGCATCTGGGATCCATGCCCGGCTTTGCCCCCTTCACCCGGGGCGTGAAGGCCACGATGTATGCGGGCCGCCCCTGGACGATCAGGCAATATGCGGGCTTTTCCACCGCCGAGGAATCGAACGCCTTTTACCGCAAGGCGCTGGCGGCGGGGCAGCAGGGCGTGTCGGTGGCCTTCGATCTGGCCACCCATCGCGGTTATGACAGCGACCATCCGCGCGTGGTGGGCGATGTGGGCAAGGCGGGGGTGGCCATCGACAGCGTCGAGGACATGAAGATCCTCTTTGACGGCATCCCGCTGGATCAGGTCTCTGTCTCCATGACCATGAACGGCGCGGTCATTCCGATCCTCGCCAGTTTCATCGTCACCGGCGAAGAGCAGGGCCATTCCCGCGCGGCGCTGTCCGGGACCATCCAGAACGACATCCTCAAGGAGTTCATGGTCCGCAACACCTATATCTACCCGCCCGAACCGTCGATGCGGATCATTTCGGACATCATCGAATACACCTCGAACGAGATGCCGAAATTCAACTCCATCTCGATCTCCGGCTATCACATGCAGGAGGCGGGGGCGAACCTCGTGCAGGAGCTGGCCTATACGCTGGCGGACGGGCGCGAATATGTGCGCGCCGCCATCCATGCCGGGATGGACGTGGACAAGTTCGCGGGCCGCCTGTCGTTCTTCTTTGCCATCGGCATGAACTTCTTCATGGAGGCGGCCAAGCTGCGCGCCGCGCGCACGCTCTGGCATCGGGTGATGACCGAATTCGGCGCCAAATCCGAACGGTCGAAGATGCTGCGCACCCATTGCCAGACCTCGGGCGTGTCCCTGCAGGAACAGGATCCCTATAACAACGTGGTGCGCACCGCCTATGAGGCACTGTCGGCGGTGCTGGGCGGCACGCAGAGCCTGCACACCAACGCGCTGGACGAGGCGATTGCCCTGCCCACCGAGTTCTCTGCCCGCATCGCCCGCAACACCCAGCTGATCCTGCAGGAGGAAACCGGGGTGACCAAGGTGGTCGACCCGCTGGCCGGATCCTATTACGTCGAGGCGCTGACCGCCGATCTGATCGACAAGGCATGGGCGCTGATGCAGGAGGTGGAGGAGATGGGCGGCATGACCAAGGCCGTGGCCTCCGGCATGCCGAAGCTGCGGATCGAGGAAAGCGCCGCCCGCCGTCAGGCCCAGATCGACCGGGGCGAGGATGTGATCGTGGGGGTCAACAAATACCGGCTGGCCCAGCAGGATCCCATCGACATTCTGGACATCGACAATGCCCGGGTCCGCGACAGCCAGATCGCCGCGCTGGAGCGCATCCGCGCCAGCCGCGACCAGACCGCCTGCGATGCGGCGCTGGCCGAAGTGACCCGCCGCGCCACCGAAGGCGGCAACCTGCTGGAGGCGGCGGTGGTGGCCGCCCGCGCCCGTGCCAGCGTCGGAGAGATCAGCATGGCCATGGAAAAGGTGTTCGGGCGGCATCGCGCCGAGGTCAAGACGCTCGCCGGGGTCTATGGCGCGGCTTATGAAGGCGACGAAGGCTTTGCCGCGATCCAGAAGGATGTGGAAGCCTTTGCCGAGGAAGAGGGCCGCCGCCCGCGCATGCTGGTGGTGAAGATGGGGCAGGATGGCCATGACCGTGGCGCCAAGGTCATCGCCACCGCCTTTGCCGATATCGGCTTCGACGTGGATGTGGGCCCGCTGTTCCAGACGCCGGACGAGGCCGCACAGGATGCCATCGACAATGACGTGCATGTGGTGGGCATTTCCAGTCAGGCCGCCGGGCACAAGACGCTGGCGCCGCAGCTGGTGCAGGCGCTGAAGGATCAGGGCGCGGGCGAGATTCTGGTGATCTGCGGCGGGGTGATCCCGCATCAGGATTACCAGTTTCTGTATGATGCCGGGGTGAAGGCGATCTTTGGTCCGGGCACCAACATCCCCGATGCCGCGCGCGACATCCTGCGCCTGATCCGCGAGGCCCGGCCAGAGGCGCTGTGACACCCGTCCTCAGCGCAGGGCAGCACAGGGCAGCAAAAAACCCTCCCCCAAGCGGGGGAGGGTTTCTTTTTGTGCCGCAGGCCGGCTTAGCGGATCGGTGCTGCCGTCTTGGTTGCGGCGGCCTTGGACGAGGCCACCATCAGCGCGGTATAGCCGAGGATCCCCGAGATGATGGAGCCTGCCAGAACGCCAAGCCGCACCTCGTTCATCAGCATGCTTTCGCCAAAGCTCAGCCCGCCGATGAACAGCGACATGGTGAAACCGATGCCCGCCAGACAGGCGATGCCATAGACCTGCAGCCAGGTCGCGCCAGAGGGCATCCGCGCGAGCTTGGTCTTGACCATGATCCATGTCACGCCGAACACGCCCACCTGCTTGCCCAGCACCAGACCCAGCGCCACGCCGATCGGCACCGGGGCCAGCAGCTGGTCCGGCCCCAGACCGGACAGCACCACGCCCGCATTGGCGAAGGCGAAGATCGGCACGATCACGTAAAGCACATAGGGCGACAGCGCGTGTTCCACCGAATGCAGCGGCGACTTGCCCCATTTGTCCTTCATCGGGATGAAGAAGGCGGTGACGACGCCCGCCAGCGTGGCATGTACGCCGGATTTCAGCACGAAGAACCACATGATCGCGCCCAGAATCAGCAGCGGCGCCACGCGGTGGATCCGGCGGTAGTTCAGCCATGCCATGACCGCCATCGGGACCAGCGCAAGGAACAGGTAATCCAGCTTCAGATCGGCGGTATAGAACAGCGCGATGATGATGATGGCGCCCATGTCGTCAAGGATGGCCAGCGTCAGCAGGAACACCTTGAGCGAGGAGGGCGCGCGCGTGCCCACCAGCGCCAGCACGCCAAGCGCGAAGGCGATGTCGGTGGCGGCGGGAATGGCCCAGCCCCGGATGGTTTCGGCATTGCCCCAGTTGATGCTGGAATAGATCAGCGCGGGCACGATCATGCCGCCCACGGCGGCCATGCCGGGCAGGATCACGTCGGAGGGGTTCTTGAGCTTGCCCTCCAGAAGCTCGCGCTTCAGTTCCATGCCGATCAGGAAGAAGAAGACCGCCATCAGCCCGTCATTGATCCACAGGATCAGCGGCTTCTGCAGGCCCTCGCCGCCATAGGTGACGGCGAAATAGGTGTTGAGCATGCCATGGTAGCCCTCGGACAGCGAGGAGTTGGCGACGAGCATGGCACCCACCGCCGCCAGCATGAGCAATATGCCCCCCGATGCTTCGTGCTTGAAAAACTTGTCGAGGGCGCGCAGCAGCATGGAAGTCTCCCGTGGAAGCGAATTTTTCAACTTTTGGTTACGAGGGCTTGAAATGGCTCTTACGCCTACAAAAATCAATGCGCGCGCGCGAGCATTTCAGGATTGCCTGCCCGCACCATGGCGATATCGTGGCACCGGTGCAACAAAGGTCAGGAGACCCGATGCTGGAGCTCGATCACATCGCCGTGCTGGGCGAAACCCTTGCGGAGGCGGTGTCCCATACAGAGGCGACGCTGGGTGCGCCGCTGCTGCCCGGCGGCGAACATCCCGATTTTGGCACGCATAATCAGCTTCTTGGCCTGGATGACGGCCTTTATCTCGAAGCCATCGCGGTGGACCCGGCGGCGGCCACGCCCGGGCGGGCGCGCTGGTTCGGGCTGGACCAGTTTTCCGGGCCGCCCCGGCTCGACAAATGGGTCTGCCGCGTCCCCGATCTGGACCGCGCGCTGGCCCTGCTGCCCATGGCCGGGGAGGCGGTGTCGCTCAGCCGGGGATCGCTGCGCTGGCGCATGGCGGTGCCGCGCGACGGCATCCTGCCCTTTGCGGGCATGTTTCCTGCGCTGATCGAATGGCAAAGCCCGGTGCCGCCGGGGCTGGCGCTGCCCGCATCGGGCGCGCGGCTGGACCGGCTCAGCGTCGCCCATCCCGAGGCGGAGGCGCTAGCGGCGCTGCTGGTGCCGCATCTGACCGCGCCGGTGGTGGAATTTGTGACCGAAGCCGTGCCCGCGCTGCGCGGCAGCTTCACCACGCCGCGCGGCATCCGGGTGCTGCAGTGATCCTGCGTCCCGCGCAGGCCGGGGATGCCGAAGCGGTGGCGGCGCTGTGGAATCCGGTCATCGACGGCACTGCCGTGACCTTCACCACCACCCGCAAGACCCCCGAAGGGCTGGCGGCGGATTTTGCCGCGCGCGGCCCCGCCTTTCTTCTGGCCGAGGAGGAGGGCCGCCTCCTTGGTTTTGCCACCTTCTTCGCCTTTCGCAGCGGCCCGGGCTATGCCCGCACGCTGGAGCACACGATCCTGCTGGCGCCAGAGGCGCAGGGCCGGGGTGTGGGCCGCGCGCTGATGACGGCGCTCTGCGCCGAGGCGCGGGCACAGGGCGCCCATTCCATGATGGCGGGGGTGTCGGGGGAAAACCCGGCGGGCCTCGCCTTTCACGCCGCCTGCGGTTTCCGCGAGGTGGCGCGGCTGCCCGAGGTGGGGTTCAAGTTCGGGCGCTGGATGGATCTTGTGCTGATGCAGAAATTTCTGTGATCTGCGCTTTGTCGCACTGACAGTCCCCGCGCCGCATCGTATGCTGCGGCCATGTCGATCTGGACCCGCATTGCTGACGCCCTGTCGGCCCTCGCCAATGGCGAAGGCCTTTCCGCCGTGTTCGACCGGCTGCGCCAGCCGCCGGAACGCAGCGTGGCCTTCACCATTGCCGTCATCGCGCTCTCGGCCAAGATGGCCAAGGCCGACGGGCGCGTGACCCGCAACGAGGTGGCGGCCTTTCGCGAGGTCTTCACCATCGCCCCCGAGGACGAGCCCGCCGCCGCCCGCGTCTTCAACCTTGCCCGGCAGGACGTGGCCGGGTTCGAGGAATACGCCGCCCGCATCCGCCGCATGTTCGACGGCACCGCCACGCCGCTCTGCGATCTGATGGAGGGGCTGTTTCACATGGCGGTGGCCGACAATGACTACCACCCCGACGAGGACGCGTTTCTGGAGCGGGTGGCCGAGATCTTTGGCATTTCCGATTCCGAGTTCCGCGCGCTGCGGGCGCGGTTCGTGCCCGACTGCGCGCCCGATCCGTTCAGCGTGCTGGGGGTCAGCCCGGATACGCCCCTTCCCGAGATCCGCCGCCACTGGCGCCAGCTTGTGCGCAATACCCATCCCGACGTGATGCAGGCGCGCGGCCTGCCCGAAGAGGCAATCCGCATGTCGGAAAAGCGGCTGATCGACATCAACCGCGCATGGGAAGAGATCTCGGCGCGCGAGCAGGTCTGACCGGGTGCGGTTGGCCACCTACAATGTCGAATGGTTCGATGCGCTGTTCGACGATCAGGGGCGGCTTTACATGGACGCGGAACCCTCGGCCCGGCACGGGGTCAGCCGGGCAGAGCAGGCCCGGGCGCTGGGGCGGGTCTTTGCCGAGCTTGATGCCGATGCCGTGCTGGTGGTGGAGGCGCCCGACACCAATGCGCGGCGCGACACCACCCGTGCGCTGACCCATTTCGCCACCGCCTTCGACCTGCGCTGCCGTGCCGTGCTGACCGGCTTTGCCAATGACACGCAGCAGGAACTTGCGCTGCTTTACGACCCCGCCGTGCTGAATGTGCGCCATGATCCACAGGCGGGCCCCGACGCGCCGCGCTTTGACGGGGTGTTCCGCATCGATCTGGACATCGACGCCACCGAGGACAGGGTGACCTTCTCCAAGCCGCCGCTGGAGGTGGAGGCGGTCACACCCGGCGGGCGGGTGCTGCGGCTGATCGGTGCGCATCTCAAATCCAAGGCGCCGCATGGCGCGGTGGGGGCGGACCGGATCATGCGCCTGTCCATCGCCAACCGCCGCAAGCAGCTGGCGCAGGCGATCTGGATCCGGCGCCGCATCGACGCGGCGCTGGCGGCGGGGGACAGCGTCATCCTGCTGGGCGATCTGAATGACGGGCCGGGGCTGGACGAATACGAACATCTGTTCGGGCGCAGTTCGGTGGAAATCCTGTTGGGGGAGGCGGCGCCGCTTTATGATCCGCACGCGCTGGAGGCGCTGAAGGGCGGGCTTGCGCCGCAGCCGACCTCGGCGCGCTTCTATATCGGGCCAGAGCGGCGCTATCTGCAGGCCATGCTGGATTACATCATGGTGTCGCAGGATCTGCGCCCGCAGGCAAAGGCGTGGCGCATCTGGCATCCGTTCGACGACCCGGACTGCTGGGACAGCCCCGACCTGCGCGCAGCCCTGCTGGCGGCGTCGGATCATTTCCCGGTGACGGTGGATCTGGACATCTGACCTCTGGCCGGAGGCGCCCTCTGCGCTATAGTCAGGGTATGACCCGGATATTGCCTCTTGCCCTTGTGGCCTGCCTGATGGTTCCCCCTGCGCTGGCGCAGGAGGCGGAGCCAGAGGACGGGCGCAGCCTCATGGAACGCGGCGCCGACCTGTTCCTGCGCGGCCTGCGCGACGAGATGGATCCTGCCCTGCGCGGCTTGCAGGATCTGGCCACCGAAATGGGTCCGGCGCTGCAGGGCTTCCTGCAGCAGATGGGCCCCGCCCTGAGCGGCATTCTGGACGAGGTGGAGGACTGGTCGCGCTACGAGCCGCCGGTGATGCTGCCCAATGGCGACATCCTGATCCGGCGCAAGCCCGATGCGGAACCGCTGGACCCGGAGGACGCGCCCAACGATCCGATGCGCTCCCCCGAACCCGGCGAAGAGATCGAGATCTGACGCCTAGTCCTCGGTCTCGACCTCGGTCTTGTCGGCCCCGATGGCGCGGGCCAGCGCGTTGAACCGCGCCTCCGCCACCTCGCCGTAAAGCGGTGCTGCCTCTGCGGTCAGGTGCAGGCGCAGCAGCCCCGCCTCCGGATCCCAGTCCAGCGTCGCGCCTTCGCTCGCGGCGTCCGACATCCACAGCATGGAACCGAACCGCATCGCCTTGCCCAGCATTTCGGCTTCCTGCTGGTCCTCAAGCGGCAGCAGGTCAAGGAAATCCTCGAACCGGGTGCCTTCGCGCTTGTTGCGGTAGCGGTGCAGCAGCGCCAGCCCCAGATAGATGCGTTCGCCATGGTCGAGCCCGCCCAGATTGGCGCGGGTGGCATTGTCGAAACAGGTTTCGGCCCGGTAATCGGGATGCGCGCGCCAGCTGACGTCATGCAGCAGGCAGGCGGCGCGCACGATGCGCAGCCGCGCGTCGCTGGCACCGGGGAAGAGCGGCAGCACAAAACGGTAGAGCTTCTTGCCAAAGCCGGGCAGGCGGGCATCCTTGGCCTCGGCAAAGCGGCAGGCCTCGATCAGCGGATCGCGGTCGCGCAGGCCCTGCGGCATCTGTTCATAAAGCAGCCCCTCGCGGATGCCGTAGGAAGAGATGGCGATTTCGCTGGGCTCGAAGGTGTCGAGCAGTTCGGCGAGCACTTCGGCGGCATAGGGCACAAGGCTCATCCGGGCGCTGGAAATGCCGCAGGCGCTACGCAGCGCCTCCAGATCGGCGGTTTCCAGAAAGGCCAGCGTGTCGCGCGTGGCGGCCAGATCCATGCGGTATTCGTGCAGCACATGCAGCGGATAGCCGCGGCGTTCCATATCGACCCGCGCAATGGCCCGCCACGATCCGCCCACCAGAAAGAACCGCTTGCCGGTGCCGCTGATATGCTCCGCCAGCCCGCCGATGATGCGGCGCAGGTGCTTTTCGCGGGCTTTCTTGCCGCCTTCCAGATCCTTGAACCGCAGCGGCCCAAGCTGAGAGGACATGCGTTTGCCGACCTGACCGCCGGTCACTTCGGCCAGTTCCATCGACGATCCGCCAATGTCGCAGACCACGCCATCGGCGCCCGGCCATCCCAGCAGCACGCCCTGTGCGGACAGCCGCGCCTCTTCCTCGCCGTCGATCACCCAGATCTTGAGCCCGGTGGCATTCTCGATCTCGGCGCGGAAGGCGGGGCCGTCTTCGGCATCGCGCATCGCGGCGGTGGCCACGGCGGTCAGCGGCGGCAGGTTCATGCCGCGCGCCAGCGTCTGGAACCGCAGCAGGGCGGACAGCGCCCGCGCCTTGCCCTCGGGGTTCAGACGCCCGGTTTCCGGCATGCCGGCGCCAAGGCCGCACATGATCTTTTCATTGTAGAAATAGGCGGGGCTGCGCGCCGCGCCGTCAAACACGACGAGCCGAACCGAATTCGACCCGATATCCACGACGCCCACCCGCGACAGCCGTCGCGCCTGCGGATCGTCAAAGAGCGGACGCCCGAACGGGCCCCAATCGCTCTGGGCGGAGTCGGTGTTTCCGTCCATGTGCTTTCCCGGCCTTTGATGCGCCCTTCCTCTAACACGCATGCGGCAGAAGGCAAAAGCGATTCCGCCTAAATAATCCGCGTGGGGCGGGCCGGTGCCGCAGCGGAAGCCGCGTCAGCGGAAAAGACCCAGCAGCACGCGCGGCGAGTTGTTGGCGATGGACATGGCCTGAACCGCAAGCTGCTGCTGCACCTGCAGCGCCTGCAGCCGGGCCGAGGCCTCTTCCAGATCGGCATCCACCATGGTGCCGATGCCGCTGCGCATGGTGTCGGCGAGCGTCTTGACGAAGCGGCCCTGAATTTCCAGCCGGGTCTGGTCCGACCCGAAGGCGGCGGCGGATCCGATGGCGGTGGCGATCAGCCCGTCCATCCGTGCCAGCGCCGAGACGGCCCCCGCCTTGGTGGACACGTCAAGCCCTGACAGCATGTCGAGCCCGCCGCCGATGGTGTTGCCCGCATCGGCGCCCACCCGGCTGAAGGTTAGCGCGATCTGGTCGGTGCCATCGGTGACGCCAGAGGTGGCGGTGATCCGGCCACTGGCAAAGCCCAGCGTCAGCACGTCCGGATCAAGATCGTTCTGCTGCGCGAAGGCGGTCCATTTGCGCCCGATGGCGGTGACCACGTCGCCCATCGTGTCGCCGTCGCGGGCGACATAGGACAGCGAGGCTGCCGCCACCTCTGCCTGTGTCGGCGTGGCGCCTGTGGTGGTGCGGTAGCTGGCCTGCGCAAAGGCGGAGCCATCGGCATCCGTGCCGAAGACCGACAGGGCAAAGCCGGTGCCCGCCGCCACCGCCAGCGCCGAGGCATCCAGCGTCGCGGTCTGCGTGGCGTTGAGCGTGACACTGGCCGCGCTGGCGGTGAAGGTGCCGCCGGTTGCCGCGATGCTGCCCGCGCGGGTGCCCAGATCGCGCTTGCGCACGTCGATGTCGCGGGCGGTGACCGTGGCGCCGGACCGGTCCAGCGAGGACAGCACCGACACCGTGCCGGTTCCGGCGGTGCTGTCGGTATTGTTGAGCAGGTTCAGCCCGTTGAACTGCGCCATGGCCACCACCGCCTCGATCTGGTCGCGCAGGTTGGACACCTCGCTCTGGATCTTGGCACGGTCGACGCTGTCCTGCTGGGCGGTGACCACCTGCACCTTCATCTCTGACAGCAGCGTGGTCACGGTTTCCGCCGCCTGCCGCGCCACGGAAATCGTCGACTGCCCCAGCGCGATGTTGTTCGACAGCCGGTCGAACCCGGCCACATCGGTCTGCATCGCCTTGGAGATCGACCAGATGGCGCTGCTGTCTTCGGACGAGGCGACGCGCCGCCCGGTGGCAAGCTCCAGCTGGGTGCTGACGATATTGGCGTTGATCGCCTGCAGGGTGCGGAGCGCGGTGGTCGCGGAGGTGTTGGTCAGGATGCTGGACATGAAGCTGCGCCTTGTGCCGGGGGAGGGGGCGCTTTGCGCTGACCTGACCGGGCGCGGCTTCTGCCGCCCGCTTGGGCAGGGCGGGCCGATGGTGGGGCCCACGGGTTTGCTGACAAAACCTAACCGGGGCCGGATTTACCGTGACTTAATCAATCGTGGCGCAGAGAGGGTGGTTTTGGGGCATTTCTGTGGCAGCGCCGCGAAATGCCCCAAAGGGTGGTGTCAGTCGCCGTGGGTCAGCTGCGGCACGTCCTTGGCCCCTGCCGAGCCACGGCCCGACAGCGACGGGTTTTCCATAAAGAAGCGGTGGCAGGAGAAGGCAAACTCGCCCTCGGGCACCGCGTGGCGGGTGAACTTGCCCGACGGTTCCATCACCCAGCTTTGCGCCGTGTCGGCAAGGTTCGCGGCCATGATCTGGCTGACGATCTGCGCCTTCACCGTGGGGTTGTGGATTTCCACCCCGGTTTCGACCCGCCGGTTCAGGTTGCGCCCCATCCAGTCCGCCGAAGAGATGACCACCCGCGCCTTGCTGTGCGGCAGGCCATGGCCATTGCCGAAACAGGCGATCCGCGAATGTTCAAGGAAGCGGCCCACGATGGATTTCACCCGGATATTGTCCGACAGCCCCCGGATGCCCGGACGCAGGCCACAGATGCCCCGGATCACGCAGTCGATCTGCACGCCTGCCTGACTTGCGGCATAAAGCGCGTCGATCATGTCGGGCTCGATCAGCGAGTTCATCTTCAGCCAGATGCGCGCGGGCTTGCCGTTGCGGGCATGTTCGGCCTCGGCGGCGATCAGTTCCAGCATCCGCGGCTTCAGCGTCAGCGGCGAGATCACCAGATTTTCCAGCCCCTCGGGCAGGGCATAGCCCGACAGGTAGTTGAAGATCTTCGACGCATCGCGCCCCAGTTCCGCGTCGCAGGTGAAGAACGACAGGTCGGTGTAGATCTTGGCGGTGATCGGGTGGTAATTGCCGGTGCCCCAATGGGTGTAGGTCACCAGCTTCGACCCCTCGCGGCGCACCACGGTCGAGATCTTGGCATGGGTCTTCCAGTCGACAAAGCCATAGGTCACATGCGCGCCCGCCCGTTCCAGACGGCGCGACTGGCGGATGTTGGCGGCCTCGTCGAAGCGTGCCTTCAGTTCCACCAGCGCGGTGACGGACTTGCCTTCCTCGGCGGCTTCGCACAGCGCCTCGACGATCGGGGAATTGCGCGAGGTGCGGTAGAGCGTCTGCTTGATCGCCACCACGTTCGGATCGGCAGCGGCCTGCTGCAGGAAGCGCACCACCATGTCGAAGGTTTCATAGGGGTGATGCAGCAGCATGTCCTTCTGCGCGATGGCGCGGAACATGCTGCCTTCGTGATCCTGCACCCGTTCGGGCACGCGGGGGGTGAACACCGGCCAGAGCAGGTCGGGGCGGCTGTCCAGCACCAGTTCCTTGAGATCGGCCATGCCGATCATGCCATCCAGCTCGATGACCTCGTTTTCCTGCACATGCAGTTCGCGCATGACGATCTCGCGCAGGCTGCGGCCCGCGCCACGGGTGATGGTCAGGCGCACCACTTCACCGCGGCGGCGGCGCTTCAGCGCGACCTCGAATTCGCGGACCAGATCCTCGGCCTCTTCCTCGACTTCCAGATCGCTGTCGCGCAGCACGCGGAAGCCGAAATGATCCTTGACCCGGTAGCCGGGGAACAGGCTGTCGATATGCAGCAGCAGCACGTCTTCAAGGAAGATGAACCGCTGCTGCCCGTCGGGCGCGGGCAGCGCGATGAAGCGGTCGATCTGATGCGGGATCGGCAGCAGCGCCTGCCGCACCCGGCGGTCGCGCTTGCGTTCCAGTTCCAGCGCAAGGCAGTAGCCCATGTTGGCGATGAACGGGAAGGGATGCGCGGGATCGATCGCCAGCGGCGACAGCACCGGGAAGATCTGCGTCAGGAAGGCTTCCGACAGGAAGGTCAGGTCGCCGTCGTCAAGCCGGTCGCGCGGCACGATGGAAATGCCCTGTGCTGCCAGATCGTCCTGCAGGCTCTGCAGCACCTTCTGCTGGCGGCTCATCAGGTTGCGCGCGTCTTCGTCGATCATCACCAGCTGTTCGGCGGGCGACAGGCCGTCAGCGGCGGGCGTGGTGTTGCCCGCATGGGCCAGCTCGCGCAGCCCCGCCACGCGCACCGTGTAGAATTCGTCCAGATTGTTGGCCGAAATCGACAGGAAGCGCAGCCGCTCCAGCAGGGGCACCCGCGGATTTTCCGCCTCTTCCAGCACGCGCCAGTTGAAACCGAGCCAGCTGAGCTCGCGGTTGAAGAAACGCCCCGGCCCCGTCAGATCGACATCGGGCAGGTCCTGGGCAGGCGGAATCGGGGCTTTGAGAAAATCTGCGAGGGTCATGGTGGGCTTATGCGCCATAAATTGCGACATCTTCGTGAAGACTCATCTTGCCGGACAAACAGGGCTGCGGCCTGCGGATCATGACCCGGGCACCAGCGCCTGCAGCACATCGCGGGCCAGCGTGCGCGTGATCCCTTTTGGCCGTCCCAATGCGCGCGCGTCAAGCTCTGCCGCCATGCGCTGCGCCATGGCAAAGCTGCGCGGCATGTGACGGACCAGATAGGGGATCACCTCTGGGGCGGGGATGCAGAGCCGGTCATCCAGCAGCTTGGCCAGCACCGCCGCCAGCAGCACGTCATCGGGCTGCGGCAGCGTGGCGGTCTGGGTGGCCTCCATCCGGCTCTGCAGATCGGCCAGCACCAGCGGCCAGTGCCGGGGCGGTGCGCTGGCGGTCAGCAGCAGCGGCTGGCGTTCGGCCTGCGACAGGTTGTGCAGGTGGAACAGCGCCTCCTCCGCGACGCGGTTGCCCGCGATGGCGGGGACATCCTCGATGCAGAGCGGCGCCCGGACCAGATCGGGAATGGCCAGATCGGGCAGCACGTCGGCGGGCAGGATATGCGCGCCGGAGTCGGCCGCCCAGACATGGGCCAGATGCGTCTTGCCCGCGCCGCGCGGCCCCACAAGGATCAGCTTGCCCGAGGGCCAGTCGCGCCAGCCATCCAGCAGCGCCAGCGCCAGCGCGTTGGAGGTGCTGACAAAATAATCCTCCCGCCCCAGCGCGGCACGGCGCGGCAGAGGCAGGGGAAGCTGTTCGGGCGGGGTCATCCGCGCGACTGGTCTTGGTCCAGCCCGCGATAGAGCTTGCTGTCCTTGTAGCGGCCGACGATGAACCGCGTCAGCACCCCGATGGCGGCGGCCACAGGCACGGCCACCAGCATGCCGACGAAGCCGAAGAGCGAGCCGAAGACCGACAGCGCAAGGATCAGCCAGACCGGGTGCAGCCCCACGGAATTGCCCACCAGTTTCGGCGTCAGGAAATTGCCCTCGATGAACTGGCCCAGCAGGAAGATGCCCGCCACCGCCGCGATCCAGATCCAGTCGCCCCAGAACTGGAACAGCGCCAGCCCGATGGCGAGCCCGCCGCCGACAATGGCCCCGACATAGGGGATGAAGGTCAGCAGCCCCGCGATCACGCCCACCACCAGCCCGAAATTCAGCCCGACCAGCCACAGCCCCACGGCGTAATAGGTGCCAAGGATCAGACAGACCGAACCCATGCCGCGGATGAACCCCGCCAGCGTGGCATCGACATCGCGCGCCAGCGCCCGGATGGTGGGCGCATGTTCGCGCGGCAGCAGCTCGTCGACCCGCGCCACCATGTTGTCCCAGTCGAGCAGCAGATAGACCGCCACCACCGGCACGATCACGAAGAGCAGCAGGATGTTGATGAAGGACATGGCCGAGCTCAGCGCCGTATTGGCCAGCTCGCCGCCGCGTTCCTTCACCGTCTCGCCAAGCGAGGCCAGCGTTTCGCGGACCGGGCTGCCTTCGGTGATGAGATCGGGAAAGCGCGTGGTCAGGAACTCCTGCAGGTCACGGAAGAGCTGCGGCGCCGTCTCGATCAGCTGGATGGTCTGGCGCACCAGCGCGGGCACCACCGCCAGCGCCACCACCACGAACAGCAGCGCCGCCAGCACGGTGATCACCGCCGTGGCCATGGCGCGGGACAGGCCCGCGCGTTCCAGCCGGTCCGCCACCGGATCAAGGAAATAGGCAATGGCCCCGCCCAGAATGAAGGGCAGCAGCACGTCGCCGAGAAACCACAGCACCACGGAGAGCACCACCGCAGCGATTCCCCAGTATCTCAGCTGCGTCTGCGCAGGCAGTGCCATGGCGGTCCCTTTCGCTTGCTTGTCCCTACATTGCGTCTTGGCGGGGCTGAATCAAGGGCGGGTGCAGGGCTCTTGCCCTTGCCGCAGCCTTCGCCTAACCCGGTCGGGACAACTTTTGCGGAGGCCCGCCATGCGTATGAGCCGTTATTTCCTGCCCGTCCTGAAAGAAACGCCCTCAGAGGCGCAGATCGTGTCGCACCGCTACATGCTGCGGGCGGGCATGATCAAGCAGGCCGCCGCCGGGATCTATTCTTGGCTGCCGCTGGGCTTCAAGGTGCTGAAGCGGATCGAGGCGATCGTGCACGAGGAACAGCAGCGCGCGGGCCATATCCCGATGCTGATGCCGACCCTGCAATCGGCGGATCTGTGGCGCGAGTCGGGGCGCTATGACGATTACGGGCAGGAGATGCTGCGCATCACCGACCGGCACGGGCGCGACATGCTTTATGGTCCGACCAACGAGGAGCTGATCACCGACATCTTCCGCTCGCATGTGTCGAGCTACAAGGATCTGCCGCTGACGCTCTATCACATCCAGTGGAAATTCCGCGACGAGATCCGCCCGCGCTTCGGCGTGATGCGGGGCCGGGAATTCCTGATGAAGGACGGCTACAATTTCGACCTGACCAAGGAAGACGCGCTGCACGCCTATAACCGCCACCTTGTCAGCTACCTGCGCAGCTATGAACGCATGGGGCTGCAGGCGATCCCGATGCGCGCCGATGGCGGCCCGATCGGCGGCGATTACACCCATGAATTCCTCGTGCTGGCGGAGACCGGCGAATCCGAGGTGTTCTACGACAGCGAGATCACCGACCTGCGCTTCGGCGAGCGCGCCATCGATTACGATTCGGTGGAGCAGTGTCAGGCCGTGCTGGAGGAATTCACCTCGCGCTATGCCCGCACCGACGAGACCCATGACGCCGCCCTCTTCGAGCAGGTCCCCGAAGACCGCCGCCGCGTCGCGCGTGGCATCGAGGTCGGCCAGATCTTCTATTTCGGCACCAAATATTCCGACGCGATGGGCGCCACGGTGGTGGACCAGTCGGGCGCGCGGGTGCCCGTGCATATGGGCAGCCACGGCATCGGCGTCAGCCGCCTGCTGGGCGCGATCATCGAGGCCAGCCATGACGAGCGCGGCATCATCTGGCCCGAAGGCGTGACGCCCTTCCATTGCGGGATCGTCAACCTCAAGCAGGGCGATGCCGAGGCGGATGCCGCCTGCGAGGCGCTTTATGCCGCGCTGGACGCGCTGGGGCTGGAGCCGCTCTATGACGACCGGGACGAGCGCGCCGGCGGCAAATTCGCCACGATGGATCTGATCGGCCTGCCGTGGCGGATCACCGTGGGCCCGCGCGGGCTGAAGAACGGCGTGGTGGAACTGACCTCACGCCGCAGCGGCGAGAGCGAGGAACTGCCCCCCGAAGCCGCCGTGGAACGCATTGCGCAGATCTACGGGCGCGCCACCGCCTGAGCGGGGCAAGGGGGGCTCTGCCCCCCTCGGCCTGCGGCCTCTCCCCCCGGGATATTTCTGGCCGCTGGAATCCCGGGCGCGAAACCCGGCTTCCAGCGGCTCTAAATATCCCCGCCGGAGGCAGGCCGTGCCCGCCCCACAGGCGCGGGGCCGGGCAGGGGCGGGCCCTTGTCAGGCGGCGGCCTCGACTTCGGCCACGATGCCGTCGACGAGACGGGCAAGCAGGGCTTCGTCCTCGCATTCGGCCATGACCCGGA
>NZ_JAYKSL010000003.1:329762-330959 GCF_035481585.1 Salipiger marinus | reverse complement strand
CCATCCATATCGAAATCGATGGCGGGGTCGATCCCACCACCGCCCCGCTGGTGGTGGCGGCAGGCGCCGATGTGCTGGTCGCGGGATCGGCGGTGTTCCGCGGCGGATCGGTGGACGATCCCGCCCCGTACGGCCAGAATATCCGGGCCATCCGCGACGCCGCAAACGCCGCGGCCTGACCTGACCGCCTCACGAAGGATCCTCGGCCATGACCGCCCAGACCGCCCTCATCTTCGATCTCGACGGCACGCTGATCGACAGCGCGCCCGACCTGCACCACGCCGCCAACACCGTGCTGCGCCACGAAAACCTGCCCGAGATCAGCTTCGAGCAGGCGCGCAGCTTCATCGGCAAGGGCGCGCCGGTGCTGATCTCGCGCGTGATGCAGGCGGTGGGCCTGCCCGAGGATCCCGCCGAACATGCCCGGCTGCTGGCGCTGTTCATGCGCGAATATGACAAGCCGCCCGCCCTGACCCGGCTTTATCCCGGGGTCATGGACGCGCTGGCGCGGCTGCGCGCCATGGGTCTGCCCATGGGGCTTTGCACCAACAAGCCCGCCCGCCCCACGCATATCGCGCTTGATCATTTCGGCCTTGCGCCGTTCCTCTCTGCCGTGGCCTGCGCCGAAACCCTGCCGCAGCGCAAACCCGATCCCGCGCCGCTGCGCCATGTGCTGGCCGAACTGGGCACGGCTTCCGCGCTTTATGTGGGCGACAGCGAGGTGGATGCCGAAACCGCCCAGCGCGCGGGCCTGCCCTTTGCGCTTTATACCGAAGGCTATCGCCATACGGCGGTGGCGGATCTGCCCCATGCCCATGTCTTTGACCATTTCGATGCGCTGCCCGATCTGGTGGCGCGGCACCTGCGCGAGCGCGCCGCATGACGCTGGCGGCGCTGATCTTCGACGTGGACGGCACGCTGGCCGAAACCGAAGAGGCGCATCGCCACGCCTTCAACCTCAGCTTTGCCGAGGCCGGGCTGGGCTGGCACTGGGACCGCGACACCTACCGGCGCCTGCTGCGCACCACCGGCGGCAAGGAGCGCATGCGCCGCTATGCTCAGGAAACCGGGCAGCCCGCGCCGGATGTCACGGCGCTGCACGCGCGCAAGACCGAAACCTATGCGCGGCAGCTGGCGCAGGGGCTGGCGCTGCGCCCCGGTGTCGCGGATCTGGTCACCGCCGCGCGCGCGGCGGGG
>NZ_JAYKSL010000003.1:322553-329650 GCF_035481585.1 Salipiger marinus | reverse complement strand
CGGGGCTGCGGCTGGCGGTCGCCACCACCACCAGCGCGCCCAATGTGCAGGCGCTGGCCCGCGCCTGCTGGGGCCGCGACGCGGATCAGGTCTTCGACGTGATCGCGGCGGGGGACGAGGTGCCGCGCAAGAAGCCCGCCGCCGACATCTACACGCTGGCGCTGGCCCGGCTGGGCCTGCCCGCCGGGGCAGCACTTGCGTTCGAGGACAGCCGCAACGGGGTGCTGTCGGCGCGTGGCGCGGGGCTGCGCGTGGTGGTGACACCCGCGCTTTATACCGAAGCGGAGGATTTTACCGGCGCGCTGGCAGTCCTCCCCTCGCTGGAGCCCGCACACTGGCCCGAACCGCTGGCCACCGCCCTTGCCGGGGTCCGCGCCTGACGGGAAATTCGGTTGACCGCGACCACACGGACTTGCCACATGGCCCCGGTTCGCCCCGCGGCCTTGCAAGGAGTGTATGATGATCCGGCAGTTTTTCTGCACAGCGGCGCTTTGTGCCGCAGCCACCGGCGCGCTGGCCGATCCCGACCCCGCCGACTGGGCCGCCGTCACCGAAGAAGCGCGGGGCCAGACCGTGTACTGGAACGCATGGGGCGGGTCGGACGCGGTCAACGGCTTCATCGACTGGCTGGGCGCGCAGGCCTTGGCGCAGCACGGCGTCACCGTGACCCATGTGAAACTTTCCGACACCGCCGAGGCGGTGAGCCGGGTTCTGGCCGAAAAGACCGCCGGTCAGGACAGCGGCGGCGCGGTCGACCTCATCTGGATCAATGGCGAGAATTTTGCCGCGATGAAAGAGCAGGGCCTGCTGTTCGGGCCATGGGCCGAGGCGCTGCCGAATTTCGCACTGACCGATCCTGCCGCCAATGCCGCGCTGACCGCCGATTTCACCGTGCCCACCGAGGGGCTGGAGGCGCCATGGGGCATGGCCCGGCTGGTGTTTTTCCATAACAGCGCCCGGCTGGCCGAACCGCCCCGGTCGATGGCGGCGCTGGCGGACTGGGCGGCAGAGAATCCGGGCCGCTTTGCCTATCCGCAGCCGCCGGATTTTCTGGGCTCCACCTTTCTCAAGCAGGCGTTGATCGAGCTTACTCCCGATCCGGCGCTGCTGTCGCAGCCGGTCACTGACGCGGCCTATGACGCGGCCACCGCCCCGCTCTGGGCCTATCTCGACGCGCTGCATCCCAACCTCTGGCGGCAGGGCCGCGCATGGCCGCAGAACGGGCCGCGTCTGGTGCAGCTGATGGCCGATGCGGAAATCGACATCGGCTTTGACTTCAACCCCAACGCCGCCGCCAATGCCATCGCCGCCTTCCAGCTGCCCGACACGGTGCGCAGCCATGTCCATGACGGCGGCACGCTGGGCAATGCCAGCTTTGTCGCCATCCCCTACAATGCCAAGGCCAAGGCGGGTGCCATGGTGCTGGCCAACCTGCTGATGTCCCCCGAGGCGCAGGCGCGCATGGCGAACCCCGAAATCTGGGGGCTGGGCCCGGTGCTGGCGCTGGACCGGCTTGCGCCGCAGGACCGCGCGCTCTTTGACGCGCTGCCGCTGGGAGAGGCGACGCTGGATCCCGCAGCGCTTGGCCCCACCCTGCCAGAGCCGCATCCCTCGTGGATGGACCGGCTGGAGACGGACTGGACCCGCCGCTACGGCGTGGCGCCCTGAGTGCTGAGGGCCGCGCCCGCGCTGGTGCTGCTGGCGCTGCTGGGTCCGGTGGCGGCGGGGCTGGCGGGCACGCTGGCGCCCGCCTTTGGCGTGATGCCCACGCTGGGCGGCACCACCCCGGGGCTTGAGCCGTTCCGCGCCCTGCTGGACTGGCCGGGCCTGCCGCGCGCGCTGGCGCTGAGCCTTGGCACCGGGCTTGCCGCCACCGCGCTGGCGCTGGGGCTGACGCTGCTGATCTGCGCGGGCTGGCACGGCACCCGCGCCTTTGCCCTGCTGGAACGGGCGCTGTCGCCGCTGCTGTCGGTGCCCCATGCGGCGGCGGCCTTCGGCCTTGCCTTTCTCATCGCGCCCTCGGGATGGATCGCGCGCGGGCTGGCGCAGATTCTGGGCTGGGACCGCCCGCCCGATCTGCTGATCCTGCAGGATCCATGGGGGCTGTCGCTGACCGCCGGGCTCGTGGTCAAGGAGATGCCCTTCCTGCTGCTGATGGTGCTGGCGGCCCTGCCCGGCCTGCGCCCGGGACAAAGCCTCGCCACCGCGCAGGCGCTGGGTTACGGGCGCATCACCGGCTGGATCAAGGTGATCCTGCCCCGGCTTTATCCGCTGATCCGGCTGCCGGTCTATGCGGTGCTGGCCTATTCGGTGTCGGTGGTGGATGTGGCGATGATCCTTGGCCCCACCACGCCGCCGCCGCTTGGCGTGCAGGTGCTGCGCTGGATGAACGATCCCGATCTGGCGCTGCGCTTTCAGGCGGCGGCGGGGGCGGTGCTGCTGTTTGCCGCCACGCTGCTGGCGCTGGCGCTGTGGCGCTGTGGCGAACTGGCGCTGGCACGCGCCACGCGCGGCTGGCTGACCCGTGGCGGGCGCGGACGGGCCGAGCGCGGCCTGCGCGCCGCCGGTCTGGCGCTGGGGGGGATGTCGGCAGGCGCCGTGCTGCTGGGGCTGGCGGGGCTCGCCGTCTGGTCGCTGGCCGGGGTCTGGACCTTTCCCTCCCTCCTGCCCGATGCCCTGTCGCTGCGCAGCTGGCAGCGTCACGGGCCGGGGCTGGCGGCGCTGCTGGCCGAAACGCTGCTGATCGCCGCGCTGGCGGCGGGCATCGCCACGGCGCTGGTGCTGGCCTGCCTGCAGGCCGAACAGCGCCACCATCTGCGCCCGACCCGCCGCGCGCTCTGGCTGCTCTATCTGCCGCTGCTGGTGCCGCAGATCGCCTTTCTGCCGGGGCTGCAGGTGCTGGCGCTGCTGGCGGGGCTGGAGGGCAGCCGGGCGGCGGTGATCGCCGCCCATCTGGTCTTTGTGCTGCCTTACGCCTTCCTGTCGCTCAGCGATCCGTGGCGCGCGCTGGATCCGCGCTATGCCGCCGTGGGCCACGCGCTGGGGCATGGCCCGGCTGCGGTGTTCTGGCGGCTGCGCCTGCCGCTGCTGCTGCGCCCGGTGCTGACCGCCTTTGCCGTGGCCGCCGCCGCCAGCGTCGGGCAGTTCCTGCCGACGCTGCTGATCGGCGCGGGCCGGGTGCCGACCCTGACCACCGAAGCGGTGGCGCTTGCCTCCGGCGGCGACCGGCGGGTGATCGGCGTGACCGCGCTAGCCCAGACCGGCGCCGCCTTCCTGCCCTTCGCGCTGGCGCTGCTGCTGCCTGCGCTGCTGTGGCGCCACCGGCGGGGGATGCGCCATGGCTGAGGGGCTGGTGCTGGACCATGTGATCCTGCGGCGCGGCGGCGATCTGCTGCTGACGCTCGACGCGCGCGTGGCCCCGGGCGAGGTGCTGACGGTGATGGGCCGCTCCGGATCCGGCAAATCCACGCTGCTGTCGGCCATCATCGGCCAGCTTGATCCGGCCTTCACGCTGGAGGGGCGCATCCTGCTCAACGGCACCGATCTGACCCGGCGCCCCGCCGAGGCGCGGCAGGTGGGCATCCTGTTTCAGGACGACCTGCTGTTTCCGCATCTGTCGGTGGCAGGCAATCTGGGCTTCGGCCTGCCCCGCGCCCTGCGCGGCGCCGCCCGCCGCACCCGGATCGAGGCGGCCCTGCAGGAGGTGGAGCTGGCAGGCTACGGCCCGCGCGATCCCGCCACGCTGTCGGGCGGGCAGAAGGCGCGGGTGGCGCTGATGCGGATGCTGCTGGCGGAGCCGCGCGCGCTGCTGCTGGACGAGCCGTTCTCGCGGCTGGATGCCGGTCTGCGCGCGCAGATCCGCGCGCTGGTGCTGGCGCGGGCGCAGGCGCGTGGCCTGCCGGTGCTGCTGGTGACCCATGACGCCGAAGATGCCCGCGCGGCGGGCGGGCGGGTGGTGACCCTTGGCTGACCCCTTGCCCTTGGCGCCGGGTCGGGCAAACCTGCGCGGGCAGGCAGATCGGGAAAGCCTGCGCAGGCAGGCGGGTCGCGCGCAGGGACGCGCGACGGGCAGGAGGGGCTGATCGTGGAAATCGGGCTGGATCTGGGCACAAGCTCCGTCATTGCCGTGCTCTGCCGGGACGGGCGCATGCTGGGCGAGGCCACGCATCCGCTGACCACGCGCTCGCCCATGCCCTATGCCTCGGAACAGGATCCGGCGGACTGGTGGCAGGCGGTGCTGCGCGTGCTGGCCGACCTGCTGGCGCCGCTTTCGGCCTCTGACCGGCAGGACATCGCCGCCATCGGCCTTTCCGGGCAGATGCACGGGGCCGTGCTGCTGGATGCGACGGATCAGGTGCTGCGCCCGACGATGCTGTGGAATGACGGGCGCGCCCATGCCGAATGCGCCGATCTGGCCCGCAGCCTGCCGCAGATCGGCCAGATCGCGGGCGTGCCGCCGCTGCCCGGCTTCACCGCGCCGAAACTGCTGTGGCTGTCGCGCCACGCGCCGCAGGATCACGCGCGCATCGCCCATGTGCTGCTGCCCAAGGATTACATCGGCCTGCGCCTGCATGGTGGCCATGTCACCGACCCTTCGGATGCGGCGGGCACGCTGTGGTTCGATCAGGCGGCCCGGCGCTGGTCCGACGCGCTTTGTGCCGCCTCCGCCACCGATCCGCGCTGGCTGCCCGAACTGCGTGCCGGCCACGAGGTGGCAGGCCCCCTGCTGCCGCAGGTGGCGGAGGCGCTGGGGCTGCGCCCCGGGCTGCCGGTGGTGACGGGCGGCGGCGATGCCGCCACCGGCGCCGTGTCGGTGGGCGCGGTGGAGCCGGGGGCGGGGCTGATCTCGCTCGGCACCTCGGCGCAGCTTCTGGTGGCCGGGGACAGCTACACCCCCAATCCGGCGCGCTTCGTGCATGCCTTCGCCCATACCCTGCCCGACCGCTGGGTGCAGATGGCCGCCATGCTGAACGGCGCGCGCCCGCTGGCATGGTTCGCGGGCATCGCCGGGGCGCAGATCGGCCCGCTGCTGGCCGAGGCCGAAGCCACCGACCCCGCCCGCGTGCCGCTGTTCCTGCCCTATCTGACCGGCGAGCGCAGCCCGCATGGCGATCCGCATATCCGGGGCGCGTTTTTCGGGCTGGAGGACAGCACCAGCCGCGCCGCCATGATGCGCGCCGCCGTCGAGGCGGTGGCCTTCTGCTTCGCCGATGCCTTCGCCAGCTTCGACAGTCCGGCGCAGGATCCGGGGCCGCTGCCCGCGCTTGGTGGGGGCGCGCGCAGCGATTTCCTGCTGCAGGTGCTGGCCGATGTCACCGGCCACGCGGTCTATCGCCCCGAAGGCGCGCCCGCTGGCCCCGCCATCGGCGCGGCGCGGCTGGCGGCCCTTGCGCTGGGGCGGATCAGCCGCACGGATCTGGCGCGGCGCCCGGTGCCCACGCAGCTCTTCACGCCCCGCGACGCGCCCGCCCTGCGCGCAAGGCTGGACCGCTGGCGGGCGCTTTACGCGGCCCTGCGCCCGCTCTCGCTGCCCTGAGCGGGATCAGGCCCGGCTCAGCCGGTCCTCCAGCTGCTTGGCATAGTCCGCCATGCGCACCCGGAAGCGCTTTTCCAGATTGCCCCGTGCCAGTTTCAGCGACTGCACCAGCAGCCGCGCCGACAGGGTCTGCGGCTTCAGATCCGCCGTCATGGTCACGCGGGTGCGCGAGCGCGACAGCGCCACAAATTCCAGCCGGGTGCGCATCTCCAGCCCGCCGGACAGGCTGTCATAGACCAGCAGGTCGGGCGCCTGCGCCTCCACCAGCGTGATCCGCGCCTCGCGCTCCTTGCCGCGAAAGCCAAAGGTCGCCTGCCATGCCATGCCCACGCCGGGGCCCTCCGCCACACGGCGCAGAGCGACGCCGCGGCGCATGATCTGCCGCTCCAGACGCTCGTAATCGGTCAGCTCGGCATAGACCTGCTCCACCGGTGCCGCGATGTCTTCTTTTGTCGTGAATTCCATATCCGCTCCTGCCCCACCCGACTGGTGTTGCGCCAAGCCTCGCGTCAATCGAGCCGGTCCGCAAGCCACGCCCGCAGCAGAAAATGCGCGATGGCACCTTTCCGCGCGGGCTTGATCTCGGGGTGATCCCCCGCGAAGGCCTGCGCCAGTTCCTCGCGGCTGACCCAGCGCGCCGCCTCGATTTCCACCGGATCGATGGTCAGCGCCGTGTCCAGCGCCTCGGCGTGACAGCCCATCATCAGCGACGAGGGCCAGGGCCAGGGCTGCGTCGCCATGTAGCGCACCGCCCCCACAGGAACGCCGGTTTCTTCCATCACTTCGCGACGCACCGCCGCCTCCATGGTCTCGCCCGGCTCCACAAAGCCCGCCAGACAGGAGAACATGCCCTCGGGCCAGCCATGCGACCGCCCCAGCAGGCAGGAATTGCCCCGCGTCACCAGCATGATGACCACGGGATCGGTGCGCGGAAAATGATGCGTGCCACAGGCGGGACAGACCCGCTGCCAGCCCGCCATCATCACCTCTGACGCATGGCCGCAGCGGGCGCAGAAGCCGTGGCTGTCATGCCAGCCAAGGATCGCCTTGGCGGTCGCGGCAAGCTCGGCATCGCGCGGGCTCAGCGCCATCAGCAGCGCCCGCAATTCGACAAACCGCGCGCCCTCGGGCGCCAGCGGATGAACCTGCACGCTCTGGTCCAGAAACCCCTCGCCCGGGGGCGCCTCCGGCTCCCAGCCGGAAATGTCATGCGCCAGCACCACAGCGCCCGCCTCGCGCCCCAGCAGCACCGGGCGCGCCCGCGCCTCGGCAAGAAGCGGATGGTCCAGCGGCAGCCGCAGCAGATCCGCCTGCGCCTCGCCGCGCACCAGCGGCTTGCCGCGCCAGATCACCACGCTGCGCGCGCCCGGCGCCTGCAGCGCCGCCGCAAGTGCCGGAATGTCCCCGCGCAGATCCGCCGCCCGGTCCAGACCGGACCCGCCGAATGTCACCTCTTCCGCCTGCCGCATCACCGCTCTCCTGACTGCGCCTTCGGGATGCCATGCAAGACAGGCGGTGGCAACCACGCCCGAACCTGCGGTGCGAGGGGCGCTGCCCCTCG
>NZ_JAYKSL010000003.1:225067-322427 GCF_035481585.1 Salipiger marinus | reverse complement strand
CGCTGCCCCTCGCGCTCCCCGGGATATTTATCCCAAGAAGAAGAGGCGGACCTTCTTCTTGGCAAAAATATCCCCGCCGGAGGCTCCGGCGCTGGCGAGGCAGAGCGTCCGCCGCCCGTTGCGCGCCACGGCCAAGCCTGATCTGATAAGCCCGCATCTGATGTGGAGATCTGCGATGACCCCCCGCCCGACCCGTTTCCCGCGCGATCCCGCGCGCCTCTGGCGCCAGAGCTGAGCCATGGCGCGTCTGCTCTATCTCAGCCACCCGCAGGTGCGCATTGATCCCGCGCAGGACGTCCCGTCATGGTCGCTTAGCCCGGAGGGGGCGGCGCGGGTTGCTGCGCTGGCGGCACGCGGCGCGCTGGCGGGCATCACCCGGGTTGTGTCCAGCGCGGAGGTCAAGGCGCTGGAGACGGCGCGCCCGCTGGCCGCCAGCCTCGGCTGCACCGTCGAGATCCGCCCCCGCATGCACGAGAACGACCGCAGCGCCACCGGCTTCCTGCCGCCTGCGGAGTTCGAAGCCGTGGCCGACCGGTTCTTCGCCGAGCCGCAGACCAGCGTGCGCGGCTGGGAGACTGCCGCCGCCGCGCAGGCCCGGATCCTGTCGGAGGTGGCCGCCTGCCTGAGCGACGAGACCTGCGGCGACGTGCTCTTCGTCGGCCATGGCGGGGTCGGCACCCTGCTGCTCTGCGCGCTGCTGGGGGTGCCGATCAGCCGCGCCTATGATCAGGGCCCCGGCGGCGGCGGCAATGTCTTTGCCTTCCGCTGGCAGCCCCGGCAGGCCCTGTCGCGCTGGCAGCCGATGGAAACGCTCGCCGCCCCCTCTGCCGCATCCCAAGAGGCCCCGGCATGACCGCACTGCCATTCGCCGCCGTGATCTTCGATCTGGACGGAACGCTGGTCGACAGCGAACGTCTTGCGCTGGAGGCGGGGCGGCGCGCCTTCCGGCGCTTCGGCGTGACCGTGACCCCCGGCTTTCTGGAGGGGCTGATCGGGCGCGACCGGGAGACCGTCGCGCAGGTCTTTGCCGCGCAATATGGCGATCTGGACCAGAGCGCGCTGAACGCGGCCATCCGCGCCGAATCCGCCGCGCTGCGCCGGACCGAAGGCGCGCCGCTGAAGCCCTTCGCGCGCGAGCTGGTGGCGGAGATCGCAGCCCTTGGCCTGCCCATGGCCGTGGCCACCAGTTCCGGCCGCGCCGCCGCAGAGGCAAAGCTGGCGCGGGCCGGGCTGCGCGCCGCCTTCCGGGTGCTGGTCTCCGCCGACTGCGTGCACCGGCCCAAGCCCGCGCCCGAGCCCTATCTGCTGGCCGCCGCGCGGCTCGGGCATCCGCCCGCCCGCTGCCTTGCCTTCGAGGACAGCGATACCGGCGCCGAGGCCGCACATGCGGCGGGGATGCGCGTGGTGCAGGTGCCCGATCTTGTGCCCGGATCCGGACGCCATGCGCATCACATGGCCGTCGATCTGCGCGCGGGGGCGCAGGCGGCGGGGCTTCTGCCGTCGCGGGATGCACCTTCTGCCCAGCCTGCAGGCACATCTCCCGAATGATGCACAAAACTCGGGCGCATGTCATGTCTCAATGCTGGACTTCGCCACATTTCCGGGCATTCTGGTGCCAGCCATGACACACCCGCCGCAAAACACGGCGGAAATTCCGCCCCAACAGGGAGACACCCGCAGCATGACCCCCCGCGCCCTCGTTCTGGCCACCGGGCTTCTGGCCGCCGCCTCGGCGGCTCAGGCCCAGACCGCCCTGCCCTTCGCGCTCGACTGGAAATTCGAAGGCCCCGCCGCCCCCTATTTTGTCGCCATCGACAACGGTCATTTCGCCGAAGCCGGGCTGGAGGTCGAGGTGACCGCCGGTCAGGGCTCGCTGGACGCGATCCCCAAAGTGGCCACCGGCGCCTTTCCCGTGGGCTTTGCCGACATCAACTCGCTCATCAAGTTCCTTGACCAGAACCCCGGCGCCCCGGTCATCGGCGTGATGATGATCTACGACAAGCCGCCCTTCGCCATCATCGGGCGCAAATCGCTGGGCATCGAGACGCCGAAGGATCTGGAGGGCAAGGTGCTGGGCGCCCCGCCGCCCGACGGCGCATGGGCGCAGTTCCCGATCTTTGCCGCCGAAAACGAGCTTGATACCACAGCCATCACCATCGAGCCGGTGGGCTTCCCCACCCGCGAACCGATGCTGGCCGAAGGCAAGGTGGCCGCGATCACCGGCTTCTCCTTCACCTCCTATCTCAACACCGCCCGGCTGGGCGTCGAGGAATCCGACCTCACCACCCTGCTCATGGCCGATTACGGCGTCGATCTTTACGGCAATGCCATCATCGCCAATACCGACTGGGCCGAGGCCAATCCCGAGCTGCTGAAAAGCTTCCTCGCCGCCGTGGCGGCAGGCTGGAAGGACACCGTGGCCGATCCCGCCACGGCGGTGGAAAGCCTCGTGTCGCGCAACCCGGCCTCGGATTCGGAGCTGGAACTGCGGCGGCTGGAACTGGCGCTGGAGGCCAATGTGGTCACCGACTGGACCAGCGCCAACGGCTTCGGGCTCATCGACGAGGCGCGGATGGACAGCGCGGTCGAACAGATCAAGCTGACCTACGAGTTCCAGAACGCCCCCGACGCCGCGCTCTATTTCACCGAAAGCTACCTGCCCGAGGCAGGTTTTCCGCTGCAGTGACCCCCACGCCGGGGGAGGGTCCGCCCTCCCCCGCTGCCCTGCCAGAGACCACCATGACCCATCTGATCGAGATCACCGGCGTGCGCCACGCCTACAGGACCGCCAAGGGCCCGCTGCCGGTGCTGGACGGGCTTGACCTTGCCGTGCCCGAAGGCGGCTTCACCGCCGTGGTCGGCCCCTCCGGCTGCGGCAAATCCACCCTGACCAAGCTGGTGGCGGGGCTGCTGATCCCCGATCACGGCGAGGTGCGGCTGCATGGCAGCCCCGTCACCTCGCCGCGCGCCACCGTGGGCATGGCCTTCCAGAACCCGGTGCTGCTGGAATGGCGCAGCATCCTGAAAAACGTGCTGCTGCCGCTGGAAATCGTGCCCACCGATCTCAGCAAGTCGCAGCAGGAGGACCGCGCCCGCCACCTGCTGAGCCTTGTCGGGCTCGAAGGCTTCGAGGACAAGCGCCCTTCGGAACTCTCCGGCGGCATGCGGCAGCGCGCCTCGCTCTGCCGCGCGCTGGTGCACCAGCCCGAGGTGCTGATCCTCGACGAACCCTTCGGCGCGCTCGATGCCTTCACCCGCGAGGATCTGTGGCAGATCATGCACCAGCTCAAGGCGAAGGAACCTTTCACCGGCGTGCTCATCACCCATGACCTGCGCGAGGCGATCTATCTCGCCGATCAGGTGGTGGTGCTGTCGGGCCGCCCCGCCCGCACGCAGTACACGCTGGACCTGCCGCAGCAGGGCCCGCGCGACATCGCGCATCTTTATACCGCAGAGGCCGCGGAGCAGCTCGCCATCCTGCGCCACCAGATCGAGATCGCCCAAGGGCGCAGCCCCGCCGCCGCCTGACCCGCCGCCCGGATCTTCCGGGTTTCCATTGGCCAGAAATATCCCGGGGGAACGCGCCCCCGGCGCGTGGGGGCAGAGCCCCCGTCTCCCCCAGCAGCCGAGCCCGCCCATGACATTCCGCCAGATCGCCGTCCCCACCGCCGCCATGCTGATCTTCCTGCTGCTGTGGGAGGCGCTGGTCTGGATCATGGGCTGGCCCAATTACAAGATGGCCTCGCCCTCCGACCTCGTTCCCGCCTTCGAGCGCTACTGGCCGCTGTTCCTGACCATGGGCTGGCAGACGCTGTGGCGCACCGTGGCAGGGCTGGTGCTGGCGGTGATCTTCGGCACGGCCCTTGGCATGATCATGGGC
The DNA here is from genome assembly GCF_035481585.1 of Salipiger marinus. Taxonomy (NCBI): domain Bacteria; kingdom Pseudomonadati; phylum Pseudomonadota; class Alphaproteobacteria; order Rhodobacterales; family Roseobacteraceae; genus Salipiger; species Salipiger marinus. The sequence continues at coordinate 318,547 of NZ_JAYKSL010000003.1, read as the reverse complement.
TTTTCCCGCACCATGCGCGACGCGCTCTACCCGCTGCTGGTGGGCTTCAACGCCATCCCCAAGGCCACCGTGGTGCCGATCGTGGCGCTGATGTTCGTGGGGATGCACGATTTCAACACCGTGCTCATCGCCTTCATGATCTCGTTCTTTCCCATCGCGGTCTCGGTCTCCATCGGCCTCTCGACGCTGGAGCCGGAATATCGCGACATCCTGCGCAGCCTTGGCGCCAGCCAGACCACCATCTTCCGCAAGATCGCCCTGCCCAAGACCCTGCCGGAATTTTTCGGCGCGCTGAAGGTCTCGGTGACGCTGGCCTTCATCGGCACCAACCTGATGGAGATCGTCTCGCCGCATGGCCGCGGCCTTGGCGCGCTGTTTGACAGCGGCAAGACCAATTCCGACTATCCGCTGATGTTCGCCGTGCTCATCGCCTTGGCCTTCCTTGGCATCGTGCTCTATTACATCGTGGTCGCGCTGGAAAAAATCTTTGCGGGCTGGGCGGATCGCGCCCCCGGCTGAGACAGGGGGTTGCACATCGCCCGCGTGACGACTAGATGACGCCTTGAGAGGTTGGCGCGGGCAGGCGCCTCGCCAACCCGGTCAGGTCCGGAAGGAAGCAGCCGTAACGAGCCCCGCTTGGGTCGTTGTCCAGCCTCTCACCTTACCTCCCCCTCATGCGCTCGAGATGAACCACAGCCCGTGCTCCTTCCGAGGCAGGGTGCCGAGCGGAGGGTTTCTGCCGCCCCGCGGGCGGCTCCGGCTTCGGCCTGCGCCGTTGCCCGAACCGCGCGTCAGCCCTTTGTCACCCCGTCCTTCGAGGCCAGGATGCGGCCCTGCCTGCCGCTCGCGGCCCCGCGGGCAAGGAGGGCAGCCGCCGCGAAGCGCGGCAGAAAACGGTCCATCGTCTGCACGAAGCGACCGGTTTCGGCCTGCCCTCTACCGTGCCGCGTCTGTTCCGGAGGCCTCGGCGTTTTCCACCGCCCATTCCCCTGCCGCCTCAACCGCGACGGGCGATGCCGTGGGGAGCACGTTGAGGTAGCTGTCGGTGTCCTCCGCCGAGGCGACCGCCCGCTGTGTCATGCGGTAAAGCGCATAAAGCGCGATCCCCAGAAAGGTCACCGCAAGCACCAGCCAGAAGGCCTGCGGGGCAAGGCGCTGCATCGCCCAGCCGGTGACAAGCGGACCGGCAATCGCCCCCAGCCCGAAGGTGAAGACCAGCCCGCCGGAGGCCGCAGGCATGTCCGCGGCAGGAAGAGAATCGTTGGTATAGGCCAGCAGCAGCGCATAGAGCGGCGTCGTGACGCCCCCCGCAAGAAAGGCTGCGGTCATCAGCGGCCAGAGCCCGCTGCCGGTCACCCCTCCCATCGCGCAGGAGGCAGCGCCCAGAACCGCCAGACCAAAGATCAGCCTGCGCCGGTCCATCCGGTCCGACAGCCAGCCGATGGGATATTGCAGCACCAGCGCGCCTGCGAACAGCATCGCGATAAATAGGGCGATCTGCGACGCGGAGAGGCCGATCTGGGTGCCAAAGACCGCGCCCATGCCGGATTGCGTGGCATAGACGCTGCCCAGCAGGAAGATCCCCACCGTGCCGAGCGGCGAGCCCTGAAACAGGCGGCGCAGCGGCATCGGGCGCGCGACCTCCACCACCGGAACCACCGCGACGGACAGCAGGATCGGCGCGAAGGAGACCGAGACGAGAATGGACGCGCAGATAAACAGCACCGATGTTGCCGGATCGCCCAGGGTCAGCAGCCCCTGCGCGCCGATGATCCCCAGCGTCTGCGCGATCATGTAGGCCGACAGCAGCTTTCCCCGGGTCTGATTGGTGGCCGCGGCATTCAGCCAGCTTTCGGCTGACACATAGATGCCGGACATGCAGAACCCCACGAGAACCCGCAGCACGGTCCAGGCCCAGGGCTCTGCCAGAAGCGGCAGCGCGATCAGCGCCGCCGACATGAAGCTGCCAAGCGCCGCGAACACCCGCACATGACCCACGCGCTGGATCATCAGCGGCGTAAGCCGCGCTCCCGACAGGAAGCCCAGAAAATAGCCCGAGGTCACCACCGCCAGCGCGGTCGAGGAAAACCCCTCGAGCCCGCCGCGCAGACCGATCAGCGTAAAATGCATGCCGTTGCCGAGCATGATCAGCACCACGCCAAGCAGCAGGGCCCAGACCCCTGAAAGCACCTTGATCATCCCCTGCCCTTTTCGACCTGCGGCCTCGTCCACTGCCCGTCAGGCTAATAGGACGGGCCCGTTCTGCTCTTGCAGCAACGCCGTCTGATCCTCCGTTTGCGACAGGCGACACGGGCGCCGAGGCTGGCAACGATCTGGCCCCCGCCCCTTCCCCGACCCGGAAGCGGGGCTTTGACGGGTGATCGCGCCGTGCGCGAGACTGCACCTTTGGGCTGGTGACGTCGAAACGTCATCACGCCAGAACGATGATGCCTTCGCGGCGCGCAGGCAGCCGCCCTTCGCCGCGCACGCCAAGCCCCGTTCAGCGGATCACCTGCCGCGCGGCACGCGCGGGCAGGATGGCTGTGGCCTTGCTGTGCCCGGCCAAGCCTCATATGCTGCCGGGAAAGGCTGGGTCGACTTTCGCTGGACGCTGGATGAGCTGCGGAGATGGGGTCAGGCAGGCTCGCCCGACTTACGCGCCCGTGGCACCCGCGTCTTGGGGTTGGCTTCCCGGCCCATGGTCAACTATTGCGGCTTACATGTGAACATGCGCGCGGAGCGGACATGGCTGAACTGTCGGAAAATCTGGACGCTGAGGCTCTGCGCAACGCGGTGTTCGAGGCGGCGCCGCATGGCTATCTGATCCTTGACCCCGACTTCACCATCATCGACGTCAACCAGCAGTATCTGGACCTGACACGGACCCGGTGGGAGGATCTGGTCGGCGTCGCGATATTCGAGGCGTTTCCGGACAATCCCGATGATCCGAACGCCGATGGCGTGCGCAACCTGCGCGCCTCGCTGGAGACGGCGCGCACGACGGGCCGCACCCATGCCATGGCGGTGCAGAAATATGACATCCCGCTCCGCGAGCCGGGGGGCGGCTTCGAGGAGCGTTACTGGAAGCCGCTGAACACGCCGATCCTGCGCGACGGCAAGGTCGTGGCGCTGATCCACCATGTCCGCGATGTCACCGAGGAGACGCTGTTCCGCCGCGATCAGGCGATCCGCCTGCGGTCGGCCCAGCGGCTCAACGATCTTGCTTTCTGGGAATACGACCCCAGCACCGAGACCATCTACGTCTCGCGGGCCTTCGCCATCATGCTGGGCCTTCCGGAACGCGAGGGCACGCTGCCGGCGCCGGTCATCTTTGCCTTGGTCCACGCTCAGGACCGGGACGAGTTTCACGCCGCCTTCGAACAGGAAATGAACGCGCCGGAACATACCTCCGTGGCCCTTACGCACCGGCTGGTGCGGGAGGATGGCGCCACCCGGTGGCTGTCATCGCATGGGGAGCTTGTGCGGGATCACCGCGACGCGCTGCCCCGCTTCGTTGTCGTCAGCCTCGACATCACCGCCTCGAAGGAGCGCGAGGAAAAACTGGCGCAGACGCTGGAAGAACGGGACCGCCTACTGGCGCAGAAAGAAACGCTGTTGGGCGAGGTGAACCACCGCATCAAGAACAGCCTTCAGCTTGTGGCCAGCATCCTCAACACCGCCGCGCGCAGGGCCAGCAAGGGCGAAGTGCGCGAACGGCTCGAAGAGGCGGCGGCGCGGGTCCGCGCGGTCACCTCCGTGCACGAGATGCTTTACCGCTCGAACGAGGTGACGAGCGTCGCCTTCGGAGACTACCTGCGCGAGCTGTGCGGCAATCTTGCATCCGGCGATGCCGGGACAGCCGGTGTGGCCGTCCAGTGTGATCCGGCTGAGGTGAAACTGCCCGCGGACAAGGCGATCCCGCTCGCGCTGATCGTGAACGAACTGGCGACGAACGCGATCAAGCACGGGCTTTCAGGCGTTCCGAACGGGATCATCAAGGTCGCGACCCGTCTGGACGCTGGCGATCTGGTGCTGGAAGTCGCCGACAACGGCACCGGGAAGGCCGAAGGCGCCGAACAGGGTCTTGGCACACGCATCATCGACGGTCTGGTTGCGCAGCTTGGCGCCGCCATGCACACAAGCCCCGCGAAGCCCGGGTATCGCGTGGTCATCCGGGTGCCGCTCCAGACCAGATGAGCCTGCGCTGTCTGATCGCAAAGCACGGGGCCTTCGTCGCGCTTTCAGGGCCCTGCGCTGACCGGCCCCCTGCCTGACGTCAAAAGCGGCAAGGCCGCCCGCCGTCATCGGCACGCGAGTTCAAGATGCGCGGCACGGATAGGCCCGTGATCCGCTCAGCCGCGCAGCGCGCTTGCTGCGGCGGAGACGGCAAAGATCGCCGCCGCCACGCAGACCATCGACGGCCCGGCGGGCGTGTCGAACCACAGCGCCATCTGCAGCCCTGCAAGGGCCGAGACCGCACCGATCGCTGCCGCAAGCAGCGCCATCCGCTCCGGCGTGCGGGAAAACGGGCGGGCCGCGGCGGCGGGGATCAGCAGCATGGCCCCGATCAGCAGCACCCCCACCACCTTGATCGCCACCGCCACCGTCAGGGCCAGCGCCACGGTCAGGATGCGCTGCTCGCGCCGCGGATCAAGCCCGCTCGCCCATGCCAGATCCGGCGAGACGGTGGTGGTCAGCAGCGCCTGCCAGCGCCACACCATCAGCGCGCTGACCGCCAGCCCCCCGCCCCAGATCACCGCCAGATCGGCAGGCGTCACCGCAAGGATGTCGCCAAACAGATAGGCCGACAGGTCAAGCCGCGCGCCCGGCACGAAGGTGATCGCCACCAGCCCCACCGCCAGCGCGCCATGCGCCAGCACCCCCAGCACGGTGTCCAGCGCCAGCCCCCGCTCGCTCAGCGTGCCGACCAGCAGCGCCATCAGCAGCGCCACCGCCAGCGTGCCCGCAAAGACCGGCAGGGACAGCGCCAGCGCCAGCGCCACGCCCAGAATCGCGGCATGGGCCGTGGCATCGCCAAAATAGGCCATGCGCCGCCACGACACGAAACAGCCCAAGGGAGCGGCGGCCAGCGCCAGCCCCAGCCCCGCCAGCGCGGCGCGGACAAGAAAATCATCCAGCATCAGTGCACATGATCCGTATGGTCGTGGCTGTGGTCGTGATCGTGGCTATGGCTGTGCTCGTGCCGGTAAAGCGCCAGCGCGCCATGGGTGCCGGTGCCGAACAGCGCCCGGTATTCCGCCGCCTGCGCCACGGTTTCGGGATGACCCTGACAGCAGACATGGCCGTTCAGGCAGACCACGCGGTCAGAGGCGCTCATCACCACATGCAGCTCATGGCTGACCATGACCACGGCGCAGCCCAGCCGGGCGCGGATCTGTTCGATCTGCCGGTAAAACGCCGCCGATCCGGGCTGGTCCAGCCCCTGCGTCGGCTCGTCCAGCAGCAGAAGGTCAGGCCGCCCCAGCAGCGCCCGCGCCAGCAGCACGCGCTGGAACTGCCCGCCCGACAGGTCGGCCATGGGCCGGTCGGTCAGCGTGCCCGCCCCCGCCTCGTCCAGCGCCGCCTGCGCCTGCGCCGCCGCGATCCGCCGGGGCAGCGACAGGAACCGGCCCACGGTCAGCGGCAGCGTCGCGTCGATCTGCAGCTTCTGCGGCACATAGCCCAGACGCAGATCTGGCTTGCGGCGAATCTCTCCGGCCTCGGGGCGCAGCGCGCCGATCAGCGTGCGCAAGAGCGTCGACTTGCCGGATCCGTTGGGACCGACGATGGTCACGATCTCGCCGGGATCGACATGGAAATCCACGTCGCGCAGCACCACCTGCCCGGCCAGCGCCACCGTCATGCCTTTGGCCTCGATCAGCCGCACGGCTTGGCCTCGCGGCAGCGCGGGCACAGGCCCTCGGCCTCCACCACCACCCGCTCCAGCGCAAAATCAAGGCTCTCCGCCGCCGCGCGCACCGCATCGGTGATGGCGCGGGCGGGCATCTCCGCCACCGCCCCGCAGGCGCGGCACAGCAGGAAGGCGGGCTTGTGGCGCTCGCCGGGATGGGCGCAGGCGACAAAGGCGTTCAGCCGCTCGATCTTGTGGGCAAAGCCGTTGGAGACCAGAAAATCCAGCGCCCGATAGACGGTGGGCGGCTGCGCCGCCCGGCCTTCCTCGCGCATCACGTCCATCAGGTCATAGGCGCCCATGGCCCGGTGCTGGCGCAGCAGGATCTCCAGCACCCGGCGCCGCTGCGGCGTCAGCGACAGCCCATCGCGCGCGCAGACCTCCTCGGCGGAATGCAGCCCGTGGCTGCGGCACTGGTCGTGATCGTGGCGGGTGAAACCAAGCGGGTCCATGCGGCCTCCGTGTTTGGGGCTTGATATGTTATAGCAGGGGCGCTATCAAGCCCGGATCGTTACACTATAACATCACAACCCGAAAGAGGCTCCGATGCTGCGCTCCCTGCTTCCCGCCCTGCTGCTCTCCTCCACCGCCGCCCTCGCCGAGGTGCCGCGTGTCGCCACCGACATCGCACCGGTGCAGGGGCTGGTGGCCAGCGTCATGGGGGATCTGGGCACGCCCGCGCTGCTGGTCCCGCCCGGCGCCTCGCCGCATGACCACGCGCTCAAACCCTCCGAAGCGCGCGCCCTGCAGGAGGCGCAGCTGGTGGTCTGGATGGGCGAGGCGCTGAGCCCGGACATGGCGCGCAAGATCGACGCCATCGCGGGCGAGGCTGCGGCGCTGGCGCTGTTCGACCTGCCCGGCACCCGCCACCTTGCCACCCGCGAGGACGTGCTGTTCGGCGCCGCCGACACGCATGACGAGGATCATGACGCGCATGCGCATGACGACCACGCGGCGGAGGACGGCCACGAGGACCAAGGCCACGACGATCACGCCGCAGAGGATCACGGCCATGACCACGCCCATGGCGCCGACGACCCGCATGGCTGGCTTGATCCGCAGAATGCCCGGCTCTGGCTCGGGGCCATCGCCGAGGCGCTGGCAGAGGCCGATCCCGACCATGCCGACACCTACCGCGCCAATGCCGCAGCCGCCGAAGCCCGGCTTGACGAGGCCGTGACCAGCGCCCGCGCCACGCTCGACCCAGTGCAGGAGGCGCGCTTTGTCGTCTTCCACGACGCCTACCAGTATTTCGAACAGGCCTTCGGGCTGCAGGTTCTGGGGGCGCTCCGGCTGTCGGACGCCACCTCGCCGAGCCCGGCCCGGCTCGCCGCGCTGCGCGACGCGCTGGAGGCCGAAGGCGCCACCTGCATTTTCGCCGAACCGCAGTTCGACCCGCATCTGATCGAGACGGTCACCGCCTCCACCAGCCTGCCCGTGGCCGAGCTTGACCCGCTGGGCAGCACGCTTGCCCCCGGCGCCGATTTCTACCCCCGCCTGATCGAGGACATGGCGCAGCGCATCGCCACCTGCGCGCAGGGCTGACTGCGGCGTCCAGCGGCCACAAATATCCCGGGGGAGCCCCCGCAGGGGGCGGGGGCAGAGCCGCCGCTTTCCCCTTTTTGCCCGCCTCTGGCGGACGGGGGCAGAGCCCCCTCTTTCCCCTTCTTGCCCGCCTCTGGCGGACGGGGGCAGAGCCCCCTCTTTCCCCTTCTTGCCCGCCTCTGGCGGACGGGGGCAGAGCCCCCTCTTTCCCCTTCTTGCCCGCCTCTGGCGGACGGGGGCAGAGCCCCCTCTTTCCCCTTCTTGCCCGCCTCTGGCGGACGGGGGCAGAGCCCCCTCTTTCCCCTTTTGCCCGCCTTTGGCGGGCGGAGGCAGCGCCCCCTCTTCTCCCCTCAGCCCGCTCTGGCGGGCGGGCCCGTCCTCAGCCCGCGGCGCCGCGACGGCCCGCAAACGGCGCCAGCGTCACGCCCGCCGCCTCCAGCGCCGCGCGCACTGCGCGGGCGATCTGCAGGGCGGTGGCGCCATCGCCATGCAGGCAGATCGTGTCCACCGGCGCCGGGATCCGCGCGCCGCTTTCCGTGACGATGGCACCCGCCTGCACCATCTCCACCATGCGCCGCGCCGCAAGATCGGGATCGTGGATCACCGCCCCGGGCAGCGCCCGGTCCACCAGCGTCGCATCGTCGTTATAGGCGCGGTCGGCAAAGATCTCGCCCGCCCAGGCACAGCCCAGCCCCTCCACCGCGCGCTGCTGCGCGGTGGCGGCCAGCACCATGATGATGATGTCGGGATCGACGCGCAGCGCGCCCTCATAGGCGGCCCGAGCCAGCGCCTCGTCCTCGGCGCACATATTGGCCAGCGCCCCGTGCAGCTTCAGATGCCGCACCGAACCGCCCGCCGCGCGCGCCATGGCCTGCGCCGCCCCAAGCTGCCACGCCACCAGATTGCTCAGGCTTTCGCCCGCGATCTGCATCCGCCGCCGCCCGAAGCCCTGCAGGTCGGGAAAGCCCGGATGCGCGCCGATGCCGGTGCCCTGCGCCACCGCCACGCGCATGGTCTGCGCCATCACGTCCCAGTCCCCGGCATGGATGCCGCAGGCGATGTTGGCGGAGGTGATGACCTCCAGCAGCGCGGCATCCTGCCCCATGACCCAAGGGCCAAAGCTTTCGCCCATATCCGCGTTCAGATCGACGCTTGGCATGTCCTGCCCTCCTCAGTGATCGTGATGCTCGCCATTGGAAAATCCGCTGACCAGTTTCAGGCTCAGCAGGTCGCGCACCTCGGACGGGTGGCGGATCAGAGGCGCCACCTGCCCGCGCAGCCCCGCCATCTGCGCGCGATGCGCCACCTCCGCCGCCAGCGCCTCGTCGAGCGTCACGAAGCGGAACCGCAGATCCGCCCCGGCGGGCGCCTGCGCCACGCGCGGCAGATCGGCGGGAATGACCGTGCCCAGCCGGGGATAGCCGCCGGTGGTCTGGCATTCCGCCATCAGCACGAAGGGCGCGCCATCGCCGGTGATCTGGATGTCGCCCGGGGTGATGACCTCGGACACCACCGACAGCCCGCCCTCGACGCCAAAGCCCTCGCCTTCCGGCACCAGCTTCACGCCCATGCGGTTGGCGCGGGAATCGCGCACAAAGCGGGTCCGCCCCAGCCGGTCGCGCTGCTCTTCGGGGAAAAGCCCGGTCTGCAGGCTGGTCACAAGGCGCAGCAGCCCGCCGGAGAACCGGTCCTCCACGGCAAGCTTGCGCCCGGTCGGCCCGCCGCGATCCGGCCCCGCAGGCAGCACCTCGCCGGGCTCAAGCCGCGCGCCCAGCCCTGCGGTCAGATGCGCCGACTGCGCCCCCAGCACCATCGGCAGATCAAACCCGCCGCCAAGGCTCAGATAGCCGTAAACCCCCGCGGTCACCGGCCCCAGATCCAGCACCGCGCCCTTGGGCAGGGCATGCACCGCGTGCCAGACCACCGGCTGCCCGTCGATCTGCGCGCGCATCGGCGCCCCGGTCAGCGCGATGCGCAGATCCGACAGCGCCTCGAACCGGCCCCCGGCTCCGGCCATTTCCAGCGCGGCGCCCTGCGGCTGGTCCAGCAGCGCCGCCGCTTCGGCCAAGGCCTGCCGGTCCATGGCGCCGCCGCGCGACAGGCCCTGCCCGATCCAGCCGGGGCGGCCCGCATCCTGCACCGTCACCGCCGGGCCGACCGACAGCACCCGCAGCCCGCCGCTCATGACAGCACCTCCGACGTCACGCCGCCATCCGGATCGGCGGCAAGCCGGTCAAACTCCGTCTCGGACAGCGCGGGAAATTCCACCTCGTCCCCCGGCGCCAGCAGGAAGGGCCGGGCATGGCCCATGCGGAACAGCGGCGCTGCGGTCTGGCCCACATGGCGCCAGCCGGTGGGGGCGGTCACAGAAAAGATCACGAACTGCCGGATCGCCAGCACCAGCGCGCCCTTGGGCACCTTGGGGGTCAGCGCCTGCTGGCGGGGGATGTTCCAGACCGGCGGCAGCTCGCCCAGATAGGGCTGGCCGGGCGCAAACCCCAGCGCCGTAACCCGCACCCGCGCGCTCGACAGCGCCTCCACCGCCTGCGCCTCGGTCATGTCGGCGAGACCGGCGGCCTCCGCCAGCTGCGGGCCAAGCTGGCCGCCATAGGCGGTGGGGATGCGGTGCAGCCGCCGTCCCTGCGGCAGCGGCGCCTCGCGCCAGTCGCGCGAGGCCATCAGCGGGCGCAGCCGCGCCTCAAGGTCGGCATGAGACAGCGCCAGCGGATCGAAGCGCAGATAGGTCGACACCAGCGAGGAGGAAAGCTCGGTCACCCCCTCCCAGTCTTCGGCCTCAAGCGCGGCGCGAAAGGCAAGCGCGGCACGGTTGGCGGCCTCGTCCAGCCGGTCGCCAAAGCTGACCAGCAGGCCATCAATGCCGACGGTGCGCAACAGGGGGGAAGTTTCGGCGGTCATGGCGCGAACCTTGGCGCGCCCGCCGCGCGACCGCAACCGCCTTTTGGCACGCCCCGTCTCCGGGGGCGTGCCGGGCTGGCGGTCAGTCCAGAATGCGGGCCATGGCGGAGAGCAGCGCCGCCACCTCGGCTTCGGAATTGTAATGGCAGAAGGACACGCGCACGCAGTCGGCCTGCCCCAGCGGCGTCAGCACGTTGCCGGAGTAATGGTCCGCCTTGCGCGTATGCACCCGGATGCCTTCGTCCCGCAGCGCCGCCACGATCTCGGGCGAAGGGTGCCCCTCGGCATAGAAGCTGACCAGCCCTTCGCGCGCGGCATTGTCGATGCCGCCAACGATGGTGACGCCGGGCAGTTCGGCCAGCCCCTTGAGGTTGCCGGTGCCATGCAGCGCCACCTGACAGAGCCGCGCCTCCTGTTCGTGGATGGCGTGACCCGCCGCCACGATCAGCTCGCGCGGATCGGTGGCGTCGCTGACCTGACCGCCCAGCCATTCGAAATAGTCCACCACGTCCGAGAAGGTGGCATAGGCGCCGGTATCCCGCGTGCCCAGTTCCCACGTGCCCTTCGGCCCGTTCATCAGCGCGTTATGCGGCAGGGCCGACAGCCGGTCCGAGGCATAGGCGAGCCCGTAGCCATGGCGCGAAAACACCTTGTAGGGAGAGATCACATAGCCATCCACCCCTGCCGCGGTCAGGTCGATGCCGCCATGGCAGGCATGCTGGATGCCGTCCACGATGATATAGGCCTCGGGCGCCACGGCGCGGATCGCGGCGGCGATGGCGGCCAGATCCATGCTCATGCCGGTGACGGGCGAGGTGTGCAGGATGGTGGCCACGCGCACGTCCGGCGTGACGGCAGCGGCATAGGCTTCGGCGGTGACGAGCCCCGTGGCGTCGTCATGCGGGATCAGCACATGGCGCTTGCCCGCCACTTCGGACCAGCGGGCGGCGGCGCTGCGCGAGGCCGGGTGTTCGATGGTCGAGCCCAGCACCACCCCGCCTTCGGGCGCGCCAAGACAGGCATCGGCGATGAGCCGGAACAGCAGTTCGGTGCCGCTTTCGCCGACAAAGATCTGCCCGCCCTCGGGGGCGTTGAAAAAGCCGCGCGCGTCTTCCTTGGCCTTGGCGATGATCTCTCCCAAGGCGGCGGAAGCGGGATTGTCGCGGCCCTGATTGTCGGGGATCGCGGCAAAACGGGCCGAGGTTTCGGCCACCGCGCTGAGCGTCAGCGCGCCGCCCGCGTTTTCAAAGAAGATGCGCGGCCCGGTGAAGGGGCAGCTGTCCACATGGGCAAAGCGGGCGCGGATGGCGTCCAGAAGGCCGGGCGTGTCTGCAATCATGGTCAATGCCTTGTCTGCTTGGTCGGGGTGTCGGAGAGCCGGGAAAGTTCACGCTCCGCCGCTTCCAGCGCCTCTTCGACATCCTGCGGATCGGTCGAGGGCACGGCGTAGCTGCCCGACATCCAGCGCGCCAGATCCACATCGGCACAGCGCCCGGAACAGAAGGGACGGTATTTGGTCTCGGTCGGTTTGCCGCAGATCGGACAGCTCATCTCAGCACCTCGGTCAGGGGCACGCGGTCGCGCTTGCGCTGGATTTCCATCAGGCCCAGCTGGGTCCAGCCCGCAAGGATGGTTTCGGTCGCATCGGCCTTGAGCGCGGCGCGCAGCACCTGTTCCAGCGCGCGGCGGTCCTTTTTGGGCATGGGCGCCGGATCGACGATGACCTGTCCGCCCAGTCCGCGCAGCCGCAGCTGGCGCGGCAGTTCCTTCAGCGCGGCGGCATTGGCCTTGAGCCCCGCTGCGGGCGAGCTGTCGGCGCCGGTGTTCACATCCACCGCGACCAGCGCGCGGGTGGGTTCGATCCGCATCGACCCGCCGCCGGACAGCGGCACGTCGGGGCTTTGCAGCGTCTCGATCATGTCATGCACGCTGTGCCGGTCAAAGCTGCCGGGGCCCGCATCCAGATCGGCCTTTTCCCAGTCGCGCCACGCCAGCGCATGGGGGCTGTCGCCTTCGACCAGCGTTTCCGCCTCGCCGCTGGTGTCGGCCATGACCTGCGCGCAAAGCTGCGCCATGGCGGCGATGTCTTCGGCGATGTCGTCGGGATCGGCGCCGTCACAGGCCGACCGCAGGATCAGCCCGTCTTCGCCGGTCATCACCTCATGCGCGATTTCCAGAAGCTGGTCGCGCAGGTCGTCATCCTTGATCTGGCGCGACACGTTGAGCCCGGGCGCGCCGGGGGTGACGATGGCATAACGCGACTTGAACAGGATCCGCGTGGTCACCGGAATGGCCTTGCCCGGTTCGGCAAAGCCCGTGACCTGCACGAGGATCGGCTGGCCCGGCGCCAGCCCCTTGACCTGCCGCAGAAAGGCGGACCCGTCGGGGGTGCGCAGGAACATGCCGCCCTGCCCCTTCATCGGGCGTTCGGCCACGCCACGATAGATGGTGCCGGGGCGGGGGTGGTCGCTGTCGATCAGCAGATCCTGCAGCACGCCATCGACGATCAGGGCGGCGGCCTCGACCTGCTCCCCCTGCTGCGTCAGATGGTCCAGCGCGATGGTGCGGCCCTTCATGCGTCGGTCTCCCGGTAAAGCGGATAGCCTGCGGCGGCCAGAAGATGCGCGGTTTCCGCCAGAGGCAGTCCCATGACGGCGGGAAAGCTGCCGTTGATCCACGGGATGAAGGCGCCCGCAGGCCCCTGAATGCCGTAGCCGCCCGCCTTGCCCTGCCAGTCGCCGGTGGCGAGATAGGCGTTGAGTTCAAGGTTGGAGAGCAGTTTCATCTTCACCTGCGTGACCACGTCGCGTTCCCACAGACGGGATCCGCGCCGCACCGCCACGGCGGTGACGACCCGGTGACGACGGCCCGCAAGCGCGGTCAGAAACTCCGCCGCCTCGCCCGCGTCGCGCGGCTTGCCAAGGATGCGCCGCCCCAGCGCCACGGTGGTGTCAGCGGACAGGACGATGTCATCCTCCGCCGCCTCCACGGCCAGCGCCTTTTCCCGCGCGAGGCGGATGCAGTAGGGGCGGGGCAGTTCGCCCGGCATCGGATCTTCGTTGATGTCGGGCGGAAGGATGGCGTCTGCGGTCACGCCAAGCTGCGCGAGCAGGTCGCGCCGTCGCGGGCTGCCGGAGCCAAGAACAAGTTTCATAGGCGGCCCCCCGCGGTCTGTGCGCGGCCCGGACCCGGGCCGCCTCCGCTGACGGATCCCGCAGCCTGTGCCGGATCCGCGCGGAGCTTATTTGAAGCGATAGTTGATCCGGCCCTTGGTCAGATCATAGGGGGTCATTTCCACCTGAACCTTGTCGCCTGCAAGAACACGGATGCGGTTCTTGCGCATCTTGCCTGCCGTATGTGCGATGATCTCATGGCCGTTTTCAAGCTCGACCCGGAACGTCGCATTGGGCAGGAGTTCCTTCACGACACCGGGGAATTCGAGCGTGTCTTCCTTGGCCATGCTGTCTCCTAGACTTACCGTTCCGTGGCTATGACGGAACGCGATACGATATGCGCCCGAACGGTGCAATTTTCAAGGGTGCAATTGCAGGACGCTGAAACAGCGTCACCGCAGCGCCCGCAGCACTGCGGGGCCGTCGCGCCCGGACTGGTCGGTCCAATGGCTGCGGTTCAGCACCCCCCCATCGTCGCGGACCCGCGCGATGGCGTCAAGGTCCAGCGTCGCATAGGTCCAGCCGGGCTGGTCCAGCACCCCTTCGGCCAGCACGCCGGTGGCGGGAAACCCCCTGTCCGGTGGGCCGAACACGCCGCCCCGGCCCGAATTGGTGTCCACCGCCTCCGACCAGTCGCAGAGCCCCACGGTCGAGGACATGATGCTGACGCATTGCTGTTCCAGCGCCCGGGCCATGGCGCCGATGCGCACCCGGCTGTAGCCTGCCAGCGCCTCGGTGCAGGAGGGCACCAGCAGCAGCTCGGCCTCGCGCAGCGCATGGCCAAGCAGCGGATATTCCGAATCATAGCAGATCAGGATGCCGATGCGCCCCAGCGCGGTGTCGAAGACCTGCAGCGGGCCGCCCCCCACCACGTTCCAGTCCTCGCGTTCGAATCGGGTCATGATCTGTTTGTCCTGCGCGCCCATGGCGCCGCCGGGCGTGAAAAGCCGGGCGCGGTTCACCGGACGGGCCGAGATCGTGGCATCAAAGACCGGGGCGGAAGCGGCAAGGATATGCACCCCGTGCCGCGCCGCCAGATCGGCATGCAGCGCATCCGCCGCAGGCACCAGATCCGAGACGGCATGCAGCGACGCCTCCAGATCCGCCGCCGTGGCGGCGCCCGCCAGCGTGGCCAGTTCCATCGCGCCATATTCCGGGAAGACCAGCAGCTGCGCCCCCTGCCCCGCAGCCTCGGCGACCCAGGTGCCGAGCTTGTGCACATAGGCGTCCCAGTCCGCGAGCATGTCCATGGGATAGGCGGCGGTGGCGATTTTCATGGGCGTGGTCCTTTCCGGGAGCGGTGGTGTTGATGGGGGCTCTGCCTCGTCCGCCGGGGGCGGACTGACATGAAAGAGGGGGCTCTGCCCCCGTCCGCCACAGGCGGACTGACATGAAAGAGGGGGCTCTGCCCCCGTCCGCCGGGGGCGGACTCCCCCGGGATATTTTCAGCCAATGGAAACCGGGGGATCGCGCAGGTCGCGCAGCCAGAAGTTGAGGCGGTGGTCGCTCTGCGCGCTGTCGCCAAGATCGGTCCAGCGGAAGCTGGCTGCGACCCCCGGCAGCGGCGCGTAGCCGCGTCTGCGCCAGAACGGGTCGAGCGGGCGGTAACCTGCGGGCCGCGCCGGGTGACCGGCAGGGCGTTCGACGGCGCAGAAGGCGCTGTAGCGGCGGCCAAGCGCGCGGGCATGGGCCTCGCGCAGGTCGAAAAACCGGTGGCCGATGCCCTGACCGCGCGCCTCCGGCAGCAGCACCGATTCGGCGCAGTAGAAGATCTCTGCAAGCGGGAGGCCAGTCCCGGCGAAGGCCTGGGCGAAATCCTCCGCGTGGTCCTCCATCGGCGTGCCGGTGGCAGCCCCCATCAGCCGCGCGCCGTCGAAGGCGCCGACCAGCACCGCGCCGGGGCTGTCGCGATAGGTCTCCAGATAGCCGCGTTCGTACTCGAGATCCCCGTCATAGAGATAGGGGAAGTCGCGGAACACCGCGATGCGCAGCCGCGCCACATCCTCGAGCGCGGCGTCGAGCGCCGCGCCCGTCAGCACCCGCACCTCGGTCATGCGACCTGCCGCACCCAGTCGGCAAGGTTGTAATAGGTCACGACCCGGCTGATGCGCCCGTCCTTCAGCGTGAAGAACGAGCCCGCAGGCAGCCGGTAGGTCTGGCCGCGCGCCGGGGGCAGCCCCTCATCGGTCTGCAGATAGGTGCCGTTGACGATGTATTCGGCGGCGGCGCGGGTGCCGCCTTCGGCCTCGAACACCACCATGTCGGTGAGCGTCTCGTCATAGCTGCGGGTCATGTGGGCGCAGAATGCGGCGAATTTCTCGGTGCCGGTGCGCACCTCGCCTTCGTTGACGTGATGGGCCACCTCGGGATCGAGGCAGGCCAGCATGGCTGCCGTGTCCTTGGCGTTGAAAGCGTCGAAATAGCGCCGGATGATGTCGCTTGCTGTCATTGTCCCCCCCATCGGGCCTTGAGTTTGTCGTGAATCTGGTCGCGGGTCTGGCGATAGGCGTTGAGCTTGGTTTCCCGCGTTTCGCCAAGCCCGGTCGGATCCATGATCGGCCAGTATTCCACGGTCAAGTGATAGAACCGCGTCAGTTCCAGCGCCGCGCGCTGTGCGGCGGGCGACATGGCGACGATCAGGTCGAAGCCCGACAGGGTTTCTCCCATCTGCTCCATCTCCTCGAAGCTGCGGGCACGGTGCCGCGACAGCTCCACCCCGATCTCCTTGCAGACGGCGATGGCGAAGCCGTCGATTTCCAGATCGTTGACCACGCCCACCGACTGCACATAGGTGCCGGTGCCGTAGAATTTCTTCATGATCCCCTCGGCCATGGGCGAGCGCACGGCGTTGTGGTCACAGCAGAACAGCACCGATTGCGGCAGTTGCGGCAAGGCTCAGCCCCCGAAATGCAGCACGCAGATGAGGGTGAACAGCCGCCGGGCGGTGTCGGTATCCACCTCGGCCTTGCCCTCCAGCCGCTCCTGCAGGATGCGCGCGCCCTCGTTGTGGATGCCGCGCCGGGCCATGTCGATGGTCTCGATCTGGCTGGGGGCGGCGGTCTTGACCGCATCGAAATAGCTTTTGCAGATCTGGAAGTAATCCTTCACCACCTGCCGGAAGGGCGACAGCGACAGATGGAATTCCGCCGCCTTTTCCCCCGCCTCGGTGGCGATGTCGAAGACCAGCCGCTTCTCGCGGATGGCAAGCCCCAGCCGGTAGGGCCCGGCGGGCGCTGCCCGGTCCTCGCGCGCGGGCAGGATGAAGCGGTTGCGCTCCATCAGGTCGAACATGGCGACGCGGCGCTCCTGCTCGATCTCGGGCGTGGGCGCGGGCAGGTTGGCATCGTCGAGGTCAATATGGGCGATATGGCTCATGGCATCGTCCTTGCGCGGTTGCCCAGCAGTAGCGCGGCCCGCCCGCCCCCGCAATGCAGCGATGCGGTCCCGGCACCGGGCCGGGACCGCCGCTGCGGGGATCAGCCGTTCAGCTTGCGCAGCCGGGCCGTGACCGACAGCCCGTGCGCCTGCAGGCTTTCCGACCGCGCCAGCACCTCGGCGGCGGGGCCGATGGCGCGCAGGGCTGCGGGCGACATCTGCGCCAGCGTGGTGCGCTTGAGGAAATCCAGCACCGACAGCCCCGAGGAAAAGCGCGCCGAGCGCGCCGTGGGCAGCACATGGTTGGGGCCGCCCACGTAATCGCCGATGGCCTCCGGCGTCCATTGCCCCAGAAAGATCGCGCCCGCATGGCGGATCCGCGCCGCCAGCGCCTCGGAATCGGCCACGCACAGTTCCAGATGCTCGGGCGCCACCCGGTCCGACAGCGCCGCCGCCTCCGCCAGATCGCGGGTGACCACGATGGCGCCAAAATCGCGCCAGCTGGCCGCGGCGATGGCGCGCCGCTCCAGCACTTGCAGCAGACGCTCCACCTCGGCGGCCACGGCGCGGCCGAATTCCGCATCGGGCGTCAGCAGGATCGCCTGCGCGCTTTCGTCATGTTCGGCCTGGCTCAGCAGGTCAAGCGCGATGAATTCGGGATCGTTGTCGCCATCGGCGATGACCAGAATCTCCGACGGCCCCGCGATCATGTCGATCCCGACCTTGCCAAAGACCCGCCGCTTGGCCGCTGCCACAAAGGCATTGCCCGGGCCGGTGATCTTGTCCACCGGCGCCACGGTCTCGGTGCCATAGGCCAGCGCCGCGATGGCCTGCGCGCCGCCCATGCGGTAGATCTCGTCGACCCCGGCGATGCGCGCGGCCAGCAGCACCAGCGGGTTGACCACGCCATCGGGGGTGGGCACCGCGATGCAGAGCCGCTCCACCCCGGCGACCTTGGCGGGAATGGCGTTCATCAGCACCGAGGACGGGTAGCTGGCAAGCCCGCCCGGCACGTAAAGCCCCGCCGCCGCCACCGGCGTCCAGCGCCAGCCCAGCGTCGCACCATCCGGATCGGTCCAGCGCGCATTCTCGGGCATCTGGCGCACGTGATAGGCGCGGATCCGCTCCGCCGCCGTTTCCAGCGCCGCGCGCTCGGCGGCAGGCACCCGGGCGCATTCCTCCGCGATCTCCGCGGGCGTGAAGGCCAGCCGGTCGGCGGTCAGATCCAGCCGGTCAAAGCGCCGGGTCAGATCCAGCACCGCCGCATCGCCGCGCGCGCGCACGTCGGCGATGATCGCGGCGACCGTGTCGTCCACATCCGGGCTGTCCTCGCGCTTGGCGCCAAGAAGACGCGCAAAATCGATCTCGAAATCCGGCTCGCGCGTGTCAAGAAAGACGGGCATGAACACTTCCTTTCAGGGCTTTGGGCGGACATAGCGCCCCGCCGCCCCCGCCTCAAGCGCAAGAGCCGCGCGCCCCCGCTTCTTCTGACTGCAAATATCCCGGGGGAGTCGCCGCAGGCGACGGGGGCAGCGCCCCCTCTCTCCGGATCTGTCCGGGGCGGACGGGCGGGCAAAACCCCGACGCCCGACGCCTGCCGCGCCGCTCAGTCGGGATGGCGCGGCAGCTTGCCCGAGACGGCATTGTAAGGCCGGGTCACGTCGCGCAGGCGCAGTTCCAGCGCCTCCACCGTGGCGCGCAGCACCCCGTCGCCGGCCAGCGTGAAGATGACCGACCCCGCGCCGTCTTCGCCCGGCTCGAACCCCACCGACAGCAGCGACAGCACCGTGTCGCGCGCCTCGCGCTGGACACCCTGACTGGCCACGCCCAGCACATGCTCCACCACCAGCACCGCGCGCACCCGCTCGGGCGGCAGGCCTTCGGCGCCCTCCTCGCGGCGCAGCCGGTTCACCAGCAGCACCAGCCGCCGCTGCCGCCGCTCGAAGGACATGTCCGCCACCGTCAGCACCGAATCCTGCAGCAGCGCCGACAGCACCTGCAGATCCTCGGCATCCAGCGCGCCCAGATTCAGCGGCTGGCCGCCCGCATCCTCGAATCGTGCATCTCTGGTCACTCGCCCTTGATCCTTTCGATCTTTGCGCCCACGCCGCGCAGCTTGCGGACTACATGCTCATAGCCGCGATCCAGATGATAGACCCGGCTGACCACCGTCTCGCCCTCGGCGGCAAGCCCGGCAAGGATCAGCGACACGCTGGCCCGCAGATCGGTCGCCATCACCGGCGCGCCGCGCAGCGCCTCCACGCCGCGCACCCGGGCCGTGCCGCCATGCACGTCGATCCGCGCGCCCATGCGCATCAGTTCCGGCGCGTGCATGAAGCGGTTTTCAAAGATCTTCTCTTCCAGCACGCTGTCACCTTCGGCGGTGCAGAGCAGCGCCATCATCTGCGCCTGCAGGTCGGTGGGAAAGCCGGGGAACGGCTCCGTCACCACGTTCACCGCCCGCACCCGGCCATTCTTGCGCGCCACCTTCAGCCCGGTCGCGGTTTCCTCGACCGAGATCCCCGCCTCGTCCAGCTTTTCGCAGAAGGCCTGCAGCAGATCGATGCGCCCGCCCAGACATTCCACCTCGCCGCCGCAGATCGCCGGGGCCAGCATATAGGTGCCAAGCTCGATGCGGTCGGTGACCACGCGATGCGTGGCGCCGCCCAGCCGGTCCACACCCTCGATCTCGATCCGGGACGTGCCCTCGCCCTCGATCCGGGCGCCCATCTTGCGCAGGCACTGCGCCAGATCCACGATCTCCGGCTCGCGCGCGGCATTTTCCAGCACGGTTGTCCCGCGCGCCAGCACCGCCGCCATCAGCGCGTTTTCCGTGGCGCCCACCGACACCAGCGGAAAGCGCACGACGCCGCCGCGCAGCCCGCCCGCAGGCGCCTTGGCATGCACATAGCCGTCGCGCAGATCCATCTCGGCCCCCAGCGCCTCCATCGCCCGCAGATGCAGATCCACCGGACGCGCGCCGATGGCACAGCCGCCGGGCAGCGACACCTGCGCCTCGCCATGCCGCGCCAGCAGCGGCCCCAGCACCAGAATCGACGCGCGCATCTTGCGCACGATGTCATATTCGGCCCGGGTCGAGGTCAGCGCGTGGCTCGACAGCGCCAGCACCTGACCGTCGTTCAGCGCCTGCACCTCGGCGCCCAGCGACTGCAGCAGCAGCGTCATGGTGCGGATGTCCGACAGCCGCGGCGCGTTGGTCAGCGTCAGCGGCTCGTCCGACAGCAGCGTGGCGGGCATCAGTGTCAGGCAGGCGTTTTTTGCACCTGCGATGGGGATCTGCCCCGAGAGCGGACCGTTGCCCGTCACCAAAATGGAATCCATGCTTCAGCCGTCCTTTTCGCTGCTCTGCCCCGGAGCTGGTTTTTCTGTCCCGCCCCGCGCCTTGGCCTGCGCCTTGCGGCGCGCCAGATTCGCCTTGAGGGCGGCTTTGAGCCGGTCCTCCCGGGTTGGGGCGGGGGATTTGGGGGTGCCTGTCTTGCGCTCCATGTGCCTTCTTTAAACGAGGGACGAAAAACCGTCCAGATTGCGCTTGCACCCCCGGAACTTTGAGTCTAATCACCGCGCCACGCCAACCCGGCGCCCGGCGCTTCTACGAAGCAGCGCAGGGAATTCCGGGAAAGGCGATGAAAGCAAAGGCTTTTCCAGAGCCGCTTGATCCAGGGTCTTCTCTGGAGCAGCAATCTGGAGGGACATAGGCTGTGGTAGCTCAGTGGTAGAGCACACCCTTGGTAAGGGTGAGGTCGAGAGTTCAATCCTCTCTCACAGCACCATCCCCCTTCCTGTATCTCATTCATAATGCGGCACCTCTTGGCGCGCGCGTTGGTGCGCCCTGTGGCGCGGCAGGACCGGCTCCGGCCCCGCCGTCACGCTTGGGTCAGTCAAAGGGCCATGGTCCGGAAAACCGGCCCAAGGGCAGCAGGGTGCTGGTCAGGCAGGGCCCCGGCACCTCGTGCCAGCGATAGAGGGTGACCGCGCCCGGTTCCAGCACCAGCCCCGGATCCCGCCCCGCGCGATGGTCCAGCGCCACGGCATGACAGGGGGCGGGCGCGATCTGGCAGGGGATTCGCCCGATCTGCCCGGTCACTGCCCGGTGCACATGGCCCGAGATCATCCGCACCGGGCCGGGATGCGCCTCCAGCCGGGCCATCAGCGCGGCCCCGTTATGCAGGTTGTCCGCATCCATCGCCGGAATCCCCGAAGGCAGCCACGGATGATGCGTGGCGATCACCGCAGGCTGGTCGCCAAGGGCGGTCAGGGCGCTGTCCAGAAACGCCAGTCCTTCGGCACAGAGACGCCCGTGATGCGCGCCCTCCAGCAGCGTGTCGAGCGCGATCACCGAGTAAGGGCCAAAATCCCGCTGCCAGTGTATCGGTCCCTCCGCAGGCAGCCACGATGCCCCGGCACAGGCCGCACGCATCGCGGCGCGCTGGTCGTGATTGCCCGGCACCGCCAGCCAAGGCAGATCGAGCGTCGCCATGATTTCGAGGAAATGCGCGTATTCCTCGGGGGTGCCGTGATCGGTCAGATCGCCGGTTACAATCGCGCAGGCGACCCCTTCCAGCAGCGGCAGCCGGTCGTTGATGGTGGCAACCGCCAGCCGCAGCGCGGTGGCGGTGTCGGAGCGGCCACAGACCAGCGCGCCCTTGGCGACGATATGGGGGTCGGTGATCTGGATGAAACTGGACATCAGGCGTGGTCTTCCGCAGGCAGGGACAGGAGCGCGTCGGGCGCGATGGACAGGCGCACGGCCTCGCCGGGTCTGGGCGCGCTGTGCCCGGCATGCAGCGCGGTCAAAAGGTCGGGGGCCGCCCCCGACAGCGCGAGGCGGTAATGGGTGCCCAGAAAGGTTACCGCCTCGACCCGGGCGGCCAGCGGGCCCTCGGGGTCAAGCCGGATATCCTCGGCCCGCACGAACACCTGCTGGCCCGCCGCGCCGGGGCGCAGCCGCAAAGCGCCGCCCGGCAGATGCAGGTGATCCCCGGAGACGCGCCCGCGCAGCGGCATCGCCCCGCCGACAAAGCGGGCGACAAAGCCGGAGGCCGGGTTGCGGTAAAGCGTCTCCGGCGTGCCGATCTGCGCCACCTGCCCCGCCCGCATCACCGCCACGCGGTCGGCGATGGCCATGGCCTCGTCCTGATCGTGGGTGACAAAGATCGCGGTGATGCCGAAGCTGCGCAGCAGCAGCGCCAGTTCGTCGCGCAGCTGGCCGCGCAGCGCCGCATCCAGCGCCGACAGCGGCTCGTCCAGCAGCAGCACCCGGGGGCGCGGCGCGATGGCACGGGCCAGCGCCACGCGCTGCCGCTGCCCGCCCGACAGCGCCGTGACCGCCCGGCTGGCATAGGGCTGCAGCTGGCAGAGCGCCGTGACCTCGTCGACCCGGGCGTCGATATCGGCCCGCGCCAGCCCCTGCATCTTCAGCCCGTAGCCGATATTGGCCCGCACCGACATGTTGGGAAACAGCGCATAGGACTGGAAGACCATGCCGATGCGGCGCCGTTCCACCGGCAGCGCCGTCACCTCCTCGCCGTCGAACAGCACCCGGGCGCCGGGATCGGGCTGTTCCAGACCGGCGATGATGCGCAGAAGCGTGGTCTTGCCACAGCCGGAGGGCCCAAGCAGCGACAGGATTTCGCCCGGCGCGATGGTCAGATCGGTGGGCAGCAGCGCCTTGGTGCCACCGGCAAAGGTCTTGGCGACGCGGGACAGGGACAGGGTCATGACAGGATCCTCTGGGCACGGGCGCTGGCCCATTGCATGGCCACCAGCAGCGGCACGATCATCACGAAGAAGACCAGCGTATAGGCGGAGGCGATTTCCAGCCGCATGGAGGCGTAGCTGTCCGCCAGCCCCACCGGCAGCGTTTTCAGATAGGGGGTGTGCAGCATCCATGTCAGGTTGAATTCCCCGATGGACAGCGTGACCACGGTCAGCGCCCCGGCCAGAATGCCCGGCAGGGCATTGGGCACCACGATGTCGACAAAGCGCCGCGCCGGACCGGCGCCCAGCGTGGCCGCCCCCTCCTCCAGCGTTTTCAGGTCGATGGCGGCCAGCACCGCCAGCACGGAGCGCACCATGAACGGCAGCGTGTAAAGCACATGGCCGACAAGGATGAAGGCCCAGCTGGTGCGGAACCCGCTATAGGATCCATAAAGCTGCAGCAGTGCCAGCGCCAGCGCCAGACCGGGAACGGCCAGCGGCAGCGAGATGAACTCCTCCAGCACGCGCGCGGCGCGACCGGGACGGCGGGCCAGCGCATAGGCGGCAGGCACGCCCAGCACCAGCGTCACCGCCAGACAGGCCAGCGCCAGCCAGATCGACAGCAGGATGCTGGAGGCGTAAAGCCCCCAGACCTCGCCCACCCATTTCAGGGTCAGGCCGGAGGACAGGCCGCGGAAATAGTTCACGGTCAGCCCCGCCAGCACCGACTGCACGATGGGCACCAGCAGGAAGGCGCAGGCCAGCAGCGTGACGGCGAGCGGGATCAGACGGGTCGGGTGTCGCATGTCCTTAGCCCCCCGCCGCCACGGTGCCGCCGGACAGGCTGCGCGCGAGCAGCAGCAGCGCCCATGTCACCAGCCCCAGCACCACCGACAGCGCCGAGGCCATGGCGATGTTCGCCGACAGGGTGAATTCGGTGTAGATCACCATGGGCAGCACGTCGATGTCGGTTGCCAGCGTGAAGGCGGTGCCAAAGGCCCCCATCGCGGTGGCAAAGGCAATGGCCCCCGCCGCGATCAGCGCGGGCGCCAGCGCGGGCAGCACCACATCGACCATCACCCGCCATGGCGGCGCCCCCAGCGTGCGCGCGGCCTCTTCCAGCGCGGGGTCGATCTTTTCCGCCGCCGCCATGACGGTCAGCAGCACGCGGGGGATCGAGAAATAGAGATAGCCCAGAAACAGCCCGGTGACCGAATAGGCAAAGACCCAGTGGCCGGGCAGAAGCTGGTTCACCAGACCCTGCCGCCCGCCCAGCAGGATGATCATGAATCCCACCACCACGCCGGGAAAGGCCAAGGGCAGCGTCAGGATCGACAGCAGCACCCGGCGCCCGGCAAAGCGGCTGCGTGCCAGAAACAGCCCCGCCGTGGTCGAGACGGCCAGCGCGGCGGCGGTCACCGCCAGCGACACCAGCAGCGTCTGGCCCAGCGTCGCGAGGTAACGCGGGGTGCGCAGGATGGTCAGATAGATCGCCCAGCCCTCGGCGCCTTCGCCGGAGGCAAGGACCAGCCGCACCAGCGGGATCGCCAGAAAGGCCAGCGCGAAGCTGGCGAGCGGCACGAGGCACAGCAGAAGAAAGGAACGGTGGCTCACAGCGGGGCTCCGGTGCGGACAGGGGGACGGGGCGATGCGCCGGGCACCGCCCCGTCGGGGTCGCGGTTACTTGACTTCGTTCAGGTAGCGCTCGCCAAAGGCGGCCTGCGCGCGCTCCATCTCGGCATAATCCACGGCCACGGCGCGCTCGTAATCGGCGGCGGGCAGGAACTTCTCGGCCACCTCGGCGGGCAGATCCACCGGGCGGGCGGGCTGCAGATAGGCATTGGTCCAGATCGCCTGCCCTTCATCCGACAGGATGAAATCCAGCGCGCGCTTGCCCGCCTCGGGATGGGGGGCATCGGCGACAAGGCTCATGACATAGGGCACGCGCACCGAACCTTCGCAGGGCAGGACGAACTCGAAGTTGCCGTCCTCCTCGTATTTGGCGCGATAGGCGTTGAAGTCGTAATCGAACAGGATCGGAATCTCGCCCGATACCACCCGCGCATAGGAGGTCTGCTTGGGCACCAGCGGGTCGTTCTGCGCCAGATCGTTGAAATAGGCGATGGCGGGGTCGAAATTGCCCAGATCGCCGCCAAAGGCCATGTTCGCGGCCACGGCACCGGCATAGCCCACAAAGGCCGAGGACGGATCAAGATAGCCCACCATGCCGCGATATTCCGGCTTGGTCAGATCGGCGAAACACTGCGGCACCGGCGCGCCCCCCAGCGCGTCGACATTCACGAACAGGCCCAGCGTGCCGTAATGCACGGCGAACCAGCGGCCTTCGGGATCCTTCAGACCGTCGGGGATCTCGTCAAAGCCTGCGGGCTTGTAGGGCTCCACCACGCCTTCCGCCCCCGCCTTGATGCCGGTGGTGACGCCGTAATAGGCCACATCCGCCACCGGGCTCGCGCGTTCGGCCAGAAGCTGGCTCAGGGTCTGGCCGGAGTTCTTGTTGTCATGCGGCATCTGGATGTCGGCCTGCGCATCCAGCGCGTCCAGCATCGAGGCCCAGTCCGCCCATTCCGGCGGGCAGTTGTAGCAGATGGCGTCTTCGGCCAGCGCGGGCATGGCGATCGCGGTTGCGAAAAGCGCCGAAAGAACAGTATGTTTCATCGGTTCATCCTTGTTTGAGATCGGTCTTGAGCGAGAGAACGGACGGCGGCCGGGGGGCAACCCGGTCGTCGTCGCGGCGATCCGCGCGGGGAGGTGCCAGCGTGGCCCCCGCGCGAAAGGTGAAGGGCAAGGGCGGCAGCTGCACCGGGGCGCCGCCCTGCAGAAGGTCCAGCAGCGTCAGCGCGGCCTGACGGCCCATCGCAGCGGGCTCGGTCTCGATCGTGGCCAGCGGCACGTCCAGCAGCCGCCCGATCTCGATGCCGTCGAACCCCACCACCGACAGGTCGCGCGGCACCCGCCAGCCCAGCAGGCGCGCGGCCTTCTGCACGGCGATGGCCAGAAAATCGTTCGAGGCGAAGATCGCGGTCAGTTCGGGCAGCGCGGCAAGGGTCTGCGCCAGCCGTTCGGGGGTATTGGCCTCGGCCTCGGTCAGCTCGATCAGCACCGGGTCGGGCAGGCCGCGCAGGCGGCATTCGGCCAGAAACCCGGCATAGCGGTTGCGCGAGCGGTCGGAACTGGCAAAGCGCAGCGCCAGAAACGCCGTGCGCCGGTGCCCCAGATCGCCAAAGCGGCGGGCGACCTCGCGCGCGGCGGCGCCGTTGTCCACATGGGCGGAGGGCAGGCCCGCCACCGGATCGTGGAACATCAGCGCCACAGGGATGCCGCGCGTCCGCGCCAGCGCAAGCGCCGCGCTGTGCTCCGGCGCCACCATGGTCACGATCAGCCCGTCGACCTCTTTCGCGATCAGCGTCGCGATGGCGTCATTGTCGGCGGCACCGTCATAATTGGAACTGGCGATCAGAAGCTGGTAGCCGGTGCCCGCCAGCACCGTCTGCAGCCCCTGAACCGCCTCGGCAAAGACCGGGTTGGCAAGCGACGGCACAAGGCAGCCCACCGTCATCGACCGGCTGCTCTGCAGCGCCCGCCCCAGCGCGCTGAAGGAAAAGCCAAGATCCTGCGCGGCCTTCTGCACCCGGCTGCGGACATCGGCGCTGGCGGGTCCGGAATTGTTCAGCACCCGGCTTGCCGTGGCGATGCCACAGCCCGCCCTGCGCGCCACATCCTTGATGGTGACCTTGGCCTTCACCTGCTCCACTCTCCGATATGGAAACGTTTCCATGTGGGGATACAGGCGATTCCCAACAGGAGTATGACGCCCGGCGGCAAACTTGGGCGCGGCGCGGCCCGACCGGACCCGCGCCCCTGCCCGCCCGCGTCACCGCGCCGCTGCCCGGCGCTCCGGGCGGTCTCTTGACAGGGCACGGGGGCAGGCGTAACGCGCCTTCCGATGCGCCATATTGCGGCGCAGCGTGTCGTCCGCCGCGTGGCCGGTTTCCGGCAAATGAGCGGGCCCTTTCGAAAGCGCGATCATGGTTGGAACGCCATTCCCTTCGGGCCAGCCGGATGCCGACCGGCGGGCCTCCTTTGCCGAAACGCTGGTGCATCTGGGCGATCTTGCGGGCGCCCTCGAGGTGCTGTCGGGCGCGCTGGATCTGGCGCCGGGCTGGGCGGCGGGCTGGTTCCGGCTGGGGGAACTGCACGAGATGGCGGGCGACCGCGTCGCTGCCATGGCAGCACTGGACCGCGCCGTGACCGCCGATCCGCGCGATCCGCTGGGCGCGGGGCTGAAGCGTGACCTGCTGTCCGGGCAGGCCGTGTCGGAAACCATGCCCCCCGCCTTCGTGGAGCTGCTGTTTGACCAGTATGCGCCCCGGTTCGAAGCCTCGCTGGTGGACCGGCTGGGCTATTGCGGCCCCGCATGGATCCTGCACGAGCTTGACCGCACCGGCTTTGGCCGGGCGGCCCGGGCGCTGGATCTGGGCTGCGGCACCGGCCTTGCCGGAGAGGTGCTGCGCCCGCGCTGCGACTGGCTGGAAGGTTATGACCTGTCGGGCGGCATGCTGGCCGAAGCGCAGGCCAAGGGGCTGTATGACCAGCTTGAAAAACGCGACATCGCCACGCTGGATCTGGGGCCTGCGCGCTATGATCTGATCGTGGCGGCGGATGTGTTCATCTATCTGGGCGCGCTGGAACGGATCATCGGCTGGTGCGCCGGATCGCTGGCGCCGGGCGGGCGGCTGGCCTTCACCGTCGAACTGGGCGAGGCGCCGGTGACGCTGCGCGAAAGCCGCCGCTTTGCCCATTCGCGCAGCTATGTGGCGGGCCTGATGCAGGATGCGGGCTTTGGCGCGGTGCAGCTGGCCGAAGGCGTGCTGCGTCAGGACCGGGGCGCGGGCATCGTCGCGCTTTGCGTCGTGGCGGGGCACAGCGCCTTCAGCTACGACCGGGAAGGCGACGGCGAAACCGAGGCGCTGGCCTGACACCGGCCCGGAACCGGCCTGACCGGCGCGCTAGAAGCCGTAGCGCGCCGTCACCGCAAGACCCAAGGCGCCGCCGCTGTCCTGCCGCGCCTCGATCCGGGCGGCAGGGTGCGCGCCCCCGCCCAGATCAAGCCCCAGCGCCAGCCGGTGACCCGACAGCAGGTCGGTGGGCTCCACCCGGCGGGAGAGCCCGTCCCTGGCATAGTCAAAGCTGTCCTGCTGCCCGCCAAACGCCTCCCATGCCGCATAGGGGCGCAGCGCAAGGCCGTGGTGGCGCATCGGTGCGCCAAGCTCCACATGCAGCGCGGTGGCGGTGCTGGCGTGGTCGTCCACCCGGCCCTGCAGCCCGTTCAGGGCGTAGTCGCGGGTCTGATGGTGGATCACATCCGCCGCCACCCGCAGGTCAAGCCCGGTGCCCGGCGTCATGCCCTGCCGCAGCATCCGGTCCGCGCGCAGGCTGAGCCCCAGCAGACGGCCATCATGATCGGCGCTGCCGGTGGCAAAGCCCGGGCTCGACAGCTTGTTATGGGTGCGCCCGACAAAGACCGCCGCGCCATAGTGCAGCCCGGCCCGCTGCCCGGCATAGGCGGCGCCAAGGAAATAGGACCGGATGCGCGCCTCGTGCAGGTCATCCTCCAGTTCGGACCGGCCCTGCGCATAGCCGATGAACGGCGTCACGCCATTGGCAAAGCCCCAGCCGGTCACCAGCCCGCGATCGGACAGGATGCTGTCCTGCGCGCCCGAGGGGCTGACCTCGCCCCGCGCCAGAAAGCCCCCCGCAAAGGCGCCCCGCTGCCGCGCGTCGAGCGCGGTCTCGCCGATGCCGCGCCCGATGTCGCGCGCCAGCAGATCCATCTGCGACAGCGGCGCAGGGTCAGGCAGCGTCTGCGCCCCCGCCGCCAGAGGCAGGGCAAGCAGACCGGCAAGGATCAGGAATTTCATGAATCGTCTCCGCAACCAGAAGCGGCGCGGTCAGATCCGCCGCCGCGCGTTGAGGGCGGCGGTGATGGTGCCGTCGTCCAGATAGTCAAGCTCGCCGCCGATGGGCACGCCCTGCGCCAGAGACGACAGCGCCACCCGGCCCGCAAGCTGGTCGGCGATATAATGCGCGGTGGTCTGGCCGTCCACCGTGGCATTCAGCGCAAGGATCACCTCTGTCACCGCTTCCGCCTCGATGCGGGTGACAAGCTGCGGAATCCGCAGCTCCTCCGGCCCGACCTGATCCAGCGCCGACAGCGTGCCGCCCAGCACATGATACCGCCCGCGGAAGGTGCCGGAGCGTTCCATGGCCCAGAGATCCCCCACATCCTCGACCACGCAGAGCAGGCCATTGGCGCGGCGCTCGTCGGCGCAGATGTTGCAGATGTCCCCGGTGCCCACATTGCCGCAGTTGAGGCATTCACGCGCGCTGGCCGCCACCTCGGTCATCAGTTCGGCCAGCGGCTGCAGCAGCTGCGCGCGCTTGGCGATCAGATGCAGCACCGCACGCCGCGCCGACCGCGGGCCAAGGCCCGGCAGCCGGGCCATCAGCTCGATCAGCGCCTCGATGGGGTCGTTTCTGCGGCTCATGCGGGCAGGCCCGTGCGGTGCCCGTTCAGAACGGCAGCTTCATGTCCGCAGGCAGGCCCATGCCTTCGGTCAGCTTGCGCATCTCTGCCTCGGCAGCTTCCTGAGCCTTGGACTGCGCGTCCTTGACGGCGGCAAGGATCAGATCCTCCACCACTTCCTTGTCATCGGCATTGAAGATCGACGGATCGATGTCCAGCGCCTTCAGCTCGCCCTTGGCGCTGGCGGTGGCCTTGACCAGCCCGGCGCCGGATTCACCGGTGACGGTCATCGCCTTCAGATCTTCCTGAAGCTGCGCCATCTTGCCCTGCATGTCCTGCGCGGCCTTCATCATCTTGGCCATGTCGCCAAGACCGCCCAAACCCTTCAGCATGTCATCTCTCCTGTCTGCGGCCCCAGCCGGGCCTGCCTGTCTGGTGCCCCGACCGGGGCTTGCCCCCTAGATACGGGGGCGGGCGCGCTGCGGCAAGGGCGGGGGCGCCGATCAGTCGGTATCGCGGCCCGCCATCTCGTCCAGAAGCCGCGTCGCCAGCAGCGCCACGCCGCCCAGAATCAGCGAGCGCCCGATCTGGTCGGTGATGTTGGTGGGGGCAAAGGGTTCGATCTGGTCGCGGGTGGTCTGGGCCGCGCGGCGCAGCCGCGACCGGCGCGGCAGATCGCCGAACTGCTTGGCGCGCGGCACATGGGCAAAGCGCGGCTTGGCCTTCAGCAGAAAGACCCCCACCGCCAGCAGCCCGCCTGCGAACAGCAGCGGCCCCAGCCGTTCCGTGCGCGAGGCAGGCAGGGCACGGTCCCGCAGGCGGGTAAGGTCGGGCAGCGCGGGACGGCTGGGCAGCTTCATGGCGGCATCCTTTGAATGAGGGGCATCAGGGTTGATGCTCAACCCGCAGACCCCGCCCTGCGTTCCCTGCGCTTATTCCTCGAAAGGATCCCACTCATCCTCGACCTCGGGCAGCGCGTCCTCGGCGGCCTGCTGCGCCTCGGCCTCGGGGGTGTGGATGCGCACGATCCGCGCCTTGGGAAACACCGCCAGCGCCGCCAGCACCAGCGGATGCTTCTCCGCCTCGGCCTTCAGCGCCAGATCCGCCGCGTCGCGCTTTTCCACCACCGTGGGCGTGGTGCAGCCGTTGACCACCGACACCCCCCAGCGCGTGCCGGTAAAGCGCTGCAGCGCGCTGCCAAGCCGCTGCGCCAGATCGGGCGCCGCCCCGTCGGCGGGGGTGAATTCGATGCGGCCCGGCTGATAGGCGGCCAGCCGCAGGCCGCTTTCCACCTCCACCAGCAGCTTCACGTCACGGTTGGCGCGGATCAGCTCCAGCACGTGGTCAAAGCTGGGATAGCGCGCCAGCGCCTGATCGGCGGCCACGGCCAGCACCGCCGACCCAGCCAAGGCCGAAGGCCCCGCAGGTGCTGCATGGCTGGGCTGCGGCGCGCGGCCCATGGCCTGCGCAGCGCCACCCTGCGCCTGAGCGCCGCCGCCCCCTCCGCCGCCGCCCGGACCCGAAGGCGGGGGCGACTCCTGCAGCCGCCGCAGCAGATCCTCGGGCGAGGGCAGTTCGGCCACATGGGTCAGCCGGATCACCGCCATTTCGGCGGCCATCATCGCGTTGGGGGCCTGCCCCACCTCGTCCAGCGCCTTGAGCAGCATCTGCCACATGCGCGTCAGCGCCCGCATCCCCAGCCCTTCGGCCAGCGCCAGCCCGCGGCTGCGTTCATCCGGCCCGATGGTCGGATCCTCCGCCGCCTCGGGCGTGATCTTGACCACGGAAATCCAGTGGGTGATCTCGGCCAGATCGCGCAGCACCGCCATGGGATCGGCGCCATCGGCATATTGCTGCGACAGTTCGGTCAGCGCGCCGGGCGCATCGCCGCGCATGATCTTTTCGAACAGATCCATGACCCGGCCCCGGTCGGCCAGCCCCAGCATCGCGCGCACCTCGTCGGCGGTGGTCTCTCCGGCGCCATGGCTGATCGCCTGATCCAGCAGCGAGGTGGCATCGCGGGCCGAGCCTTCGGCGGCGCGGGTGATGAGCGCCAGCGCGTCATCGCTGATCTGCGCCCCCTCGCGCCCGGCGATGCGGCGCAGCAGGTCGATCATCACCTCGGGCTCGATCCGGCGCAGGTCGAAGCGCTGGCAGCGCGACAGCACCGTGACCGGCACCTTGCGGATCTCGGTGGTTGCAAAGATGAATTTTACATGCGCGGGCGGCTCTTCCAGCGTCTTCAACAGCGCGTTGAACGCGCTGGTCGACAGCATGTGCACCTCGTCGATGATGTAAATCTTGTAGCGCGCCGAAGCCGCGCGGTAATGCACGCTGTCGATGATCTCGCGGATGTCGTTGACGGAGGTGTTGGAAGCCGCGTCCATCTCCATCACGTCGACATGGCGGCCCTCCATGATCGCGCGGCAATGCTCGCAGACGCCGCAGGGATCGGTGGTGGGCCCGCCCGTGCCATCGGGGCCGATGCAGTTCATGCCCTTGGCGATGATCCGCGCCGTGGTCGTCTTGCCGGTGCCACGGATGCCGGTCATGATGAAGGCCTGCGCGATGCGGTTGGCCTTGAAGGCGTTCTTCAGCGTGCGCACCATCGCCTCCTGCCCCACCAGATCGGCGAAGGTCTCGGGGCGGTATTTGCGGGCGAGCACCTGATATTTCGGGCTGTCGTCGGTCATGGGCAACCTTCCTGCGGAGTTGCGCGGAAGGTAAGGGACCGGGCGCCCGCCGTCCACCGCATCGACGGGAGGAAAACGCGAGACGCAGGCGCCCGGTGAACCTGCGCGCCAAGGGATCAGGCGCGCAGAGCCGTGGTGACGGGATTACATCGCGGGCGCGACGGCAAAGCCGGTGAAGCCGCCCATGCCCAGATCGGCCTGCATCGTGGCAGCACCGGTGGCAAGGTCGATCTCGTAAAGCCCTGCGGTGTCAGCGCCTTCCATCTGCAGGATGGCCCAAGCCATGTCGGTGCCCTCTTCCGGCGACAGGATGTCCATGCCACCCCATGCCGACAGGTCGACCTCGGCCCCGTCCACGGTGACCTTGCCGATGGTCATCAGCGTGCCGTCATTGTTGGCAAGGCTCACCAGCGCGTCGGTTTCGGCATCCAGCGCAAACTGCGCGGTGCTGCCTGCCTTGGCGCCGGAAATGGCGTTGGTATAGGCATTGGCAAAGATCATCGGCTCGGTGCCGGCATGCGCGTCACCCTCGGCGTAATAGGCATCGGTGAAGCGGCGCACCGATCCGGCGCGCTCGTCGCCATCGCCAAAGCCTGCGGGGAAATACACAAGGTTGTCGCCCGCGCTGGACACGGCGCGCACGGCGTCGATGGCATTGTTGAAATCGAACGCGACCTTGGCGCCGTCGGCGATGGTGGCGTCTTCCATGAAGCTCGCCTCAAGATCGGTCAGCGCGCCGGTGGCGGGGTCGATGCCATAGATGGTGCCCGCGCCCAGACCCAGCAGCTCGCCGGTGACGGGACGCCATGCGATGGCGTGCAGCATGGTGTCAAGCTCGTGGGTCTCCACGGTGGCGGGATCGGCGGCATCGGGCATCACCACAAGGGTCATGCCATCTTCGGCAAGGGCAAAGCCCATGGCGGCGGCCTGATCCTGCGCCAGCGCGGGGGTGGCGCCGGCAAGGGCAATCAGGGCTGCGGCGTGTGTCATGCGAAAGGTCATGGGGATCCTCGTCATCAGGGTGCTTCAGGTCAGTAAGGGCAGCCGCCTGCTTGGCCAGCCGCCCGACACACGAACACACGCAGCGCCGCGCCACGAAGTTTCAGCGCGGCGCCAAGTTTCTGCGCGGCCTGCGGAATTTGGCCCGCCGAATCGGCTGGGACGGGGGCGGCGGTCGTGTATCATCCCGCCCGGAGGAAGGGAGAAAGTGATGGAACACGGCAACGGGCCGCGCGTGCGCAGGCTGGCCGAGCCCCGGCTTGGCCCGGGCTCTGGCGGCGGTGCGTCGGTGA
The DNA here is from genome assembly GCF_035481585.1 of Salipiger marinus. NCBI lineage: Bacteria > Pseudomonadati > Pseudomonadota > Alphaproteobacteria > Rhodobacterales > Roseobacteraceae > Salipiger > Salipiger marinus. The sequence continues at coordinate 285,380 of NZ_JAYKSL010000003.1, read as the reverse complement.
TCCATGCGGTGGCGGTGGGGGGCGGCATCCTCGCGCTGGCGCCGCTGCCCGGCGATGGCGGCGACTACCATGGCGATCTCGACCATATCGCAAGCTGGGCGCCCGCCTTTCTGCTGACGCTGGCCCTGCCCGAGGAACTGTTCGCGGCGGGCGCCATGACGCTGGGGCAGGACATTCAGGACCGGGGCAGCCGCTGGCTGCACCTGCCGGTGCGCGCGGGCGACACCCCCGACCCCGCCTTCACCCGCAGCTGGCCAGAGGCCAGTGCGCGGATGCGCCGCGCCCTGATCGGCGGCGGGCGGGTGCTGGTGCATGGCCGGGGTGGGCATGGGCGGTCCGGCATGGTGGCGCTGCGCCTGATGATCGAGACGGGCGAGGTGCCGGACACCGCGCTGGCGCGGCTGCGCGCCATCCGCCCCGGCGCCGTGGCCACCCGGGCGCAGCTGGACTGGGCGCGCGCCGCCCGGCGCGAAACCCCGCGCGGGCCCCGGCCTGCGGTCTGAGCCTTTTCACCGTCCTGCGACCTGCGCTAGGACGATGTCTGCCAGCAGCATGAGCCAGCCCCCACCCTTGCCGGAGCGAGCCCCATGCCTCTTTGCCGCCGCAGCTTTCTTGCCGCCCTCGCCGCCTTCGCCGCCCTCGCCCTGCCCCCGGCCCGTCTGGCCGCGCAGCCGGTGCCGCAGGTGGTGGATTATCCGCTGTTTGAAACCCCGCCCGCCACGCACCGGCTGGCGCAGACCGATCTGCGGATCGACGGGCTGGGCTACCGGATCTTCACCGCCTGCCCGCTGGGCCAGCCCCCCGCCGCAGGCTGGCCGTCGCTCTGGATGCTCGACGGCAATGCCGCCTTCAGCCGACTGAACGCGGCGGATCTTGCGGCGCATCCCGGGCTTGCGGTGGTGGGGATCGGCTATCCGGTGGACACGGCGGTGGACGCGCGCGCCCGGTCCCGCGATTACACGCCCCCCGTCGCCCAGTGGCCCGAAGGCGATCCGGCGCAAAGGCGCCCCACCGGGGGCGATGCCGCCTTTCGCGCACGGCTGCTTGGGCCGATTGCCGGGGCGGTGGCGCAGGGGATGCCGCTTGATCCCGCCGCGCGGACGCTCTGGGGCCATTCCTATGGCGGGCTTTTCGTGCTGGGGACGCTCTTCGCCACACCCGAGGCATTCCGGGCCTATGTCGCGGTCAGCCCCTCCACCCATTTTGGCGGCGGCGCGCTGGCCGGAGCCGAAGCCCGCGCCCGCGCCCGCACCGGCGCTCCGGCGCGGCTGCTGATCCAGCTCGGAGACCGCGAATACCGGCGCGGAACCGAGGCGCCCGCCACACCGCGCCCGGCCCCGCAGACCATGGAGCTGGCCGAAAGACTGGCGCGGCGCGCCGATCTGGTTCTGGAACTGGAGGTGTTCGAGGGGCTGGGCCATGGCGCGACCTTCGCCGCCAGCTTCCCCCGCGCCTTCGCAGTGGCGCAGGACGGGGACCAGCCTCCGGTCCCGTAACCGCCCCCGCGCACCGCTGATCCGGTGTCAGCGGAGCGCCAGCGCGAATCCGCCGCGCCCCGTGCCAGTTGCAGTCTCTTGAGAAAGGGGAAGGTCCAGACCCGGGGTTCCCAAGGGCCGCGCCACCGCCCCGAACGGACGGCAGCGCAATCGCCCCATGACAGGGGCGGCCCGGCCCTTGGACCGGGCCGGGCGCACGGCTCAGCGCCGCGGAGTGTCGTCTTCGTCTTCGTCCTCGTCGTCATCCGACCCGGCGGGCAGGTTGAAGAAGCTGTCCGCATCCGCGAAATCCGACGGGCCACGGGTGTCTTCCTCGTCTTCGCCGCGCGGATCGGACAGCGAGAACGTCTCCAGCCCCTCGATGGCCGTGGGCAGGCGCGGTTCGGTCTCCATGCCAAGGCTCTGCGAGGTCGAGACCAGCTTGCGCCGCTCGTCATCGGTCATCACCTCGTCACGCGACTTGGCGGCCTTGGCGACGGCAGCATCCAGCTCCGACTGGCGGCACAGGCCCAGCGCCACCGGATCAATGGGCTGCATGTTCTGGATGTTCCAGTGGGTGCGCTCGCGGATGGTCTGGATGGTGGGCTTGGTGGTGCCGACCAGCTTGGCGATCTGGCTGTCCGCCAGTTCGGGATGGAATTTCACCAGCCACAGGATGGCGTTGGGCCGGTCCTGACGCTTGGACAGCGGGGTGTAGCGCGGACCGCGCCGCTTGTCCTCGTCGACGGCGGCGGGATTGTATTTCAGCTTGATCTTGTGCAGCGGGTTCTTTTCCGCCTTCTCGATCTCGGAGGCCTCGATCTGGTTGTTGGCCACCGGATCAAACCCCTTCACGCCCCCGGCCACGTCCCCGTCAGCGATCCCCTGAATCTCCAGCTCGTGCATGCCGGTCAGATCCGCGATCTGCTTGAAGGTCAGCGTGGTGTTGTCGACGAGCCAGACGGCGGTCGCCCTCGAGTGCAGCAGTTTGGCCATGGATATGCTCCTTGCAAATCTTCTCCCCGCCCCCAAGGCCTGGGCCTCGGGAGGTCCCGGAATGTTTCCGGGACGGGTTTCCGTTGTCGGGGAACTTCAGGCTTATATAATTGCGCAGGACAAAAGAGGAAAGAGAAAATGCGCTGGTGCCTTCTGCTGCTGCTGACAGCCCTGCCTGCCCGCGCCGAGGGAGAGCGGCCCGGCCGCTTCGACTATTACGTGCTGGCGCTGTCCTGGTCGCCGACATGGTGCGCGCTGGAAGGCCGGGCCGAAGGCTCGCCGCAATGTGACCGCGCGCTTGGCTGGGTGCTGCACGGGCTCTGGCCGCAGAACCGGCGCGGCTGGCCCTCCTATTGCCCAAGCCCGCATCCCGCGCCCGACCGGCGGCAGACCGCCGCCATGGCCGACATCATGGGCACCTCCGGGCTGGCATGGCACCAGTGGCGCAAACATGGCAGCTGCACCGGGCTGCCCGCGACCGAGTATTTCGCGCTTTCGCGCCGCGCCTTCGAAAGCCTTGCCAAACCCGCAGCGCTTGACCGGCTCGCCGCTCCCGTCACCCTGCCCGCAACGCTGGTGGAGGAGGCCTTCCTGCAGGCCAATCCCGGCCTTGCACCCGACATGCTGACCATCACCTGCCGCGCAGGACGCATTCAGGAAGCGCGCCTGTGCCTGTCAAAAGATCTGGAGCCGGTGCCCTGCGGTCTGGATGTGGTCAAGGACTGCCAGCTTCGCGACGCCCTGCTCGACCCGGCGCGCCCGGCTGAAACGCCCCGCCCATAAATGCCTCCGGCGGGGATATTTTTAGCCAATGGAAACCAGATCGGCATCAATTCCCTGAACTGCGCCGCGGGTCGGCTGACGATCCCATGGCTGACTGAAGCCATTGTTGCTCAGGATCCCCTCTGCCATCGCAGTCCCGCAGCTGGCGCGCGGTTGAAGAAAACGGCGCGCCGCGCCCAGTTCTGCACATTTTGTTAACCTGACTCGCAGATGCTCTGGGCACGGTACAGGCGGGGACGCCGATGACCGTGCCGATGGAAGCCAGTGGCTTCTCTCAGCCCGCCTCTCGCCGAGGCGGGCTGTTTCAGTCCAACCCGTCGTTTCCATTGGCTAAAAATATCCCCGCCGGAGGCATCCTGCCGCAGCCGCAGGCGCGCGGGCTGGGGAGTGGCGCGGCGGGGTCAGCCGAAGCTGTAGCCGAAGCGGGCGATGTCTTCGGCGCAGATCTCGGCGATGCGGGCAGCGCTCTCGGGTGTGTAGTAGCCACGGTAATCGGCGCGGCGGTCCGAGCGGTTTTCGTGCGTCATGCGCGGGAGAAAGCCCAGATGGCGGGCCAGCGGCGCCATGTCCTCCTCCAGATGTTCTAGCCGGATCCACAGCCCCGCGCGGTCCTGTCCCGAAGCGTCGCGCAGGTAGCGGCCATAGGGCCAGGCCCGCAGGCGGGCAGCGGTATCTGGATGGCTGACGAAGCCGGCAAAGCTCAGCTGGCGGGCCAGCGTCACGGCGGGATGGGCGAAGTGCTGGACGCGCAGCCAGTGGTAGTAGCTCACCACCCGGTCCCACGGGTTGCGCACCAGCGCAAAACACAGGAGCCCGTCCAGATCGGCCGCCGTCACCACCCCATCGATCTCGGCGAGGCCGGAATGTTTCCAGAGCCGCCCCGCCGGCTGCAGCACCTTCAGCCGGGCACGGCGGCGCTGCGCCTTCGGCGTGTCGCCGATCAGGATGTCATCGGGCCGCGCTCGCGCCTCCAGCGCGAGCGCCAGCGCCGTGCCGCCGGTCTTGGGGATATGCACGAAGATGTAGCCGCGGCCGCGAGAGATGATCATGCCCCGCAGACTATCCCGGCCCGCGCCACGCGCAAACGGATCGTTCACGGCTCTTTCCCAAAGCGCCCTGCCCGCGCATAGTGTCTGCGGAGCAGGGAGGAGACCACCACCATGGGCTGGCTTGCCGACGAGACCGGGCTGGAGAAATGCGCGGCGAACCATGTGCCGCTGACGCCGCTGTCCTTTCTGGCCCGCGCGGCGCGGGTGTTTCCCGACCATGCCGCCGTGGTCTATGGCAGCCACCGCAGGAGCTATGCCGAGCATCACGCGCGGGTCAGCCGTCTGGCCTCGGCGCTGGCGCGGGCAGGGATCGCGCCGGGCGATGTGGTGGCGACGCTGCTGCCCAACATTCCCGCGCAGGCGGAGGCGCATTTTGGCGTGCCCGCCTGTGGCGCCGTGCTCAACACCATCAACATCCGGCTGGATGCGGACACGCTGGCCCATATCCTTGACCATGGCGGGGCCAAGCTGGTGCTCTGTGATCCGCAGATACTGCCCCGTCTCGCCGAAGCGCTGGAAATCATGACAGGGCCGCCGCCCCGGGTGATCGAGGTTGCCGATCCGGTGGCGGGCATCGCCGCCTATGGCGATTACATGGACTATGAGGAGTTTCTGGCCAGTGGCGATCCGGCCTTTGACTGGATCCTGCCGCAGGATGAATGGGAAAGCCTTGCGCTCAACTACACCTCCGGCACCACGGGGCGGCCCAAGGGCGTGGTCTATCACCATCGCGGCGCCTATCTGAACGCCATGGGGCAGGTGCTGTCGTGGCGCATGGTGCTGCATCCGGTCTATCTGACCATCGTGCCGCTGTTTCACTGCAACGGCTGGTGCCACACATGGATGATGCCCGCCATTGGCGGGACGCTGGTCTGCTGCCGTGACATCACCGCGCGCGCCATCTATGCCGCCATTGCCGACGAAGGTGTCACGCATTTTGGCGGCGCGCCCATCGTGCTCAACATGCTGGTCAACGCCCCCGCCGAGGAACGCCGCGCCTTCGGCCATGTGGTCGAGGTGTTCACCGCCGGGGCGCCCCCCGCCCCCGCCACGCTGGCCAAGATCGAGACCATGGGCTTCAGCGTCACGCAGGTTTACGGGCTGACCGAAACCTACGGGCCGGATGTGGAATGTATCTGGCGCAGCGACTGGGACAGCGGGCCGGCGCCGGAGCGCGCGGCGCTCAAGGCGCGGCAGGGCGTGGGCATGCCCTTCATGGAGGATGTGGCCGTCATGGCGCCGGATCTGACCCCGGTGCCCGCCGATGCCACCACGCGGGGCGAGATCCTGCATCGCGGCAACGGCGTGATGAAGGGCTATTACAAGGCGCCGGAGGCCACGCGCGAGGCCTTTGCCGGGGGCTGGTTCCATTCCGGCGACATCGCGGTGCGCCATGCCGACGGCTATGCCCAGATCGCCGACCGCGCCAAGGACATCATCATTTCGGGCGGCGAAAACATCTCCTCGGTGGAGGTGGAGAACACGCTGATGGGCCATGACGCGGTGCTGCTTTGTGCCGTGGTCGCCAAGCCGGATGACCGCTGGGGCGAGGTGCCCTGCGCCTTTGTCGAGCTGAAACCGGGGCACGATGCCAGCGCTGCGGATCTGATCGCCTATGCGCGGCAGCGGCTGGCCGGGTTCAAGACCCCGAAATTTGTGGTGTTCGAGGATCTGCCCAAGACCTCTACCGGCAAGATCCAGAAGTTCGAGCTGCGGGCGCGGGCGCGGATGCTCTGAGCCTAGGGCTTGCACCTCTGGCCCCGCCTGCCCTAAGCCGGGCGCAGGCGCGGCACGCGCGCCACGGAGGGATGGATGGCGCTTTACCGGCTGCTGGTCTCGGTCTTTGCCGTCTGGGTGCTGGCCCGGGCGGCGCTGGCGCGCGACTGGTCCGCGCTGCGCGACCGGCTGGCGCTGGGTCCGGTGGCGCCGGGACCGCATCTGTGGCTGCACGCGGCCTCGAATGGCGAACTGGCCTCGGTCCGCCCGGTGATCGAGGCGCTGCGCGCCGCCCGCCCCGGCCTGCCGCTGCTGGTCACCTGCAACTCCGCCTCCGGCGTGGCCTTGGCGCAAAGCTGGGGGCTCTGCGCGCGCCTCTCGCCGCTGGATCTGGGATGGGTGGCGCGGCGGATGCACCGGCGCTGGCAGGTGGTCGCGCATATCGCCATGGAATCCGAGCTCTGGCCGCAGCGCCTGCTCGCCTGTCCCGGGCCGGTGCTGGTGCTGGGCGGGCGGCTGACCCATGGCACCGCGCGCGGCTGGCGGATCTTCGGCGGGCTGCAGGCGCGTCTGCTGGGGCGCGTGGCCTTTCTTTCGGCGCAGGACGAAGGCTCGCGCGCGCGGTTTCTGGCGGCGGGCCTGCCCGCGCAGGCCGCAGGGCCGGTGGTGGATCTGAAGGCGCTTTATGCCCCGCCCGATCTGCGCGACCCTGTGCTGGAGCGTACCTTTGACCGCAGCGCCACATGGCTCGCCGCCTCCACCCATGAGGGCGAGGAGGAGATCGTGCTTGACGCCCATCTTGCCGCCCGCGCGCAGGATCCGGGGCTGCGGCTGATCCTTGCGCCACGCCATCCGCGCCGGGCCGCCGAGGTGGCGCGGCTGATCGCGGCGCGCGGCCTGACCTGCGCGCGGCGCTCCGAAGGCGAGCCGCCGGAGGCGGAGGTCTATCTGGCCGACACGCTGGGCGAGATGGCGCTGTTCTACCGGCTGGCGGGGCGGGTGTTCATCGGCGGCACGCTCACCGACCGCGGCGGGCATACGCCCTATGAACCGGCAGCCTTCGGCGCGGCGCTGATCCACGGCCCGGATGTGGCAAATTTTGCCGCCCCCTTTGCGGCGCTGGATCACGCCGGGGCGGCGCTTCGCATTACCGATGCCGCCACGCTGGCCCGCGCGCTGGCCGATCTGGCGCCCCCTGCCCTGCAGCAGCAGCGCGGAGACGCGGCGCAGCAGCTGCTCAGACCGGAGGCAGATGTTCAGGACCTGCTAAAAACCCTGCTGGGCCATCTGGACGCGGGCACGCCGCCCCGGCAGACTGACAGGCAAAACAGGCACATCCCATGACCTTCACCTTTGCCCTCCGGTCCCATGCCCCTCAGGCAGCCAGCCCGCTGCTGCAATGTGCCGCCCTGTGCTACCGCATCCGGGGCAGCAAGCTGCAGCTGCTGCTGATCACCAGCCGCAGCGGGCGGCGCTGGACCCTGCCCAAGGGCTGGCCGATGCCGGGCCGGTCCATGGCCGAGAGCGCCGCGCGCGAGGCATGGGAGGAGGCGGGCGTGCGGGGCCGCCTGCAGGGCGGCTGCGCGGGCAGCTACATCTATCGCAAGCGCCACAGCCCGCATCCGCATATGGCCATGGTCTTTCCGCTGGAGGTGACCGGGCTCGACAAGCGCTTTCCCGAACGCGGCCAGCGCAAGCGCCGCTGGCTCAGCCGCCGCCGCGCGGCGGCGCTGGTGCACGAACCGGACCTCGCCCGCCTGCTGCTGCAGTTCGATCCGGACGAGCTTGGCAGCACGCCCATCTTGACCTTCGGGCCGCACTCCCCAGATCAAGGGGGTCCATCAGGGTTTTCCTCATGATCCAGTATTCGCTTCGCTGCGCGGCGGACCACCGCTTTGACAGCTGGTTCCAGTCCGCCACCGCTTTCGACAAGCTGCAGGCCGCAGGCATGGTGGCCTGCGCCGTCTGCGGATCCACGGACGTGGCCAAGGAACTGATGGCGCCGCGCGTCAATCACGGTGCGGCAGCCCCGGCGCCTGCGCCCGCGCCGCAGAAGCCGCGGCTTTCCGAACCCGCCTCCCCCGCCGAACAGGCGCTGCGGGCGCTGCGCGAGCATGTGGAACGCACCTCCGAATATGTGGGCCGCGATTTTGCGCAGGAAGCCCGCGCCATGCATAGCGGCGACACGCCGCATCGCCCGATCTGGGGCGAAACCCGCGGCGAAGAAGCCCGCGCCCTGATCGAGGAGGGCGTGCCGGTGGCGCCGCTGCCCTTCCTGCCCACCCGCAAAGCCAATTAGGATCCTGCCATGACCCTGCTCATCACCGGCGCCAATCGCGGCGTGGGCGCGGCGCTCGCCGCAACCTTCACCGCCCGGGGCGAAAAGGTTCTGGGCACCGCCCGCGCCACGCCGGGCCTGCTGCCGCTGGACGTGACCGATCCCGCAGCCCCCGCAGCACTGGCGGCGCAGCTTGGCGACATCGCGCTGGATGCGCTGATCTGCAATGCCGGGGTCTATCTCGACAAGGCCGAGGATCTGGACAGCGGCTATGCGCCGGAGCAGTGGGCGCAGACCTTCGCGGTCAACGTGACGGGCGTGTTCCTCACCGTGCAGGCCATGCTGCCGCTGCTGGACCGGGCCCCCGCCGCCAAGATCATGATCATCAGCTCGCAGATGGGATCGAATGCGCTCGCCAAGGGCAACGCGCTGATCTACCGCGCCTCCAAGGCGGCGGCGCTCAATCTGGGCAGCAACCTTGCCATGGCGCTGAAACCGCGCGGCATCGCCGTGGGCACCTATCATCCCGGCTGGGTGCGCACCGGCATGGGCGGCGAGACGGCGGATCTGACCCCCGAACAGTCCGCCGAAGGGCTGGCGGCGCGGCTCGACGCGCTGAGCCTCGACAGCACCGGCTGCTTCCAGACATGGGACGGGCGCACCCACCCGTTCTGACGCCCCCGGCGCAGCCCTGCGGCAGACAGGAAAGCGGCGCCCGCAAGGGACGCCGTTTCCGGTTCAGCGCGGCGGAACGGGCCTTACTCGGCGGCCCAGCCGCTTACCGACTTGATCTCGAGGAAATCGGCGATCCCGAAGGTGCCGCCCTCGCGCCCGTTGCCGGACTGTTTCACGCCGCCAAAGGGCGCACCCGCCCCGCGCGAGGCGCCGTTGTTCTGCACCATGCCCGAGCGCAGCTGCCGCGACAGCCGGTTGACGCGCGCGCCATCCTGGCTCTGCACATAGTTCGTGAGGCCATAGGGCGTGTCATTGGCGACGCGCACCGCCTCTTCCTCGGTCTCGAAGCGGAGGATCGACAGCACCGGGCCAAAGATCTCCTCGCGCGCGATGGTCATGTCCGGGGTGACATCGGCAAAGACGGTGGGCCGGACGTAGAAGCCCTTGTTGAGCCCCTCGGGACGCCCGACGCCGCCCGCGACCAGCCGCGCGCCCTCGTCGATGCCCTTCTGGATCAGATCCTGAATCTTGCCCCACTGCACCGCATTGACCACCGGGCCGATGTGATCGCCCTCCTGCTGCGGATCGCCCACCTTGACCTCGGAGGCGACGCGGGCCGCTTCCTCCACCACGCGGTCATAGACCGGTGCCTCGACCAGCATGCGCGACGGCGCGTTGCAGCTCTGGCCCGAATTTTCCATCATGTGCAGCACGCCGCGCTTCACCGCCGCCTCGTCGGCATCGGCAAAGACCAGATTGGCGCCCTTGCCGCCCAGTTCCAGATGCACGCGCTTCAGCGTCTCGGCGGCGGTCTTGGAAATCAGCCGCCCCGCGCGGGTGGAGCCGGTGAAGCTCACCATGTCCACGTCCGGATGCCCCGACAGCTGCGTGCCCACGCCCGCGCCATCGCCGTTCACAAGGTTGAACACGCCCTTGGGGAAGCCTGCCGCATCCATCATCTCGGCAAAAAGCAGCGCGTCGAGCGGGCTTTCCTCCGAGGGTTTCAGCACCATGGTGCAGCCCGCCACGGCGGCGGCGCCGACTTTCAGCGTGATCTGGTTCATCGGCCAGTTCCACGGCGTGATCAGCGCGCAGACCCCGATGGCCTCGTGGAGGATGCGGTCCTTGGTGGCGCCTTCGCGCAGCGGGTGCTCGAACTCGAATTCCTTGGCGGCGCGGATGAAATTCTTCAGATGGAAGCTGCCCGCCCCCACCTGATCGGAGCGCGACAGCGAGATGGGTGCGCCCATCTCCAGCGTCATCGCCTGCGCCATCTCTTCGGCGCGGGCCTGATAGACCTCCAGCAGCTTTTCGACATAGCCGATCCGCTCGGCCACCGGCAGGGCCATCCAGCCCGGCAGCGCCGCCTTGGCGGCGGCCACCGCCGCATCGGTATCGGCCTGATCCCCCAGCGAGATGATGGCGCAGGGCTCTTCGGTGGCGGGGTTGATGACCTCGTGATCGCGGGCCGTCGCGGGATCCACCCAAGCCCCGTTGATGTAGAACTGACGCTTCTCGATCATCTCGCGATCTCCTTGTCCGTGGTGGTCTGCACATGCGCAGGCGAGGGCTCGGCCTGCGCGGCACTCTGTCACCGGCACCGGTGCGCTGCAAGCCGGGGCTTTACTTCGCAGGATCAGACCGTATCTGAAAGGGGTGCCACATGCCGCGACATCGACCCAGGAAAGGATATCTCCATGGCTCTGCGCATCAACGACACCCTGCCGAACCTGCATGTCGTCACCGATCAGGGCGACTTTGACCTGCATGACTGGATCGGCGACTCTTGGGCGGTCCTGTTTTCCCATCCCAAGGATTTCACCCCCGTCTGCACCACCGAATTCGGCGCCGTGGCGCAGCTTTCGGCGGAATGGGCCAAGCGCGGCACCAAGGTGCTGGGCATCTCGGTCGACGGGGTCGAGGAGCACAAGGCGTGGAAGGGCGACATCGAAAAGACCGCCGGCGCGCCCGCAGGCTTTCCCATCGTCGCGGATGGCGACCTGACCCTGTCCAAGGCGCTGGACATGCTGCCCGCCGATGCCTACCTGCCCGATGGCCGCACGCCCGCCCATTCCGCCACCGTGCGGTCGGTCTTCATCGTCTCGCCCGACAAGAAGGTGCAGCTGATGATGACCTATCCCATGTCGGTGGGCCGCAACTTCGCCGAGGTGCTGCGCGCGCTGGACGGGCTGCAGCGCACCTACCAGCAGCCGCTGGCCACCCCCGCCAACTGGGAAGTCGGTCAGGACGTGATCGTGGCGCTGTCGCTGAAGGATGACGAGGCGCGCGAGAAATACGGGGATCTGGACATCAAGCTGCCCTATCTGCGCTTCGCCAAGAACCCCGGCTGATCCGGTTCTGACAGAACGGCCAAGGGCCCGCCGGACACTGGTCCGGCGGGCCTTCTGCTGCCTCAGTTCTCGAAATCATAGACGCCGTTGCGGCGGCGCGGGATCGACTGGCGTTCGATCATCCGCCGGGTATGCGGGCGGGCCTCGCCCCGGTGCAGCGCCAGCAGCCGGGCATAGGTGCCCTGATCGGCCTTAGTCCGGCGGGTGTTGTGGCGGATATATTCCACCCAAGTCGGCACGTGATAGGTTTCCTCCCAGATGCGCGGTTCTTCCAGATCGCGCATCAGCACCCAGTTCTGCGCGCCGTCGCGGATGCGCACCCGCCGCCGTTCCGCCATCACCGCCAGAAACTCGGGCACGTCCGCCGGGTCGATCTCGAACCGCGTGATGGCGACGATGGGGCCGCTGCGCGCCTTCAGATCGAGATGCAGCGTCGGTTCGCGGAAGAGATCGAGCGGCGACATGTCGAGATCGCCATATTCGGTCAGGGGCCGGACCAGACCGATGGCCGCCGCCGCCGCCAGCACCACCGCCGCCGCCAGAAAGGCCACGGTCAGCCCCTGCAGATCCGACACCGCCCCCCAGAGCCAGCTGCCCGCCGCCATGCCGCCGAACGAGGCGGACTGATAGAGCGCGATGGCGCGCCCCACCACCCAGCGCGGCGTCGACAGCTGCACCGTCACGTTGAACAGCGACAGCGCCACCACCCAAGCCATGCCGCTGACCAGCAGCGCGGGCAGGCAGGCCCAGATCGTCGGCGCCACCGCCAGCCCCGCCGTGCCCAGAAGCGCCGCCAGCGCCGCCACCCGCACCACATGTTCATTGTCGAACCGCTCGCGCAGCCGCGCGTTGTTCAGCGCGCCAAGGATGGCGCCCAGCCCGAACACGCCCAGCAGGATGCCATAGGTGGTGGCATCGCCGCCCAGCCGGTCATGCGCCACGATGGGCAGCAGCGACAGCACCGCCACCGATCCCAGCCCGAAGACGAAGGCGCGGCCCATGACGTTCATCAGGTTGGGCGACATGGCGACGTAGCGCAGCCCCGATCCCACCGCCAGCCGCAGCGGTTCCGGCGGCAGGGTCGACACGGGGGGCGGCGCCTTCCAGACCCAGAGCGTCAGGATCATCACCACGTAGCTGACCGCGTTCAGCGCGAAGGCCGCCGCCGCCCCCGCCGCCGCCACGATGATCCCGCCCGCCGCAGGCCCGATGGAGCGCATGGCGTTGAAGGCCATGGAGTTGAGCACCACCGCCGAGGGCAGATCGCTGCGCGGCACGATGTCGCCGATGGAGGCCTGCCATGACGGGTTGAAGAAGGTCGATCCGGTGCCGATGAGAAAGGTCAGCAGGATCAGCAGCCATGGCGTCATCAGCCCCAGCAGCGTCAGCACGGTCAGCAGCGTCGCCGCCGCCATCATGAAAAGCTGCGCGCCGATCATCACCCGCCTGCGGTCGAAATTGTCGGCAAGCGTGCCCGCAAACACCGCGAACAGCATGGTGGGCACCGTCACCCCGGCCTGCACCAGCCCCACCATGGCATCGCTGTCGCTGATCTGGGTCATCATCCAGCCCGCACCCACCGACTGCACCAGCGTGCCGAGATTGGAGACCATGGAGGCCAGCCAGCGGTTGCGGAAGGCGGCGATGCGCAGGACGGACAGCGGAGAGGCGGCGGCGGGCATGAAGGCTCTTTGCTCTGGCCACGCGGGGGCGCGGCACGGGGGATGCCCAAAGATAGAGCCCGTTTTATGCCCTCCGCCAAGGGGCTTTGGCAAAAAACATGCGCAGTGCATGTATCAGGAGGCGCGCGTCCCCCCGGCAGACTGCGGCGTGGAGGGGGGAAAAGGCGGGGGCTCTGCCCCCGACCCCGGGATATTTTCGGTCAGAAGAAGCGCAAGGGGCGGCCCTGCCCCGCGCAAGCAAAAGGGCCGGCGCGGGGCCGGCCCTTGGTCAGTGCTGCTGTCCCGCGATCAGAGCGAGGGATAGATCGGGAAGCGCTTGAGGAACTCGGTCACCTCGCCGCGCACCTTGGCCTCCACCTCGGCATTGCCTTCCTCGCCATTGGCGGCAAGCCCGTCCACCACCTCGATGATCCAGTCGGCGATCTGGCGGAATTCGGCCTCGGCGAAGCCGCGCGTGGTCCCGGCGGGGGAGCCGAGCCGGATGCCGCTGGTCACGGTGGGCTTTTCGGGGTCGAACGGCACGCCGTTCTTGTTGCAGGTGATATGCGCGCGCCCCAGCGCCTTTTCGGTGGCATTGCCCTTCACGCCCTTGGGGCGCAGGTCAACCAGCACCACATGGGTGTCGGTGCCATGGGTCACGGTGTCGAGCCCGCCCTTGATCAGCTGGTCGCTGAGCGCCTGCGCATTGGCGATGACCTGCTTGGCATAGGTCTTGAACGACGGATCCAGCGCCTCGCCGAAGGCCACGGCCTTGGCGGCGATGACATGCATCAGCGGGCCGCCCTGAATGCCGGGGAAAATGGCGGAGTTGAATTTCTTCGCCAGATCCTCGTCATTGGTCAGGATCATGCCGCCGCGCGGGCCGCGCAGGGTCTTGTGGGTGGTGGTGGTGGCCACATGCGCATGCGGGAAGGGCGAGGGATGTTCGCCCGCCGCCACCAGACCGGCGAAATGCGCCATGTCCACCAGCAGCCATGCGCCGACGCTGTCGGCGATTTCGCGCATCTTGGCGAAATCGATCTGGCGCGGGATGGCCGAGCCGCCCGCGATCAGCAGCTTGGGCTTGTGTTCGGCGGCCAGCGCCGCGACCTGATCGTAATCGAGCCGGTTGTCCTGCTGGCGCACGCCATATTGCACGGCGTTGAACCATTTGCCCGACTGGTTGGGCCTTGCGCCATGGGTCAGGTGGCCACCCGCATCAAGGCTCATGCCCAGAATGGTGTCGCCGGGCTGCAGCAGCGCGGTGAACACGCCCTGATTGGCCTGACTGCCGGAATTGGGCTGCACATTGGCGAAGCCGCAGCCGAAAAGCTGCTTGGCCCGGTCGATGGCGAGGTTTTCCGCCACGTCCACCCAGTCGCAGCCGCCATAGTAGCGCTTGCCCGGATAACCTTCGGCATATTTGTTGGTCATCACCGACCCCTGCGCCTGCATCACGGCGCGGGACACGATGTTTTCGGACGCGATCAGTTCGATCTCGTCACGCTGCCGGCCAAGCTCGCCGGTGATCGAGGCGAAAAGCTCGGGGTCGCTGGAAGACAGGTCTTCGGTAAAAAAGCCGCTGTCGCGTTGCGGGGCGTTCATGGGCGGGCCTCCGGTGTCATGGATTCGTCACTTGGCGCCTAGGTAAAGGAAACCGGACCCAGCGCAAAGCCGTCAAAGCGACACGGGGGCCTCAACCTGCGTCGTGACTGGCAGAAGGCGGAAACTTGTGATTGTTTCGGAACGACCGGAAAGGGTCAGGAAACCTCATGTCGCTGCGAATTGCCTTCTGCGCCTCCCGCGCGCCCATCGCGCAGGCCGCCCTTGCCTCGCTGACCAACCGCTATGGCGACCACGCCGAACAGGGCGCGGATGTGATCGTGGCGCTGGGGGGCGACGGGTTCATGCTGCAGACCCTGCACCGCACCGAGGAACTGGCCGTGCCGGTCTATGGCATGAACCGGGGCACGGTGGGGTTCCTGATGAACGCCTATTCCGAACACCGCCTGCCGGAACGGCTGGAAGCGGCTGAGGAGGCGGTGATCAATCCGCTGGTGATGCGCGCGCAGACCGTGGATGGCGCCGTGCATCAGGCGCTGGCCATCAACGAGGTGTCGCTGCTGCGCACCGGCCCGCAGGCGGCCCGGCTGGCGATCCATGTGGATGGCAAGCTGCGAATGCCGGAACTGGTCTGTGACGGCGCGCTGCTGGCCACGCCCGCCGGATCCACCGCATACAATTATTCCGCGCATGGGCCGATCCTGCCCATCGGGTCGGACGTGCTGGCGCTGACCTCGGTGGCGGCGTTCCGGCCCCGGCGCTGGCGCGGCGCGCTGCTGCCCAAACGCGCCGAGGTGACATTCGAGGTGCTGGAGCATGAAAAGCGCCCCGTCATGGCCGAGGCTGACAGCCAGTCGGTGCGCAACGTGGTGCGGGTGGTGATCCGGTCCGAACCGTCGGTGGAACACCGGGTGCTGTTCGATCCCGGCCACGGGCTGGAAGAGCGGCTGATCCGCGAACAGTTTGTCTGAAAGGGAATTGGAATGATCGAAGGGCTGCATCATGTGGCGCTGATCTGCGGCGATTACGCGCGAAGCCGGGCGTTTTACGTGGATCTGCTGGGGCTGCGGGTGATCGCGGAGACGCATCGCGCCGAGCGGCAGAGCTGGAAGCTGGATCTGGCGGTGCCGGGCGGCGGGCAGATCGAGCTGTTCAGCTTTCCCGCCCCGCCCGACCGTCCCTCCCACCCCGAGGCCAAGGGCCTGCGGCATCTGGCCTTTGCCGTGGCCGATGTGGAGGCCGCAAAGGCGCGGCTGGAAGCGGCGGGCGTGGCGGTGGAGCCGGTGCGGACGGATCCGCTGACCGGCAAGCGCTTCACCTTCTTTCCCGATCCCGACGGCCTGCCGCTGGAATTTTACGAAAGCTGAGATCAGGCGGGCAGCCTGCCATAGCCCAGAGGTTCCAGTGCCGCGCGGATCTCGTCCAGAATGGCGGGATCGTCGATGGTGGCGGGCAGTTTGAACGGCTCGCCATCCGCGACCTTGGCCATGGTGGCGCGCAGGATCTTGCCCGACCGGGTCTTGGGCAGGCGGTCCACCACGGCGCAAAGCTTGAACGCCGCGACCGGGCCGATCCGGTCGCGCACCAGCGCCACACAGTCGTGCACGATTTCTGCATGCGGGCGGTCGCAGCCCCGGTTGAGGCAGACAAACCCCAGCGGCAGCTGGCCCTTGAGCGGATCGCTGACCCCGATCACCGCGCATTCCGCCACATCGGGATGGCTTGCCAGCACCTCCTCCATGCCGCCGGTGGACAGGCGGTGGCCCGCGACGTTGATGACGTCATCGGTGCGCGCCATGATATACAGATAGCCGTCCTCGTCCTTCATCCCCGCGTCGCCGGTTTCGTAAAAGCCGGGGAAATGCGTGAGGTAGGATTTGCGGAACCGCTCTTCGGCGTTCCACAGCGTCGGCAGCGTACCCGGCGGCAGCGGCAGCCTGATGGCGATGGCGCCCAGCGTGCCCGGCGCCACCTCGTGCCCGCCCTCGTCGAGGATGCGCACGTCATAGCCCGGCATCGGCACCGAGGGGCTGCCCAGCTTCACCGGCAGCGGTTCGATCCCCATGGGGTTGGCGGCGATGCCCCAGCCGGTTTCGGTCTGCCACCAGTGGTCGATCACCGGCTTGCCCAGCATGGTCTGCGCCCAGAGGATGGTGTCGGGATCGGCGCGTTCGCCCGCCAGATAGACCGCCTTCAGACAGGACAGATCGTATTTCGCCACGAACTCCCCCGCCGGATCCTCGCGTTTCACCGCGCGAAAGGCGGTGGGGGCGGTGAAGAAGGATTTGACCCGGTGTTCCGAAATCACCCGCCAGAAGGTGCCCGCATCGGGGGTGCCCACCGGCTTGCCCTCGAACACGAGGGTGGTGGCGCCATAGATCAGCGGCGCATAGCAGATATAGCTGTGCCCCACGACCCAGCCCACATCCGACGCCGCCCAGAACCGGTCGCCCGGGTCGACATCATAGATGTTCTTCATCGACCAGTGAAGCGCCACCAGATGCCCGCCGGTATGGCGCACCACGCCCTTGGGCGCCCCGGTGGTGCCGGAGGTGTAAAGGATATAGGCCGGGTGGTTGCCCTCCACCGGCACGCAGTCGGCGGGGGTCACGCCATACTGAAAGCCGTGCCAGTTCACGTCCCGGCCTTCGACGAGGGCCGCCACCTCCTGTTCGCGCTGGTAGATCACGCAGAACTCGGGCTTGTGGCGGGCGCGGTCGATGGCGCCGTCCAGCAGCGGCTTGTAATGCACCACCCGCCCCGGCTCCAGCCCGCAGGAGGCGGCGATGATGCATTTGGGCTGCGCGTCGTCGATGCGCACCGCCAGCTCATGCGCGGCAAAGCCGCCAAAGACCACGGAATGGATGGCGCCAAGCCGCGCGCAGGCCAGCATCGCCTCCAGCGCCTCGGGGATCATCGGCATGTAGATGATGACGCGGTCGCCCTTTTCCACCCCCTTGGCGCGCAGGGCCCCCGCCAGCGTGGCGACGCGGTTGCGCAGTTCCACATAGGTGATCTCGCGCTTGGTGTGGGTGACGGGGCTGTCCCAGATGATCGCCACCTGTTCGCCGCGCCCGGCCTCCACATGGCGGTCCACGGCGTTCCAGCAGGTGTTGACCATGCCATCGGCGAACCATTCGTACCGCCCCTCCCCGGGCTCCGACAGCGCCCGCGACGGCACCCTGTCCCAGTCGATGGCGCGGGCGGCCTCCATCCAGAATCCTTCGGGATCGGATTGCCAGCCTGCGTAAACATCCTTGTAGCCCATGGGTCGCCTCCTCTCGTCCACTGCGAAAGAGGATTAGGCACCTGCCCCGATTTCGGGCAAGCCTGTTACCGTGCGACAGGACCGAAGGTCGCAGAAGTTTTGCAGAAACACCCCGGAATCGGACTGCAAACTTTGCAAAGCCCCGGAAAGTTTGCCGCCACGCCGCAGCGCGGCGCGCGTTTGCAAATTCGCTAAGTCAAAAGCTGCAAATCACGCCGCAGCTGCCTGCCGCACCGGCAGATGACGGTGATTCTGCCCGTGCCAGGACCAGCACCGCGCCAGAGGTGACACAGCTTTGCTGCGGCTGCAGCATCAGGATTGACCGCCCTGCCCGCCGTGCCGTTTTCTGTGCCTGGCGGGGCCGACTCGCCGTCATTCAACCCGGATATTGTTAGGAACGACCATGAACAGAAGAGCATTCCTTGGCGCGGCGGCGGCCGCGCTGCTGTATGTGGTGGCGACCCCGGCAGAGCTTGCTGCAGCCGAGGTTCGGTTGAAAGAACTTATCGCGATGACAAAAAAGGCCAAGCCACAGGACATGGCCTCGCTCGCCTGGTCCGCCGCGGAGGCGAAGAAACTGGGCTGGGATTCCCCCACCAGCGGCAAGGACATGCACTGGCTGGGCAAGTGGAACGTGACCACCCACAAGGGCGAAAAGGCGCAGCTTTCGGTGCTGAAGGGTGGCAAGATCCGGCCCGACAATGGCGCCAAAATCCCGTTCCGGCGCTGGGAGGTGCTTGGCAAGCCGGGATCGCCCGCGATGATGAGCCTGTCGGGCTCCGGCAACCTGAACGTCTATTACCAGTATTATGAATGGCGGAACGGCGCCGCCGTGTTCCTGTCCAACTTCGCCAACCGCGCGCAATACATGACGCTGACCATGCGCAGCTGATCGGAGCCGCGGGGGCCGGCGCCGGGCGAGCCCCGGCGCCGGTTTCGGCCTTAGCCGTAATGCGCGACAGGCGTGCCCGCGATGGCGGACATGTTCAGCAGCCCGCGCGAGGTGATCGACGGCGTGACGATATGGGCGCGGTTGCCCATGCCCATCAGGATCGGCCCGACTTCGAGCCCGCCCGCCTTGACCTTCAGGATGTTGCGCACGCCAGAGGCGGCATCGGCCTCGGCAAAGACCAGCACGTTGGCGGCGCCGTCCATCCGGTTGTCGGGCAGCAGGCGGGCGCGCAGTTCGGGATCCAGCGCCGCATCCACATGCATCTCGCCCTCATAGACAAAATCGCGCGGCGCGCTGTCGAGGATGGCAAGCGCGCGGCGGATGCGCGGGCCGGACCCGTCAGCCTGATTGCCGAACTGTGACCGCGAGCACAGCGCGATCTTCGGCTCCAGACCAAAGCGGCGGACATGGCGCGCGGCACCAATGGCGGCCTCGGCGATCTGTTCCGGCGTGGGTTCGATCCAGACCTGCGTGTCGGCGATGAAGAGCGGCCCATCTTCAAGGATCATCATGGACAGCGCGCCATGCGGCTGGTGGCGGACATCGCCCAGCACCTGCGTTACATAGTTCAGATGCCAGCGGTATTCCCCGAAGGTGCCGCAGATCATCGAATCGGCCTCGTCGCGATGCACCATGACGGCGGCAATGGCGGTCAGGTTGGTGCGCATCACCGCACGGGCCAGATCGGGGGTGACGCCGCTGCGCGCCATCAGCCGGTGATAGGTTTCCCAGTAATCGCGGTAGCGCGGATCGTCCTGCGGGTTGACGATGTGGAAATCGCGCCCCGGGCGGATGGTCAGCCCCAGCCGTTCGCAGCGCGCCTCCAGCACTTCGGGGCGACCGATCAGGATCGGATGTTCGGTGGTGTCCTCCAAGATGGCCTGCGCCGCGCGCAGCACGCGCTCGTCCTCGCCCTCGGCAAAGACGATGCGGCGCGACGCGGTGGCCGCCGCTTCGAAGACCGGACGCATCAGCAGCGCCGACTTGAACACGCTGGCATTCAGCTTGTCCTTGTAGGCCTTCAGGTCCGTCAGCGGGCGGGTGGCCACGCCGGTCTCCATCGCCGCCTTGGCCACGGCAGAGGAGACGACGGCAGAAAGCCGGGGATCGAACGGCTTGGGGATCAGGTAATCCGCGCCAAAGGTCATCTGTTCGCCATGATAGGCCGCCGCCGCCTCGGCGCTGGTGGTGGCACGGGCCAGCGCCGCGATGCCTTCGACACAGGCGATCTGCATCTCGTCGTTGATCTCGGTCGCGCCCACATCCAGCGCGCCGCGGAAGATGAACGGGAAGCACAGCACGTTGTTGACCTGATTGGGGAAGTCGCTGCGCCCCGTGGCGATGATGGCATCGGGCGACACCGCGCGCGCCACATCCGGCATGATTTCCGGGGTCGGGTTGGCCAGCGCAAAGATGATGGGCCGCGCGGCCATGCGCGTCACCTGATCGGGGGTCAGCACGCCCGGACCGGAGAGGCCAAGGAACAGATCCGCGCCCTCGATCACGTCATCCAGCGTGCGCAGATCGGTCTTCTGCGCAAAGGCGGCCTTCTGCGGGTTCATGTCCTCGGCCCGGCCTTCATAGACCAGCCCGTGAATGTCGCAGAGCCAGATGTTTTCGCGCTTCACGCCCAGCTTCACCAGCATGTTGAGGCAGGCAATGCCCGCCGCCCCGCCGCCGGTGGAGACGATCTTGATGTCTTCCCACGCCTTTTCGGCCACGAACAGCGCGTTGGTGGCCGCAGCCCCCACCACGATGGCGGTGCCGTGCTGGTCGTCGTGAAAGACCGGAATGTTCATCCGCTCGCGGCAGATCTTTTCGACGATGAAGCAGTCGGGGGCTTTGATGTCCTCAAGGTTGATGGCGCCAAAGGTCGGCTCCAGCGCGCAGACGATCTCGGCCAGCTTCACCGGGTCGTTTTCCGCCAGTTCGATGTCGAAGCAGTCGATATCGGCGAATTTCTTGAAAAGGACGGCCTTGCCCTCCATCACCGGCTTAGAGGCCAGCGGGCCGATATTGCCCAGACCCAGCACGGCGGTGCCGTTGGACACCACCGCCACCAGATTGCCGCGCGCGGTGTAGCGGGCGGCATTGGCGGGGTCGGCCTTGATCTCCAGACAGGCCTCGGCCACGCCCGGCGAATAGGCGCGACTAAGGTCGCGACCATTGGCAAGCGGCTTTGTCGCGCGGATCTCGAGTTTCCCGGGCTTGGGATTCTCGTGATAGAACAGCGCGGCCTGACGGAGGGATTCCTGAGCGGTATCGGACATGCGCGGCCTCGTCCCGAAAATTGTTCAACACTGAACTATCTGCCGCATGGGCATCGGGATCCGGGTAACAGGAATGCCGCGAGGCGTAAACTCAAAATGGCCGGCGCACGGATCCACGCGCCGCCCGGCGGGCGGAGCAGGGACGGATCCTGCATAAAAGGCGGGTCAGACCGGCACGATCCGGCCTTCCAGTTCGGCAATGCGCTGTTCGGCCTGCCATTCGGTCAGCTCTTCGGTAAAGGGCTCGCCCGTCTGCTCGGACAGCTCGCGCAGGCGCACGGTCTGCACCTCGGTCATGGGTTCGCGCGGGTCGGGCGGCACGTCCATGGCAGCATCGATGGCGGGATCTTCGGATTGGGTCGACATAAAGAACCTCCTTTCGGCACAAACGCGCCGATGCTGGCCGGGGTTCCATGCGCGCCCCGCCCACCCCGCCCCAGCCGCCACTTCGCCGCGTGACAAGCCAGCGGGCCACTCCTATAACGCCCGCGAAATCCGATCATCACCCAAGGAGCATTTCCATGACCACCCTGGTTTTCGGCCACAAATCCCCCGACACCGACAGCACCGGCAGCGCCATCCTCTGGGCGTGGTATCTGACCGAGGTGAAGGGCGAGGCGGCGAAGCCCGCCCTGCTGGGCGAACCCAATACCGAAGCCGCGTTCATGCTGCGTCACTGGGGTCTGGAGAAGCCGGAGATCATATCGGATGTGGCCGAAGGCGCGCCGGTGGTCATTGTGGACACCAACAACCCGGCGGAACTGCCGCCCTCGATCAACTCCGCCGACATCCGCGCCATCATCGACCACCACAAGCTGGTGGGCGGCCTCGAAACCAAGGGCCCGATCGACATCACCATGCGCCCGCTGGCCTGCACCGCCACCGTCATGCTGGATCTGATGGGCGCCGATGCCGACAAGATGCCGAAGGCGATCAAGGGCGCGGCGCTGACCTGCATCCTGTCCGACACGCTGGAATTCCGCTCGCCCACCACCACCCCGCATGACCGCGCCGTGGCCGAAAAGCTGGCCGCCGATCTGGACGTGTCGATCCCCGAATTTGCCGCGCAGATGTTCGCGGCAAAATCCGATGTCTCCAGCTTCGCGGATGCCGACCTGCTGCGGATGGATTCCAAGGAATTCACCGTGGACGGCACCGAACTGCGCGTCTCCGTGCTGGAAACCACCTCTCCCGCGACGATCCTTGACCGCAAGGACAGCCTGATGGCCTCCATGGTCGAGGTGGCCAAGGAAGACGGCGCCGATCAGGTGCTGCTGTTCGTCATCGACATCCTGAAGGAAGAAGCCACGCTGCTGATCCCCAACGATCTGGTGAAGACCATGGCGGAAAAGAGCTTTGGCGTGACCGTGACCGGCGACACCGTGGTGCTGCCCGGCGTCATGAGCCGCAAGAAACAGATCATCCCCAGCCTCAAGGTCTGATCCCGGCACAGACCGGATGCAAAGGGGGCGCCCTGCGCCCCCTTTTTGCTGCCCTGCGGCACCGTCGCTGCACCCGCAGTTTTTTTGGGGCGCCCCCCTCAACGGGGATGGTTTCTGCTTGCGCCGTGCTAGAGTTTGGGCTCGGGCGCGACGGTCCGTAGCCACCGCCGGGGATTTGCCCATCTCTCCGGCCCGTTGGAGGAGCATCTGGTGCCGGGTCAGGCTCGTCTGGACTATCCCTTTCTTCGGGGCGGCGGGGCCATGGGACGCGCGATCACCGCGCATGACTGGGCCTCCACGCCGCTTGGTGCCATTTCCGGCTGGCCCAGCGTGCTGAAGATCAGCGCGGGCACCATGCTGCAATCGGCCTTTCCCAAATGCCTGTGCTGGGGCGACGATCTGACCATGATCTACAACGATGCTTTCGTGCCGATCCTTGGCCGCAAGCATCCCTGCCTTGGCATCCCCTTTCTGGAGGTGTGGAAGGAAGCCGCCGAAAGCCTGGCCCCCATCACCGCCCGCGCGCTGGCCGGAGAGGCGACCTTCATCGAGGATTTCGAGATTCACACCACCCGGTCGGGCACGATGGAATCCGCCTATTTCACCTTCTGCTACAGCCCGGTGCGCGACGAGACGGGGCTGGTGCGCGGCATGCTCGACACGGTGATGGAAACCACGGCCAAGGTCAAAGCGAACTCGCTGGCGCAGCTGCGCAACCGCGAACTGGTCCACCGCTCGCGCAATGCCTATGCGCTGGTCTCGGCGCTGGTGAACCTGACCTTCCGCAGCGGCCGCCCGTCCGAAGAGATCAAGTCCGAAATCCACAAGCGCATCGCGGCGCTGGTCCGCGCACAGGATCTGCTGATGGAGGCGGGGGCGACCCGCGGCCTGCTGCGGCTTGTGGCGGAACGGGCGCTGGAGCCGTTCGAGGATGGCGGCGCCCGCATCACCGTCACCGGCCCCGACATCGCCATCGGGCGCGAACAGGTCACAGCGCTTAGCCTCGCGCTGCATGAACTGGCGACCAATTCGATCAAATACGGCGCGCTTGGCAGCCTGACCGGGCAGGTCACGCTGGGCTGGCAGGTCACCGGCACCCGCTTCCGCATGGACTGGACCGAACGCGGCGGCCCGCCGGTGCAGATCCCCGCGACGCAGGGCTTTGGCAGCCGCATCATCCGCTACACCCTGCCCGAGGCGTTCGGCGGCGCGCTGTCGCTGGATTACGCCCCCGAGGGCCTGCATCTGAGCCTCAGCACGGCGGCGGACCGGCTGCTGGCCGACGATCCCTTCGCCGCCGACGCGGTTCTGCCCGAACTGCCGCGCTAGGCTGTCGCAGCCGCGACACGCGCCTTGCGCGACTCAGGATCGCGGGCGTAGCGATAAGGTCATGACACCTGCCCTTGCCTCTTCGCTGCGCGGCTACAGTGCCGCCGACCTGCGCGCCGATCTCTGGGCGGGGATCACCGTGGCCATGGTGGCCCTGCCACTAAGCCTTGCCATCGCCATCGCTTCGGGGGCCGGGCCCGAAACCGGGCTGATCACCGCCGTGGTGGCGGGGTTCCTGATCTCGGCGCTGGGGGGCAGCCGGGTGCAGGTGGGGGGCCCCACCGGCGCCTTCATCGTGGTGGTGGCCGACGTGATCGCCCGGCACGGCTTTTCCGGGCTGGTCACCGCCACCTTCATGGCCGGG
Organism: Salipiger marinus; assembly: GCF_035481585.1. Lineage (NCBI taxonomy): Bacteria > Pseudomonadati > Pseudomonadota > Alphaproteobacteria > Rhodobacterales > Roseobacteraceae > Salipiger > Salipiger marinus. Next base: position 261,208 of record NZ_JAYKSL010000003.1, on the reverse strand, counting down.
CTGATCCTGCTGGTGGCGGGGCTGCTGCGCGCGGGCAAGCTGATCCGCTTTGTCCCCGAGCCGGTCATCAACGGCTTCACCATCGGCATCGCCGCGATCATCGCGCTGAGCCAGCTCAAGGATCTGCTGGGCCTGACCGGCGACCTGCCCGCCGAGGCGGTGGAAAAGATCGCGGCACTCTGGCAGGCGCGCGGCGCGGTCGAATCCTGGGCGCTGGCCACGGGGCTCGCCACCATGGCGCTGATCACGCTCTTCCGCCGCCTTGCCCCGGCATGGCCCGGGCTGATCGTGGCGGTGGCGCTGGTGTCGGGCGCGGTGGCGCTGTTCGATCTGCCGGTGGCAACGCTGGGCGACCGCTTCGGCACCCTGCCGCGCGGCCTGCCGATGCCCGCCCTGCCCACGCTCGACCTCGCGACGCTGCGCGCGCTGCTGCCCTCGGCGCTGATCATCGCCTTTCTCGCAGGGGTGGAATCGCTGCTCTCGGCCATGGTCGCCGACCGGATGACGGGCGACCGCCACCGCTCCGGCGCCGAACTGCTGGCGCAGGGCTGGGCCAATCTCGCCTCGGCGCTGATGGGGGGCCTGCCCGCCACCGGCGCCATCGCCCGCACCGCCACCAACATCCGCGCCGGCGCGCGCTCGCCGGTGGCAGGCATGGTGCATGCGGTGGCGATCCTTGGCGCCATGGCGGTGGCGGCACCGCTGGCCTCGGCGCTGGCCATGCCCGCGCTCGCCGGTCTGCTGATCCTCACCGCATGGAACATGAGCGAGCCGCAGCACTGGCGCGCCCATGCCACCACCGGCCCCATGGCAGACCGGCTGCTGCTCGCGCTGACCTGCGTGCTGACCGTGCTGGCCGATCTGACCGTGGCCATCGGGCTGGGCGTGGCGCTTGGCCTCGCGCTGCGGCTGCAGCGCCGCGCCTCCGCGCCGGACTGGCAGCCCCCCGACCGCTAGGCCGGTTTCGCGCTGGCCAAGCGGCAGCGCGCCGCCTATCAAGGCCGCAACGCTCAGCAGCGAGGCCAGCATGACCCGGATCATCGAACAACTCTCCGACATTTCGCAGGATTACGAGGCGCTGTTCGTCGACCTCTGGGGCTGCCTGCACAATGGCGTCACCGCCTTTCCCGACGCGGTGGAGGCGCTGCGCGGCTTCCGCGCGCAGGGCGGCGCGGTCATCCTGCTGACCAATGCCCCGCGCTCGCGCCACGAGGTGATGAAGCAGATCGAAGGCTTCGGCATCCCCGAAGACTGCTGGGACAACATCGCCACCTCCGGCGACAGCGCCCGCGCCGCGATGTTTCAGGGCGCGGTGGGCCAGAAGGTCTGGTTCATGGGCACCGAGTTCGACACCAGCTTCTTCGAGCCGCTGAAGCTGGTGGAAAACCCCGTGGAGATCACCCGCGTGCCGCTGGACGAGGCCGAAGGCATCATCTGCTGCGGCCCCTTCGATCCCGCAGCCGACCCCGCCGTGATGCGCCCCGAATTTCTGCTGGCCAAGACCCGCGGCCTGAAACTGCTCTGCGCCAATCCCGACATCGTGGTGGACCGGGGCGAGACCCGCGAATGGTGCGCGGGCGCGCTGGCCGCGCTTTATACCGAAATGGGCGGCGAAAGCCTCTATTTCGGCAAGCCGCACCCGCCGGTCTATGACCTCGCCCGCCGCCGCCTGACCGAAATCGACCGCGAACTGCCCGACAGCGCCATCCTCGCCATCGGCGACGGCATCCGCACCGACGTGCTGGGCGCCATCGGCGAAGACATCGATTCGCTCTTCATCACCGGCGGGCTGGCGGCGCGGGAAACCCTCACCACCCGCTCCCCCGATCCCGAGGCGCTCGCGCGCTATCTCGATCAGGAAAACCTGCATCCCAGCTTCGCCATGGGCTTCCTGCGCTGACATCCCCTTGACTTTCTGCGGTCGCGAAGTAATAAAATTGCGAAACCATCATTCTGGATGGCGCTTTATTACCGGGCCGCAGATCATGGAGGACAAGATGCTGGACAACCTGCCGCGTGGCACGATCTGCATCGAGGATATCGAGATGGGCATGTCGCGCCACCTGCGCAAACAGGTGACCGACCACGACATCGCGCTGTTTGCCGAAGTCTCCACCGACCGCAATCCGGTGCATCTGGACGACGCCTATGCGCAGGACACCATCTTCGAGGGCCGCATCGCCCATGGCATGCTGACCGCCGGGCTGGTCTCGGCGGTGATCGGCGAACAGCTGCCCGGCCATGGCACGGTCTATCTGGGCCAGACGCTGAAATTCCTCGCCCCCGTCCGCCCCGGCGACACCGTGCTGGCCGAAGTCACCGTCACCGGGATCGACATTGCCAAGCGCCGCGTCACCCTCGACTGCCGCTGCTCGGTCGAAGGCAGACCCGTGCTCGCGGGCGAGGCCAAGGTGCTCGCCCCCTCGCGCAAGTTCGACTGACGCCCCCGCTTCCAGCGGCCCCAAATATCCCGGGGGAGTCCGCGTCAGCGGACGGGGGCAGCGCCCCCTGCCCCGCCTGCGGCGGGCCGCAGCGCATCCTGCAGCCGGAACCCGTCGGGGATGGCATCGCGCCCCTCCAGCACCAGATCGGCCATGACCTCCGCCACTTTCGGCGCCATGCCGAAGCCGATCTTGAACCCGCCATTGGCGACATACTGCCCGGGCCGCCCCGGCCATGGCCCCAGCAGCGGCGCCCGGCTCCGCGCCCTTGGCCGCACCCCCGCCCAGCGGTCCAGCACCTCCGCGCCCTCCAGCTGCGGCAGCGCCGCCACCGCCCGCGCCAGCAGCGCGTCGCATTGCCCGTCCACCGCGCCCGGATCGTCAAACTCGCGCTCCGAGGTCGATCCCACCGCCAGCGTGCCATCGCCATGGGGCACGAGATGCAGCCCGTCGACAAACAGCTGCGGCGCGTTCCGCGCGTCAAAGCGCAGCAGCAGCGACTGGCCCTTCACCCCGTCGCCCACAGGCTGCCCCAGATCCTGCGACAGCGCGCGCAGCCCCTGCCAGCCGCTGGCCCAGATCACCGCGCCGCGATCCTCCGCCTCGGTCACGATCTCGGCCCCGCGCGCCCGCAGCGCCGCCACCAGCGCCGCCACCACGCGGCGGGGGGCGACCCGCGCGCTCAGCGTGTCGCGGATCAGCCAGCCCTCGGGGGCTGCGGGGGCAAACGCGCCCGCCTCCTCTGCCGGGATCACCTCCCAGACCGCCGCATCGCCCCAGAGCGCCCGCGCGCCCTGCCCCCGGGCGCGGGCCAGCGCCAGCGCCGCCTCTCCCGCCACCGGCTGCAGGCGACCGGTGCGGGCATAACCTGCGGACAGGCCCCCCGCCGCCTCGACCTCGGCCCAGAACGCCTGTGCCATCAGCAGGCTCTCCAGCTGGAAGGCCTTCTTGGGGTTCCAGTTTTCCGGCACATGCGGCGCCAGCGCCCCCACCGTGCCGCCGCTCGATCCCGCGCCCGGGCCAAAGGGGTCGACCACCCGCACCCGCGCGCCGCGCCGCGCGCAGACCCATGCAAGGCTGAGGCCAAAGATGCCCGCGCCGCGCACTGTCACGTCCCCGCTTGCCATTCCCGTGCCTCCGCTCCAATGTCGCGGCAGTTCTAGAACAGGCGCGCAAGATGAACCAGCCCGACGCCCCGCTCTGGCGGGACGGAGATGTCCCCGTCTCGCCCCGGTTCGACGATCCCTATTACTCGCTGGAGAACGGGCTCGCCGAGACGCGGCACACCTTCCATGCCGGAAACGACCTGCCCGCGCGGTTCCGGGACGGGTTCCATGTGGCCGAACTGGGCTTCGGCACCGGGCTGAACCTGCTGGCGACGCTGGCACTGTGGCGCGCCACGGGTCAGGACGGGCGGCTGGTCTTCACCAGTTTCGAGGCTTTCCCGCTTGCAGCACCCGACATGCTGCGCGCACAGGCGGCCTTTCCGGAACTGGCCCCGCTCGCGGCGGAACTGGCGCCGTTCTGGCAGGCAGAGGCCCGCCGGATCGACCTGCCGGATCTGGCCTTCACGCTGGTCGAAGGTGATGCGCGGCAGACCCTGCCGGTCTGGCCGCACCGCGCCGATGCGTGGTTTCTGGACGGGTTTTCCCCGGCCAAGAACCCCGAACTCTGGGGGGCCGACCTGATGGCGCAGGTGGCGGCCCATACCGCCCCCGGCGGCAGCGCCGCCAGCTACACCGCCGCAGGCCATGTGCGCCGCGCGCTGGCCGAGGCCGGGTTCGAGGTCACCCGCCGCCCCGGTCATGGCCGCAAGCGCCACATGACCACGGCGCGCCTGCCATGACCACGCAGAACACCTCTCTCGGCATCTGGCTGATGGTGCTGACCACGCTGATCTTTTCGGCGCAGGACGGTCTGTCGCGCCACCTGTCCGAAGCCACCAATGTGTATATGGTCACCATGGTGCGCTACTGGTTTCTGGCCGCCTTCGTGATCTCGCTTGCCGCGCGCCAGCCCGGCGGGCTGCGGGCGGCGGCCCGCACCAGCCGCCCCGTGATGCAGATCTTCCGCGGCACGCTGCTGGTGCTGGAAATCTGCGTGATGGTCACCGGCTTCGTGCATCTGGGGCTGGTGGAAAGCCATGCGGTCTTTGCCTGCTACCCGCTGCTGATCGCGGCATTCTCCGGCCCGGTGCTGGGCGAAAAGGTCGGCTGGCGGCGCTGGACCGCGATCGGCGTGGGGTTTCTGGGCATCCTCGTGATCCTGCAGCCCTCGGGCGGGGTGTTCTCGCCGCTGGCCGCCATCCCGCTGCTCGCGGCGCTGATGTTCGCGCTTTACGGGCTGCTGACCCGCAAGGTCGCCAGCACCGACAGCGCCGCCACCTCGTTCTTCTGGACCGGAGTCAGCGGCGTGGTGGTCGCCACCGGCATCGGGATGTGGTTCTGGACGCCGATGAGCCTTGGCGACTGGGGGCTGATGGGGCTGCTCTGCCTGCTGGGGGCTTCGGGGCATTTTACGCTGATCAAATGTTACGAAGTGGCCGAAGCCTCGGCGGTGCAGCCCTTTGCCTATCTGCAGCTGGTTTTCGCCTCGATCCTCGGCATCGTGGCCTTTGACGAGGTGCTGCGGCCCAACGTGGCGCTGGGGACCGCGATCATCGTCTGCGCGGGCGTGTTCACCCTGATCCGCGCCCGGCGCCAAGCCCGGAGCTAGAGGGGGCGCTGCCCCCGCCGCCCGTTCCGGGCGGCCCCCCGGGATATTTCCGGTCAGAAGAAGCAGGGCGCGATCCGCGTTTCTTCTGACCTCAAATATCCCCGCCGGAGGCAGGCCGGACATCGCCACAGGCACTGCTGCCGCCCAAGGGCGCCGTCATTCCCCCAGCGGCTGCAGCGTGGCGCCCACCAGTTCTTCGCTGAAGGGGACCGGATGCGGATCCTGCCCCAGCCGCGCGCGGTAGATCGGCAGGCTTTCGGTGACGCGCATCACGTAGTTGCGGGTTTCGTTGAAGGGGATCATCTCGATCCAGTCCACCACGTCGATCTTGCCCTCGCGCGGGTCGCCATACTGCTCCATCCACGTGATCGGGCGCGAGGGCCCGGCGTTGTAACCTGCGGCCATCATCACCGCGTTGCCGTCGAAGCGGCGCGCGAGGCTCGCCAGATAAGCCGAACCCAGCCGGGCGTTATAGGCGGGATCGTCCAGCAGCCCGTCGAGGCTGTAAGGCAGGTCGAGCCAGCCCGCCACCTCGCGGGCGGTGCCCGGCATCAGCTGCATCAGCCCGCGCGCGCCCGCGCCCGAAATCACGCGCGGGTCGAATTCCGATTCGCGGCGCGCGATGGACAGGACCAGTTCGCGCGGCACCGGAAAGCTTGCCTGCACCAGATCGGGATGCAGCGCGTAATAGGGCCCCGGCAGTTCCACGCCATATTGCGCCGCGCGCTTGCCCAGCATGACCTGCACATGCGGGCGGCCCATCTCGGCCAGCATGTCGCCAAGCTGGCCCATCTGCTCGCGGTCGAGCCCCTCGGCCAGATGGGTCAGGAACCGCTCGCCCAGCGACCTCTCACCGGCGGCCAGAAGCAGGACTGCGGCCTTGTAGACGCTGGAGGAGGTGAAGGGAGCCGTGCGCCAGTCGGGGAAGGGTTCGGTCCCCGCCAGCTTGGGATCGGGTGGCACCTCGGCGCGTTCCGCCGCCAGGAGCCCGTAGAACGAGGTCTGGTAGCGCGCGCCCTCGGCATAGGCCTGCCGCGCCGCCTCTGTCTCGCCCTTGTCGTCCAGCGCGCGACCGGTCCAGTAGCCCGCCCGGCCCAGCGAAATCGGCGAGGAGACGGCGCCGCCATGGGCGCGGAAATGCGCCAGCGCCACGTCTGGCTCGCCCAGAAAGCGCAGCGCGATGAAGCCCGCCAGCCATTCCAGTTCCGCGAACTGCGCGCCATCGGTCAGGCCGTGCCGGGCCGCCACCGCATAGGCATCGCGGAAATCGCCGCGCAGCAGCAGCGCATGGGCAAGATCGTCGCGCCGCCCCGCCCAGGCCCAGGGCTCGCCCAGAGCCGTGGCACTGGTGGAGCGCTCGAGCAGCAGCGCCACCGCGTCTTCGTCGCGGTTCTTGCGCAGCCGCCACAGGTAGCGCTCATAGGCCAGCCCCGGATCCTCTGCCAGCGCCTCGGGCACCTTGGCGATCAGACCGTCCACCCCCGGCGCCATGTCGCGCAGCGCCAGCCGCGCCTCGGCCAGCGCGCGCCAGTCTTCGGGCACCAGCGGCAGCATGGCGCGGGCATTGGCGGTCCAGCCCTGCCACAGCGCCATGTCGAGCCGGGCGATGTGATGCGGCGCCAGCAGGTCGCGCCAGTCGCGCAGGAAGGTGTCGTGTTCCTCGGGCGCCAGCCGCAGCGTGCGCCATGCCAGCACGATATCCGCCTCGGCGGTGCCGCGTTCGCCAAGCGCCAGATGGCTGCGGGCCAGCGCCAGCGCCCCCGCCCCGGTCTGCGGGCTGTAGCCGTCGAAAAAGGCGCGCACCGTGTCATTGTCGGATTCCGAGATGGCGATTTCGCTTTTCTCGCGCAGATAGGGCATGCCCGGCCAGTCGGGATTGCGGGTGACAAAATCCATGACCTGCCGTGCGTCGCCGCGGCTGGCCCGCAGGTAATGCCACAGGATCACGTCCAGCGCCGCCTGCCCGTCGCCGCGCGCGCCGATCAGGGCCGCCGCCCAGTTGCCGCCCCGCATGTCGGCCATGGCCTGCGCCAGCGGGCGCTCCTGCTGGGCGGGGGCGGCTGTGGCGAAGAGAGCGACCAGAAGGAGGAGAGCGGCGCGGAGGCGCGACATGATCTTGCAATTTCCCTGCCAAAAAGGAATAGACACGGCGCGGAGGATACCGCGCGGCCCGGGGGGTTCCAACTCACATTCCCTTCAGGCCCGCTAGACGACTTTCACTCACGAAGGAGACGCGTGTCATGTTCAAAGGTTCCATGCCTGCATTGGTCACGCCGTTCAAGGACGGCGCAGTGGACTTCGACACGCTGAAAAAACTTGTCGACTGGCACATCGGTCAGGGCAGCCACGGGCTGGTGCCGGTGGGCACCACGGGCGAAAGCCCCACGCTGAGCCATGACGAGCACGAGGCGGTCATCGACTGCGTGGTGCAGGCGGCGGCGGGCCGGGTGCCGGTGATCGCGGGGGCGGGATCCAACAGCACGCGCGAGGCGATCCGCCTGATGCGCTTTGCCGAAAAGGCGGGGGCGCAGGGCGCGCTGGTGGTGACGCCCTATTACAACAAGCCGACGCAGGCGGGGCTGATCGCGCATTTCACCGCGCTGCATGACTGCTGCGATCTGCCGATCATCATCTACAACATTCCCGGCCGGTCGGTGGTGGACATGAGCCCCGCCACCATGGGCGAACTGGCGCGGCTGCCGCGCATCGTGGGCGTGAAGGATGCCACCGGCGATCTGGAGCGGGTGTCGCAGCAGCGCATCACCTGCGGGCCGGACTTCGTGCAGCTGTCGGGCGAGGATGCCACCGCCCATGGTTTCAACGCGCAGGGCGGCTGCGGCTGCATCTCGGTCAGCGCCAATGTGGCGCCGAAGCTCTGCGCCGAGCTGCAGGAGGCGACGCTGGCGGGGAATTACGCGCGGGCGCTGGAGATTCAGGACCGGCTGATGCCGCTGCATCAGGCGATCTTTACCGAGCCGGGCCTCTGCGGCGCGAAATACGCCATGTCGAAGCTGGGCCTGTGTTCCGAGGAAATCCGCCTGCCGCTGCTGCCGGTCACCGCCCCCACCCGCGACAAGCTCGACGCGGCGCTGCGCCATGCCGGGCTGATGAACTGAGAGCAGGCGCCGGGGGCTCTGCCCCTCCCCCGTCCGCCACAGGCGGACACAAAGAGAAGGGGGGCTCTGCCCCCGGGCCGCCACAGGCGGACGATGGCAAAAAAGGGGGCTCTGCCCCCCGTCCGCCACAGGCGGGCATAGGTGAAGAAGGGGGCGCTGCCCCCGTCCCCTGCGGGGACTCCCCCGGGATATTTGGGCCAAGAAGAAGGGGCGGGCGCAAAAAGCGGCCCGCCCCTTTGGCTGTGGGGGGATGGCGCGGTCAGGGCGTGGCGGTGTCCGCGTCCTCGAAGCCCTCGGGCTGGCCGACCACCACGACGCGCAGCGCTTCGGGGTCCAGCAGATCCGCCGCCACCCGCTTCACATCCTCCAGCGTCACCGCCTCGACCATGGCGTTGCGGTCGGTGACATAGTCCGGGGTCAGCCCGTCCATCTGCATGCCCGCAAGGATCTGCGCGATGGGGCCGTTGCCGTCAAAGCGCAGCGGATAGGCGCCGGTCAGATAGGTCTTGGCCTGATCCAGTTCCGCCTGCGTCACGCCCGCCTCTGCCAGCTTCGCCCATTCGTCGCGGATGACGGCGATGGCTTCGGCGATGCGGTCATTGGCCGAGGCGACGCGGCCCATGTAAAGTGCGGCATGATCCATGGGCAGCAGGTAGGAATAGACGCCATAGGTCAGGCCGCGCTTTTCGCGCACCTCCTGCATCAGCCGCGCCTCGAAGCCGCCCGCGCCAAGGATCGTGTTCATCACATAGGCCGCGAAGAAATCGGGATCGTCCCGCGCCAGCCCGCGCTGGCCGAACACCGCCACCGATTGCGGCGTCTCGAACGGCACCACGGTGACACCTGCGGTGGTCTCTACCGCCACATCCTCCGGCAGATCCTGCGTGCTGTCGGGCAGATCGCCCAGCAGCCCGTCGATCAGGGTCGACAGTTCCTCGGCGGTGATGTCGCCTGCGGCGGCAATCACCACGCGGTCGCGGGTCATCCCGGCCTGATGCGCCGCCATGATGTCCTCGCGGGTCAGCGCCGTGACGCTGTCCTCGGTGCCGCTCAGATCCGAGCCATAGGGATGGTCGCCAAAGACCAGCGCATCGAAGGTGGCATCGGCGATGGCATCGGGATCCTTGGCATCGCTGCGGATGCCGGACAGCACCTGCGCGCGGACCCGGTCCAGCGCGTCCTGATCGAAGCGCGGCGCGATCAGGCTCTGCCGCAGCAGATCCACCGCCGCCTCGCGGTTTTCGGTCAGGAAGCGGGCGGAAACACCGATGGCATCCTGCCCCGCGTCATAGCGGAACTGCGCGGCCAGCGATTCGGTGGCCTCGGCGAAGCCCCGGGAATCGAGATCGCCCGCCCCTTCCTCCAGCAGCGCCACCATAAGGTTGGTGGCCCCGCGCTTGCCCGGCAGATCCAGCGCCGCACCGCCGCGAAAGCGCAGCTCCAGCGCGGTGAAGGGGATCGACGGCTCCTCCACCAGCCAGGCCTTGAAGCCTGCGGGGGTTTCCACCTGCTGGATCTCGATCTCGGCCCGGGCGGGCAGCGTAAAGGACAGGGTGAAGGCCAGCGCCAGCAGCGGTTTCAGAACGGGGATCATTGCGACACCTCCTTGGTGGGCGCCTCTGCGGTGAGCCAGCCGGTGACGGAGCGGCGGCGGTCCAGCACGGCGCGGGCGGCGGCGGTGATGTCCTCGCCGGTCACCGCCTGCAGCGCGTCGGGCCATGCCTGCACGTCGGCCACGGTCAGGCCGGAGGTCAGCGCGTTGCCATAGCGCTGCGCGATGTCGGACACGTCGTCCTGCGCATAGATGCGCTGCGCGCGCAGCTGGAACTTGATCCGGTCAAGCTGGGCCGGATCCACGCCTTCGGTCATGAACTCCGCCAGTTCCGCATCCAGCGCCGCTTCGGCCTCGGCCAGCGTCACCCCCGGCGCGGGCACCACGGCAAAGCCGAAGCTGCCATCGTCATAGGCGGTGCCGTCGTAAAAGGCAGAGACATAGATCGCCTTCTGCTGGTCGAACTGCAGCGCCCGGTTCAGCACCGAAGTCTGCCCGCCGCCCAGCACCTCGGCCAGCAGGGTCAGCGCCGCCGCCTGCTCCTGCGCGCCCGGCTCGCGCTCGGGGGCCAGATAGCGGCGCATCACATAAGGCTGGGCGACGCGCGGATCGGTCATCACCAGCCGCCGTTCGGCAAGCTGCGGCGGCTCCTGCGGGCGCATCCGTTCGGCGGGAAGGTCGGGATTGGCGGGCAGCGGGCCGTAATGCTGCTCGGCCAGATTGCGCACCTCGTCGGCGGTCACGTCGCCCGCCACGATCAGGATCGCGTTATTGGGCGCATAGAAGCGCTCGTAATAGGCCAGCGCGTCATCCAGCCCCAGCGTCGACATCTCTTCGGGCCAGCCGATCACCGGCACGCCATAGCGGTGGTTGAGATAAAGCGCTGCGGTCATCTGTTCGCGCATCAGCGCGCCGGGATCGTTTTCCACCCGCATGTTGCGCTCTTCGATGATGACGTCGCGCTCGGTCAGGATGTCGGCCTCGGTCAGCTGCAGGTTGACCATGCGGTCCGCCTCCATCTGCATCATCAGGCCCAGCCGGTCGGCGGCGACGCGCTGGTGATAGGCGGTCTGGTCAAGACTGGTAAAGGCGTTGTCGGTGCCGCCATTCTCCGCCACGACGCGGGAAAACTCGCCCGGCTCCAGCGTATCGGTGCCCTTGAACAGCAGATGTTCCAGAAAATGCGCGACCCCGGAACTGCCCGCCGTCTCGTCCGCCGATCCGGCCTTGTACCAGACCATATGGACCACGACCGGGGCGCGATGATCCTCGACCACCACCACCTCCATGCCGTTGTCGAGCGCAAAGGTCGTGACCTTTTCCTCGACCTCCTGCGCTGCGGCGAATCCTGCGCCGAACGCAGCCAGCGCGATGACCGCGGCAAGTGACCTCATGAACACTGTTCCTTCTCCCCTCGTGCGGATCCCGCACCGCTGCTCGTCTGTTCCCTGCCTCCCAACCTACGAAGCGGGCGCGGGCTTTCAAGCGGGGCTTGCGCGTTCGTGATGGCCGCGAAGGTGCTGCGGCGCCGCGCCTTACTCGCCCGCGGGCGGGGCGGAGGGGGTGCGCACGCCGGTGCGGCGCCATGCGTCCAGCGCGCCCTGCGAATCCAGCGACTGGTCGCGATAGGCGCGGTTGTATTCGTTGTCCGGCACCAGCTTCCAGTTGAAGATGGATTTGCGGCGGCGGAAGGCCGCGTCTTCGGTGGCAAGCTGGGTCCGGATCGCCGGATCGGCACCGTAGCGCGTCGCGCGCGACAGCAGCGCCATGTCGCTGGCCGGAGCCGCAGAGGAGGCCAGCGCAGCCGGATTGCCGCCAAGGGCCGCCACCACATCGGCGCGCGGGGTCTGGTCGGTGCGGTTGGCTCCGCCCGGCGTCGGCGCGGGCAGGCTGCCATAGGTCTCGGGCCGCACCAGCGGCTTGTTGGGAACGATGGCGAATTCCTCGGGCGTGCCGCGGTTGTTGCGCAGCTGGTGCAGCGTGCGTCCCTCCCCGCCCGAACAGGCGGCGAGCGTCCCGACGAGCCCGATCATCAGCGCGGCTTGCGGCAGCTTCATGGCCATCCTCCGGTTCTTGCCTTGATCCCTGCTTTAGACCATCCGGCCCGCCCCGTCACGAGCCCTTTTTGCGGGACTTGGGCATGGCTTCGGCAGGAAACAGCACAAGCCCCAGCGCCCCGGCAAAGATCGCGATATCGGCGATGTTGAAGGCGAAGGGGTTGGAGATGCCGCAGCAGGACATGTTCAGGAAATCCGCCACCGCGCCATAAAGCAGCCGGTCCACCACATTGCCAAGCGCGCCGCCGATCAGCACCCCGCCCGAGATCAGCCCCCAGCGCCCCGGCGGATCGCGCCGCAGCCAGAGCGTGACAAAACCCACGATGGCCAGCGCCAGCGCGATCAGGATCCAGCGCGTGGCGTCGGGCCCGCCGGAAAACAGCCCGAAATTGATGCCGTAATTCCACGCCATGCGGAAATTCAGAAACGGCGGCAGCACGTCGATCGCCTGCTTCTGCGCCAGCCCCATGACATGCACCACCAGCCATTTCGACAGCTGGTCGGCCAGAAAGACCCCCAGCGCCGTTGCCGCGACGATCCGCATGATCCTGCTCCCTCGCATGCGGGAACCAAGGCCCCCGTCTTCATCTTGCCCGGAAAACTCCGGGGGTGAATGGCGCGGCACGCGCCAGAGGGGGCAGAGCCCCCTGCCCCCTCACGACCGGCTCAGTGCCGGAAATGCCGCATGCCGGTGAACACCATGGCAAGCCCCGCCGCATCGGCGGCGGCGATCACCTCGGCATCGCGCATCGACCCGCCCGGCTGGATGACAGAGGTCGCGCCCGCCGCCGCCGCTTCCATCAGCCCGTCGGCAAAGGGAAAGAACGCGTCAGAGGCGACGGCCGACCCCTGCGTCAGCGGCGACGGCAGGCCCAGTCCCTCGGCCATGCGCTCGGCCTTCTTCGCGGCGATCAGCGCCGAATCAAGCCGGCTCATCTGGCCCGCGCCCACACCCACCGTCGCCTTGTCCTTCACATACACGATGGCGTTGGACTTGACGTGTTTGGCGACGGTCCATGCAAACAGCAGATCCTCCAGCTCGGCCTCGCTGGGCTGGCGCTGCGTCACCACCTTCAGATCGGCGCGGGTGATCACGCCATTGTCGCGGTCCTGCACCAGCATCCCGCCCGACACCTGACGGAAGGCGAGCCCCGGCGCGGCGGTGTCGGCAAGACCGGAGGTGGTGAGCAGGCGCAGGTTCTTCTTGGCGGCAAAGATCTCGCGCGCGGCGTCATCGGCGCCGGGGGCGATCACCACCTCGGTGAAGATCTCGGTGATGGCGCGGGCCGTGTCGGCATCCAGCACCTGATTCAGCGCCACGATCCCGCCAAAGGCAGAGGTGCGGTCGCAGTCAAAAGCGCGGGCATAGGCCTCGGCCAGCGTCGCGCCGCGCGCCACGCCGCAGGGATTGGCATGTTTGATGATCGCGCAGGCCGGGCCGTCCTCGGGCCGGAATTCCGATACAAGCTCAAAGGCCGCATCGGTGTCGTTGATGTTGTTGTAGCTCAGATCCTTGCCCTGATGCTGCACCGCCGTGGCCACGCCCGGACGGTTCGACCCGTCGCGGTAGAAGGCCGCCGCCTGATGCGGGTTCTCGCCATAGCGCAGGGTCTGGGCGATCTCGCCCGCGATCACCCGGCGGCGCGGCGCGGCCTGTTCCAGCGCGCCCGCCATCCATGTGGACACCGCCGCGTCATAGGCCCCGGTGCGGGCATAGGCGATCTGCGCAAGGCTCTGCCGGAAGGCCAGCGTGGTGGCGCCCTCCTGCGCGTCCAGTTCGGCCAGCAGCGCGGGATAATCCGCCACATCGGTCACCACGGTGACAAAGCCGTGATTCTTCGCGGCGGCGCGGATCATCGCAGGGCCGCCGATGTCGATATTCTCGATGCAGGTGGCGTAATCACCGCCCTGCGCCACGGTCGCCTCGAAGGGATAAAGATTGACCACCAGCAGGTCGATGGCGGGAATGCCATGCTCGGCCATCGCCGCCAGATGCGCGTCGTCGTCGCGCAGCGCCAGCAGGCCGCCATGGATGCGCGGATGCAGGGTCTTGACCCGCCCGTCCATCATTTCGGGGAATTCGGTCACCTCTGCCACGTCGCGCACGGCGATGCCGGCCTCGCGCAGGGCGCGGGCAGAGCCGCCGGTGGACAGGATCTCGATCCCCCGCGCCTCCAGCGCACGGCCAAGATCCAGAAGGCCGGTCTTGTCGGAAACGGAAATCAGCGCGCGGGCGACGGGGTGCAGGTCAGGCATATGGCATTGGTCCCAGATGGTTCAGAGCATCATGTCCAGCTCGTCCCGGACCAGATCGCGCACCGCAAGCGCGGTGTCCTGCGCCTTGGCCAGGCTCCAGCGGATGCGGGTCGCATACTCCATCGCGCGGCCGGATAAAACGACCTGTTTCGCGGCGCGGGGCCGCAGCCTGCCCTTTTCCAGATAGACCGAGGGCTCCAGCGTCAGATCCACCCCCGGTTCGGGCCGGAACACCCAGATCTCGCCCGAGCGCAGCCCCAGCGACACCGCCGCCCCGCCCAGATCAATCTCCGCCTCAACCTCGGGATGCAGGTGAAAGCGGATCTCCCATGGCAGGCCCGCCAGCCGCCCCGCATCCAGCTTCCGGCTGAACTGGCGCCGGTCGGCCTCGTCCAGCGTCAGCAGCATGTCCTCGCCGCTCAGCTCCCGCCCGTCCGGCGACAGCTGCAGCACCCGCGCATGGGTCAGCCCGTGGCTGGCGCGCCAGCCGTCATGCCCGGCCTCCAGCCGCGGCCCCTCCGCCGTGGCGCGCAGTTCCACCGGCACGCGCTTCGGCGCCTCGGCCAGCAGTTCGACCTCGACCCCCGCCAGCCGCCGCCGCTCCGCCAGCCGCGCGCTGGACTGCCCCGCCAGCGCCAGCGTGGAATGCGAGGGCGTCGCCCGCCCCGCCCGCCGCCAGTCCTCGCCGAACATCTCGCCGGTGCCGCAGCTGACGATCAGCGGCCGCCGCCCGGTGGTCAGCTCGAAAGCCAGCGTCGAGGCATGGGCATCCCCCGAAGCCCGCCCCAGCACCGGCGGCGCCGCATCGACAATGACGCTGGTCCGCCCCGCCGACAGCCGGGCATAGCCCATGGCCAGCCCCTCGGGCGGGCGCCAGCGCAGCCCGGCGCCGACCAGCGCCTGCTCCAGCCGTCCTTCGGCGCCGCGCCCGCCGCCCTGAAACCGCGCCAGCCCGCCATCGGCATGGCGCAGCGCGCGCAGCGTGGGGGCGATGCGGGAAATCGCCGCCAGATGCGCAGGTCCGGGGCTGCGATCCGCCTCGCGCAGCGCGGCGGCAGCCCATGTCAGCAGGCTCAGCACCTCCAGCAGCTCTTCGGGATTGCGCGAGGGGATGCCGCCCTGTGCATCGACGCGGGCCTCGCATTCGGCTTCCAGCGCGCGGCAGGCGGGATCCACCTGCGCCTCCATCCCCTCCAGCGACAGGCCCGCATATATCAGCCCGGTCAGCGCGGCAAAGCGCGGCAGCCCCGGCGGTGCCACCTGCCAGCGGCGGCCCAGAAACAGCGTCTGGCTGCCAAGCGCGCGAAAAAACCCCGTGGCGGCGGCGGCATCGCGGCCCCGCAGCAGAAACAGCGCATGATGGGTCCAGCGGATCAGCCGCTGACCGGCGAGATCGGGCACCCAGCCCGGCCCCTGCCCGCGGCCATAGCGCGCGATCCAGCCCCAGAGCCACTCCTGCGCCAGCGCGCGGGCGGGCGCATCACCCACCGCCGCCAGATCGTCGAGCCAGCCAAAATCATGGATCTGCGCCTGCCACGCCCAGTCCGGCGCGGGCAGATCCCAGATCATCGCCCCCGGTGCCTCGACCAGATGACCGGCAAAAAGCAGATTTCCCGCGCAAAGCTGGCGCCCGCGCGCGGCGGATCCGGTGGCGCGGGGTTCGGGCTGCGACCGGAAGGCGGTGGCGGGCCGCGCCCGCGCCGCCGCCCGGGCGGCCAGACGGTTGCGCCAGCGCGTGACCGCCAGCGACCAGCTCCAATCCTCCATCATGCCCCGCCCCATCGTCGCGCCCCTGAATGGCGTCTTGACGGAACCTTAACGCAGCCGCCGCGGCAAGTCACCGGACAAACCGCCCGCCGCGCCCCGCAGGCCACCGCCTGCCCTTCTTCTGACCAGAAATATCCCGGGGGTGAATGCGGCGCAGCCGCAGAGGGGGCAGCGCCCCCTTTGCGACCGCTTCAGCCGCGCTGCAGCACCGCCATGTAGAACCCGTCCATGCCGCCACGCGCGGGCCAGCAATCGGGGCGCAGCCGCAGCCCGCCCTCGGGCGCGCGCCAGCCCGGCTCGACCCCCGGCGCCTCGGCGGGCAGCACCTGCAGGCCGGGATGGCGGACCAGAGCCTCCTCGATCTGGCATTCGCCCTCATCGGGCAGCAGCGAGCAGGTGCAGAACACCAGCCGCCCGCCCGGCGCCAGCAGGCTCAGCGCGTGATCGAGCATCCGCGCCTGCAGGTCGATCAGGTCGGAAATCCCCTCGCCCTGCCGGGCACGCGGCAGATCGGGGTGGCGGCGGATGGTGCCGGTGGCCGAACAGGGCGCATCCAGCAGCACCACATCCCACTGGCCACGCGCTTCCAGCGCGTCGCCCGCCACCAGCTCGGCGCCAAGCCCGGTGCGGGCCAGATTTTCGGCCAGCCGCGCCAGCCGGGGTTCGGACAGATCGAGCGCCGTGACATGCGCCCCCGCCGCCGCAAGCTGCAGCGTCTTGCCGCCCGGGGCGGCACAAAGATCCAGCGCGCGGAGCCCCGCCACATCGCCCAGAAGCCGCACCGGCAGGGCGGCGGCGGCATCCTGCACCCACCACGCGCCTTCGTCATAACCGGGCAGACCCGAAACCTGCCCCGCCTCGGTCAGCCGCAGCGAGCCGGTGGGCAGCAGCTCCGCCCCCAGCCGGTCGGCCCAGCCCGCCGCATCATCCTTCACGGTCAGGTCAAGCGGCGCGCCCGCCAGATGCGCCGCCTCCATCGCCGCCACCGCCTGCGGCCCCCATGCCGCGCGCAGCGGATCGCGCAGCCAGCGCGGCAGGCGCGGCACCCGCAGCTTGGCCCATGCCGCAGGGCCATCCTCGGCGATGCGGCGCAGCACGGCATTGACCAGCCCCGCCATGGTCCGCGCCTTGCGGTCGGCGGAGACAAGGGTCACGCAGTCATTCACCACGCCATGCGCGGCGCCGCCGGTGCAAAGCTCCCATGTGCCAAGCCGCAGCACGTTGCGCACCATCAGCGGCGGCGCCTTGCGCAGATGCGGTTTCAGCAGCGCATCGCAGCGGTCGAGATTGCGCAGCACCTCCAGCGTCATGCGCTGCGCTGCGGCGCGGTCGGCGGGGGCCAGCGCGGCCCATGCGGGGCCGGTCATCGCCTCGGACAGCAGGCGGCCCTGCCCCGTCACCTCGCCCAGACATCTGAGGGCGGCGCCGCGCGCCGGGCTTGCCTTGTCGGACATGGGGTCTCTCCGTTCCGCGCAGGCCCTGTTGCCCGGTCGCGCCGGGCCCTATATCAGGGGCACCCCCGCCTGAAAAGCCGAAGGACCGCCGCCATGACCACCGACACCCCCGCCGACCTGCCCGCCGCCGCCCGGCGCGCGCTGGCCGAAGCCGCCGAACGCCGCGCCGCCGCCGAGGCGGAAGCCGCCCGGTCCCCGCAGCCGAAAGAATATGGCGGCCGCGACGGGCTTGACCCCGCGCGCTATGGCGACTGGGAGAAAAAGGGCCTCGCCATCGATTTCTGAGGCGCGAGAGGTCCGGGGAGAGAGGGGGCGCTGCCCCCGTCCGCTGACGCGGACTCCCCCGGAGTTTAGGGGCAAGATGAAGCCCCGAGCGCGGCCGGAACGGGTCAGTCGTTCAGGCCGAGCACATCCAGCATGTCATATTCGCCGGGCGCCCTGTCCTGCCCCCAGAGGGCGGCGCGCAGCGCGCCCCGGGCAAACAGCGCGCGGTCGGAAGCGATGTGTTTCAGCACGATGCGTTCGCCCTCGGTGGCGAAGATCACCTCGTGTTCACCCACCACATCGCCGCCGCGCAGCGCGGCAAAGCCGATATCGCCGCGCCTGCGCGCGCCGGTCAGCCCGTCGCGGCCCCGGTCCGAGGCGTCGGCCAGATCGACGCCCCGGCCTGCCGCCGCAGCCTCTCCCAGCATCAGCGCCGTGCCGGAGGGCGCGTCGACCTTGCGGTTGTGGTGCATTTCCACGATCTCGATGTCCCAGTCGGCATCCAGCGCCGCCGCCACCTGCCGGGTGATGCGGGTCAGCAGGTTGACGCCAAGGCTCATGTTGCCCGCACGCACGATCACCGCGTGATGGGCGGCGGCGCGGATGCGGTCGAGATGCGCAGGCTGAAGCCCGGTGGTGCCGATCACATGCACGCAGCGCGCCTGTGCCGCCAGATCGGCAAACTCCACCGTCGCCTCGGGGGCGGTGAAATCCAGCACCGCCTGCGCGCGGGCGAAGGTGTCGAGCGGATCGTCGCTGACCGTGACGCCAAGCGGGGCACCGCCCATCGCCTCGCCCAGATCGCGGCCCACCCATGGATGGCCGGGCCGTTCCAGCGCGCCCGACAGCCGCAGCCGGTCGCTGCGCCCCAGTTCGCGCACCAGCATCTGCCCCATGCGCCCCGACACGCCTGTCACCACCACGCCCGGTTGATCGGTCATCTTGCCCTCCATGTCGACACGCGGCCTGCTTAGCGCGCGCGGGTCGGCTTGGCAAAGGGGCGCAACAGGCCTATGTCTGCGCCATGGGCAAAAACAGATTCCAAGAAGGTTCGGGGCCGAGCCAGCGGCAGCTTCGGGTGGGGGAACTCATCCGGCGCACGCTGTCCGACGTCCTGAACCGGGGCGACATCCACGACCCCGAACTGAACCGGCAGTCGATCACCGTGGGCGAGGTGCGCGTGTCACCCGACCTGAAGGTGGCGACCGCCTATGTGGTGCCATTGGGCGGCGGCGATCCCGCCCCCATGTTCGAAGGGCTGGAGCGCAACCGCGCCGAGCTGCGGCGGGCGGTCTCCAAGGGGCTGACGCTGAAATTCGCGCCAGAACTGCGGTTCCGGCTCGACGAGACCTTCGACCGGCTCGACGAGACGCGGCGCCTCTTCGCGCAGGACGCGGTGCGCCGCGATCTGGACGAGTGAGCCTCTGGCGCATCCTTGCCACCGCCTGTCTGGCGGCTGCGGTCCTGTGGCCGGGCCGGGCTGCGGCGGTGGATTGCGCAACCGAGAGCTTCGAGGGCCAGCGCTACACGCTCTGCCGGGTCGATGCGGCGCGCGAGGATCTGCGCACCTTTCTGCGTGATCCCGAGGGCCAGCCCTGGGGCCAGTTTTCGACGCTGGAAAGCGCGCTGGCGCCGCAGGGGCTGACGCTGGCCTTCGCGATGAACGCGGGCATGTATCATGCCGACCGCGCGCCGGTGGGCCATTATGTCGAGGACGGGCGCGAGGAGATGCGCGTGGTGCCGAACCCCTCGCCGGGGAATTTCGGGCTGCTGCCCAACGGCATCCTGTGCATCCGCGACCGCCGCGCCGAGGTGATCGAGACGCGCGCCTTTCTGGCCAGCAGGCCAGACTGCCGCTTTGCCACGCAGTCGGGGCCGATGCTGGTGATCGACGGCGCGCTGCATCCGCGCTTCCTGCCCGACAGCACCTCGCGCTATGTGCGCAACGGTGTCGGCGCTTCGGCGGACGGGCGGCGGCTGGTCTTTGCGATCTCGGAACAGCCGGTGACCTTTCACGAGTTCGGGCGGCTGTTCCGCGACGGGCTGAAGCTGCCGCAGGCGCTGTATTTCGACGGCAATGTCTCGCGGCTTTATGCGCCCGCGATCGGACGTGCCGATCCGGGCCGGACCATGGGCCCCATCGTGGGCGTGGTGCAACCCGCAGGCTGAGCCTGCCATTCCTGAACCCGTGCCGGAGGACAGATGTCGAAGGATCTTGAAACCCTGACCGCGGCCCTGTTGCAGGCCGCGACCCGCGCCGGGGCCGATGCCGCCGATGCCATGGCGCTGGATGGCACGGCGCTTGGCATCGATACGCGCGGCGGCAGGCTGGAACAGGCGGAGCGCGCCGAGGGGCTGGAATTCGGCCTGCGCGTGCTGATCGGGCAGCGCAGCGCCGTGGTCTCCGGCTCTGACGCGCGGCCCGAGGTGCTGGCCGCCATGGCGGAGCGGGCGGTGGCCATGGCGCGCGAGGCGCCTGAAGATCCCTATATCGGCCTTGCCGATCCCGCCCTGCTGGCGCGGGATGTGGATGCCGCGGCGCTGGAGCTGTTCGATCCCGCCGCCGAACCGTCCCCCGCCGAGCTGGAGCAGGACGCGCGCGAGGCGGAGGCGGCGGCGCAGGCGGTGCGCGGCGTCACGCAGGTGGATGGCGCCTCGGCGCATTACAGCGCGACGCGGGTGCATCTGGCCGCCACCAACGGCTTTTCGGGCGGCTATACGCGCAGTTCGCGGTCCATTTCCTGCGTCGCCATCGCGGGCAGCGGGCTGGGGATGGAGCGCGACCATGACGGCGACACCCGCATCTTTGCCGCCGACCTGCGCGGCGCTGCCGAGATCGGCACGCGCGCGGGCGAGCGCGCGGTGGAGCGGCTGAGCCCGCGCAAGCCGCGCACCGGCGCCTATCCGGTGATCTTTGACGAACGCATTTCCGGCTCGCTGATCGGGCATCTGGCGGCAGCGATCAATGGCAGCGCGATCACGCGCGGCGCCTCGTGGCTGCGCGACGCGATGGGGGAACAGGTGCTGCCCGCAGCGCTGTCGCTGATCGAGGATCCGCGCCGGGTGCGCGCGCCCTCCTCGCGCCCCTTCGATGCCGAGGGCCTGCCGACCCGGGCGCGGGCGCTGGTGCAGGATGGCGTGCTGCAGGGCTGGTCGCTGGATCTGGCCACGGCGCGCAAGCTGGGGCTGGCGCCCACCGGCAATGCGGCGCGCGGCACCTCCTCGGCGCCGTCGCCCACGGCGTGGAACCTTGACCTGACCCAAGGCGGGCAGAGCCGCGCCGAGCTGATCGCGGAGACGGGGCGCGGGCTGCTGGTCACCTCGATGATCGGATCGACCATCAACCCCAATACCGGCGATTATTCCCGGGGTGCCGCAGGCTTCTGGATCGAGAATGGCGAGATCGCCTATCCCGTCTCCGGCGTCACCCTCGCGGGGAACCTGCGCGAGATGCTGCTGAGCCTGACGCCTGCCAATGACGCGCGGCCTTGGCTGTCGCGCGTCGTGCCCTCGCTGCGGGTCGAGGGGCTGACCCTTGCCGGAGAGTGATGGCGCCCTCTTGGTGCGTGCCGCCGAAGCTGCGGCAGAGGTGGCGCTGGCCTATCGCGGCGGGCCGCTGGACATCCGGCTGAAGGCGCAGGATGGCAGCCCCGTCACCGCCGCCGATCTGGCGGTGAATGACCGGCTGGAGCAGATCCTGCGCACCGCCCGCCCCGGCTATGGCTGGCTGTCGGAAGAAAGCGCCGATGCCCCCACCCGGCTGGCATCGGAGCGGGTGTTCATCATCGACCCCATCGACGGCACCCGCAGCTTCATCGAGGGCGAGGACAGCTGGGCGCATTCGCTGGCCATCGCCGAGCGCGGCGAGGTGATCGCCGCCGCCGTGCTGCTGCCGGTGCTGGGGCTGGGCTATGCCGCCACGCGCGGGCGCGGCGCAACGCTGAACGGCGCGCCGCTGACCGTGACCCGACAGGGCGACCTGACCCGGGCGCATGTGCTGGCGCCAAAGCCGGTGCTGGATCCGGGATTCTGGCGCGGCACCGTGCCGGGGTTCCGGCGCAGCCACCGCCCCTCGCTGGCATGGCGGCTGGCCCTTGTGGCAGAGGCGCGCTACGACGCGATGCTGACCTTCCGCCCGACATGGGAGTGGGACATCGCCGCAGGCACGCTGATCCTGCAGGAGGCGGGGGCACGGGTGACGGACCGTTTCGGGCGCCCCTTGGCCTTCAACGCCCGCAGCGCGCAGCACGAGGGCGTGATCGCCGCCAATCCGGTGCTGCATGACGACATTCTGGCCCGGCTGCACCCGCGCTGAGACCATGACCACGGCTTGACGTGCCGCCCGCAGGCCGTAGGGTGCGCGCGTCAGCGCGAGAAAGGACACCGCATGGGTCAACGCCTTCATCTCGTCTTCGGCGGCGAACTGGTCACGCCGGAGAAAACCGTCTTCAAGGACGTGAACGACATTCATATCGTCGGCATCTTCCCCGATTACGCCTCGGCGCATGATGCGTGGAAGGCCGAAGCGCAGCGCACCGTGGACAATGCGCATATGCGCTATTTCATCGCCCATCTGCACCGCCTGCGCGACGAAGAGCGCGAAGACTCAGCCGCCGTGGATCTTGGCTGACCTTGACGCGCAGGCCGTTTTCCCTGTCCGCCTATCTGGCTTTCGCCAGAGGCAGGACCAGTTCCGCCGTGGCGGAACCGGACCAGCCAAGGCCTGCGGGACCGATCATCTGGGCGCAGGCGGGCACGCCCGGCAGCGCCCGGCCTCTGGCCGCGCTTCTGTCGCGCCTGCAGATGCAGCGCCCGGATCTGTCGCTGCTGGTCACCGGTGATTCGGCCTGCGCCCCGCCCGGCGCCATCGCGACCGACCTGCCCGGCGAAAGCCAGCCCGAGGTGACGGGCTTTGCGACCCACTGGCGCCCCGCCATCGGCTTCTGGACCGGCCAGCATCTGCGCCCCGCCCTGCTGCACACGCTGAAGGCGCGCGGCACGAAGCTGGTGCTGCTGGATGCGCGGGACGCGCAATGGACCACCCCGGCGCCGGGCTGGATGCCCGATGCCGCCCCGGCCACGCTCAGCCTGTTTGACCGCGCCTATGGCGTGGATGACGCCGCCCGCCGCCGCCTGCGCCGCGCGGGCCTGCCCGAGGACCGGCTGCCGCGCACCGGGCTGCTGACCGAAACCGCGCCGCCGCTCGACTATCCGCGCCGCGCCCATGAAGAGCTGGTGGCGGCCTTTGCCGCCCGCCCGGTCTGGCTCGCCGCCCGCGTGCGCACCGCAGAGGCGGAGCAGGTGCTGGACGCGCATCTGCGCGCGGTGCGGCTGGCGCACCGGCTGCTGCTGATTCTGGTCCCTGCCGAGGGCGAGGATGCGGCGGCCATCGCCGACCGCGCCCGCGCCTCTGACCTGCGGCTGTGCCTCTGGGACAATGGCGAGATGCCGGACGAGACCACGCAGATGATCCTGACCGAAACCCCGGGCGAGCTGGGCCTGTGGTACCGGCTGGCGCCGCTGGTCTTTCTGGGCGGCTCGCTGGTGCCCGGCCATGGCGGCGAGGATCCTTTGGAGGCGGCGGTGCATGGCACGGCGCTGCTGTATGGTCCCAATGTGGGCCGCCACCTGCCCGCCTATTCCCGGCTGGCCGAGGCGGGGGCAGCGCGGATCGTGCGCGATTTCGATTCGCTCTCCGCCGCCGTCAGCCAGCTGATCGCCCCCGACCGCGCCGCCGCCATGGCCCATGCCGGCTGGGATGTGGTGAGCCAGGGCGCCGCCCTGACCGACGAGCTGCTGACGCTGGCCGGGGACTGGCTGGATACCGGGGAGGCCGCCTGATGCGCGCCCCCGGCTTCTGGGACACCCCCCCCGACCGCCCCGCGTGGCAGGCCCGCCTGCTGGCGCCGCTGGCGGCGCTGACTGCCCGCGCCACCGCCCGCCGCGTGACGGCAGGCCCGCGCCTGCGGGTGGGCGTGCCGGTGATCTGCGTCGGCAACCTCAACGCGGGCGGCACCGGCAAGACCCCCAGCGTCATCGCGGTGCTGGAACGGCTGGCGGCGCGCGGCATCGCGGCGCAGGTGTTGTCGCGCGGCCATGGTGGGCGGCTGACCGGCCCGGTGCAGGTCGATCCGCGCCGCCACAGCGCCGCCGATGTGGGCGACGAACCGCTGCTGCTGGCCGCCTTCGCCCCGGTTTGGGTGGCGCGCGACCGCGCGGCGGGCGCCAAGGCGGCTGTGGCGGCGGGCGCGCAGGCGGTGGTGCTGGATGACGGCTTCCAGAACCCGGCGCTGGCGCAGGATCTGGCGCTGGTGGTGGTCGATGCGCGCTATGGCTTCGGCAATGGCCGCTGCCTGCCCGCAGGGCCGCTGCGCGAGCCGGTCGACCCCGGCCTTGCCCGCGCCGATCTGCTGCTCTCCATCGGGGCGCCCGGGGCGCAGCAGGAATTTGCCGCGCGCTGGCGCCGCCATATCACCCTGCCGCATCTGACCGGCGCGCTGGAGCCGCTGCAGACCGGCATGGACTGGCAGGACATGCCCGCCTTCGCCTTCGCCGGCATCGGCCATCCCGAGAAATTCTTCGCCACGCTGCGCGGGCTTGGCGCCGATCTGCGCGGCACGCGGGCGCTGGACGACCACCAGCCGCTGACCCCCGCCCTGCTGACCCGGCTGGAGCGGGACGCCGCCGCGGCGGGCGCGCAGCTTGTCACCACCGAAAAGGATGCCGTGCGCCTGCCCGACAGCTTCCGCCCCAAGGTGCTGACCCTGCCGGTGCGCCTGCGGCTGCAGGATCCCGCCGCGCTGGACAGCCGGCTCGACGCGCTGTTCGGCTGAGCCTATTCCGCCGCCAGCTGCTGGTCGCGGTGACCGATCGCCGCCACCTCGGACACCACGCCGCGCAGCAGCCGCCGGAACGGCTGGAAATTCGCATTGGGCCGGATGCTGGCCTCGTCCATGTAGATGGCGCGGTCAATCTCCACCTGCACCGCATGCTGGCGCCGCGACGGGCGGCCATAGGCCTGCGTGATATAGGCCCCGGCAAAAGGCGCGTTGCGCGCCACCACCAGCCCGGCGCGGCGGAAGGCCGTCTCGATCAGCTCGACGATCTCCGGCGCCGCCGAGGCACCAAACCGGTCGCCGATCACGATCTCGGGCCGCCGCGCGCCACCGCGTGCCGCCCCCTCCACCGCCTCATGCGGCATGGAATGACAGTCGATGAGAATCGTCTCGCCGAATCCCAGCAGCGCCCGGCTCAGCAGCGCCTGAAGCTGCGTGTGATAGGGCCGCCAGTACTGGGTGATCCGCCGCTCCGCCTCGGTCATGGGCAGCTTGCCGCTATAGATCGCCCTGCCATTGGCCACCACGCGCGGCACCACCCCCAGCCCGCTCGCGACGCGCGGATTGTGGCCGCCCCGCCGCACCCCTTCGATCAGCGCGGGATCCAGCTCGTCGGCAGCGCGGTTCAGGTCGACAAACGCGCGCGGCGCCCCGGCCCGCAGGAAAGGCGCGCCAAACTGCGGCGCACAGTCGAACAGCCGGTCGACAAAGGCATCCTCAGACGAGCGGATGGCGTGTTCGTCCAGAACGGTGCTGCGCAGGAAGCTCCACGGATAATCCCGGCCCGAATGGGGCGACGCGAAGACCACGCAGGACGTGGCCGCCTCGGGCATGTCAAGGTGATAGGCGACTTTCGGCATCTGCGCTCCTTCCGGCCGACAATAAACCATTTTCCCGGGCTGCCAAAAGCCCTTGATCCCGCTTCCGACTCCTTTTATAGACCCCTCCACCGGCGCGGTTCACCGCGCTCCGCATCATCGCGGAGCAAGGAGATCGCGCACACCATAAGGGCGGTTAGCTCAGCGGTAGAGCACTACGTTGACATCGTAGTGGCCACTGGTTCGATCCCAGTACCGCCCACCATGGAATTCACCGCGCGCGGAACTTGTCCCGCCGCATGCTGCAACGAAAGGCGCTCGCGCGCCGCGACAAGAGGAGAGACTGGAATGAAGGTCGCAAACTCACTCCGCTCGCTCAAACAGCGCCACCGCGACTGCCGCGTTGTGCGCCGTAAGGGCCGCGTCTATGTGATCAACAAGACCCAGCCCCGGTTCAAAGCCCGTCAGGGCTGAACCAAGGCTGACGCCTGATCTGACAAGGGCCATCCAAACGGGTGGCCCTTTGCTTTTGCAGCGTCTTTTATCCCGTGCCGGTGCTTGCCGCCGGAAAAGCGGCCCCCCACCGGTGCCCGCCCGTCAGAGGCGGGGCACAGCAGGCGCGCGGGCCAGATCGCGCGCCGCCGCCACGAAGGCCCGGATCAGATCCGCAGATTTCTGCCCCGGCGCCGTCTCGACCCCGGAGGACACGTCAAGCTGCCGCGTGCCGGTCATCGCCACCGCCTGCGCCACATTCTGCGGCGCGAGCCCCCCCGCCAGCATCCACGGCACCGGCCAGCGCCGCCCGGCAATCAGCCGCCAGTCAAAGGCCAGTCCGTTGCCGCCCGGCAGCGCCGCGTCCTTTGGCGCCTTGGCATCGACCAGAATCTGGTCTGCCACCCGGGCATAGGCGTCAAGCTGCGGCAGATCCTCGGCCCGCGCGACCCCCACCGCCTTCATCACCGGCAGGCCATACCGCGCCCGGATCTCCGCCACGCGCTCGGGCGATTCGTGCCCATGCAGCTGCAGCATGTCGAGCGGCACCCGCGCCACGATCGCATCCAGCGCCGCATCCTCGGCATCCACCAGCAGCGCCACCTTGGCGAGCCCCACCGGGGCCGCCAGCGCCAGATCCCGCGCCAGATCCACCCCGACCGCACGCGGCGACCGGGCATAAAACACAAGGCCCGCATAATGCGCGCCCGCCGCCGCCGCGGCAGCCACGTCCTCGGGCCGCGTCAGCCCGCAGATCTTGACCCTGATCCCGTCCGCGCTGGTCATCGGCGGCCCGTTCCTTTCATCTTGCCCCTAAACTCCGGGGGGAGGCGCGTCCCGCGCCGAGGGGGGCAGCGCCCCCCTGCCCCGCAGGGGTCAGCGGCTCTGGTCGAGAATGGCCAGAACCTCGTCCTTGTCCTTGTCGCGCTCGGCCTCGGTGCGCTTCAGCTGGCGCTCCAGACGGCGCAGCTCGGCCTTGCGCTGTGCTGCGGCGGCGCGGTGCTTGTGCTCGCGCAGCCATTCCCAGACGAAGCCGATCAGCAGACCCGCCAGAATCCCGCCGAAAAACACCAGAAACACCGGCACGGTCAGCATCTGCTGGAAGGCCAGCAGGGTCGCCATGTCATCGGGCAGCAGCTGCAGCGTGACCGGCCCCCGGTTGGCCAGCGCGATGGCGATCAGCAGCACGGCCAGCAGGCCCAGAAGCAGGTAGCGGATGTAGGTCATTCAGGTCACTTTCCGTTCAGGCGGTCGCGCAGCAGTTTTCCGGTCTTGAAGAAGGGCACACATTTCTCCTCGACATCCACCGCCTCGCCGGTGCGCGGGTTGCGCCCCAGCCGGGCATCGCGCTGCTTGACCGAAAAGGCGCCGAAGCCGCGCAGCTCCACCCGGTCGCCCCGGGCCATGGCATTGGTGATCTCGTCAAAGATCGTATTCACGATCCGCTCCACATCCCGTTGATAAAGATGCGGGTTCTCCTCCGCGATCTTCTGGATCAATTCCGATCTGATCATCTTCACCATCCCTGTGCTGCGTCTTCCGCGCCCCTCGTATTCTAGGACTATACGCCGAGCCGCTCAAAAGGAAACCGGGCGGTGAGGAGAAAAGCCCATTTATCGCAGCAGTTTGCAGCCATTCCAGCGGGCAGCGGGGCCCCTGCGCGGGCCTCTCGCGCGGTTTTCCGCCGAAAGTCCGGGTGCTGCGACTCACCCGCGCGCTCCGCCAGCCAGCCCGCCGAAGGCCGCGCGCAGCAAAAAGGCCCCGCCGAAGCGGGGCCTTTCCAGCCTGTCACAGACAGGACTTACTCGTCGCGCTTCAGTGCCGCGCCAAGGATGTCGCCCAGCGATGCGCCCGAATCAGAGGAGCCATACTGTTCCACGGCTTCCTTCTCTTCGGCGATCTCGCGCGCCTTGATCGACAGGCCCAGACGACGGGTCTTGCTGTCGATATTGGTCACGCGCACGTCGATCTTGTCGCCCACCGAGAAACGCTCGGGGCGCTGGTCGGCACGGTCGCGGGCAAGGTCGGACCGGCGGATGAAGGACTTCATGCCTTCGTATTCCACCTCGACGCCGCCTTCCTCGATCGCCGTCACTTCGACGGTGATGATCGAGCCGCGCTTCACGCCGCCAACCGCATCGGCGAACTTGTCACCACCCAGGGCCTTGATGGAGAGCGAGATGCGCTCCTTGTCGGTGTCCACTTCGGTGACCACGGCCTTGACCACGTCACCCTTGCGGTAATCCTGAATGGCTTCTTCGCCGCGCTGGTCCCACGACAGGTCGCTGAGGTGCACCATGCCGTCGATCTCGCCGGGCAGGCCGATGAACAGACCGAATTCGGTGATGTTCTTGACTTCGCCCTCGACCTCGGTGCCCTCGGGATGAGTTTCCGAGAACACTTCCCACGGGTTGCGCATGGTCTGCTTGAGACCCAGCGACACCCGGCGCTTGGCCGCGTCGATCTCCAGCACCATGACATCCACTTCCTGCGAGGTGGACACGATCTTGCCGGGATGCACGTTCTTCTTGGTCCAGGACATTTCCGACACGTGGACCAGACCTTCGACACCGGGCTCCAGCTCCACGAAGGCGCCGTAATCGGTGATGTTGGTCACGCGGCCCTGATGGACCGAGCTCAGCGGGAACTTGACCGCCACCAGATCCCACGGATCTTCCTGCAGCTGCTTCATGCCGAGGCTGATGCGGTGGGTGTCCTTGTTGATCTTGATGACCTGAACCTTGACGGTTTCGCCGATCGCCAGAATCTCGGACGGGTGGTTGACCCGGCGCCACGCCATGTCGGTGACGTGCAGCAGGCCGTCGACACCGCCCAGATCCACGAACGCACCGTATTCGGTGATGTTCTTGACCACGCCGTCGACCGTCTGGCCTTCGGTGAGGTTGGCGATGACTTCCGCACGCTGTTCGGCGCGCGATTCTTCAAGGATCGCACGACGCGAGACAACGATGTTGCCGCGGCGACGGTCCATCTTGAGGATCTGGAAGGGCTGCTTCAGACCCATCAGCGGGCCGGCATCGCGCACGGGGCGCACATCGACCTGAGAGCCGGGCAGGAACGCGACAGCGCCGCCCAGATCCACGGTGAAGCCACCCTTGACGCGGCCGAAGATCGCGCCTTCGACGCGGGCATCGTCGGCATAGGCCTTTTCCAGACGGTCCCAGGCTTCCTCGCGGCGGGCCATCTCGCGGGAGATGACGGCTTCGCCCCGGGCGTTCTCGGCGGAGCGCAGGTAAACTTCGACCTCATCGCCGACGGAAACGTTGGGAGTCTCGCCGGGTTCGGCGAATTCCTTAAGATCGACGCGGCCTTCCATCTTGTAGCCGACATCGATGATGGCCTGGCCCGCTTCAATCGCGATGACCTTGCCGCGGACAACCGAACCTTCGTCCGGGGTGTCCATTTCGAGGCTTTCGTTAAGGAGGGCCTCGAATTCCTCCATGGTGGTATTTGCCATGTGGCGTATATGTCCTTTACATCGGTTTTTTTGCTGGCCATGCGGTTGTCTCCGCCGGTCTTGGGATTGGTCTTTCGGGCTTCCGCGAAGCACAGGATGGGCCGTTGAACCGACCCTGCCCGCCCCCTGAAGGCGGGCGTCGCAAGCCTTGCTGGACGCGCGCGATATAGCTGCCACACCCCGTCAAGGCAAGGCTTAAAGCCATCCGGCCCGCAGGTCCTGCCCGCAGCGGCGCACCGCCCGCGCGCCCGGCCCCGGTCCCGCGCCCTTCTTCTTGGCACAAGTATCCCGGGGGGCGCGCGCCGCAGGCGCGCGGGGGGCAGCCCCCCCCTCTGCCCCCTCCAGCCCGCACAAGCCGCGATCAGCAGAACCGTTCCGGCCCCACATACTGCCCGTCGGAATAGCGGTCGCCATGCGCCCAGCCCACCGGCAGCACCGACTCGATCCGGGCCAGATCCTCCGGCCCCAGATCCAGCTCGAGCCCGCGCAGCAGTTCGCGCAGATGCGCCACCGACCGCGTGCCGGGGATCGGCAGCACCGGGCCGTCCTGCGCCAGAAGCCATGCGATGGCCAGCCCCGCCGCAGGCACCTCCATCTCTGCCGCCAGCCGCCGGAACCCGTCGGTGATCGCCAGATTGGCGGCAAAATTCGGCGGCTGGAACCGGGGATTGTCGCCCACGAAGCTGCCCTTGCCGAATTTCGCCGGATCAAGCGGCGCATCGGTCAGCAGCGACCGACCCACCGGCGAGAATGCCACCAGCGCCACGCCAAGCGCGCGGCAGGCCTGCAGCAGCCCCAGTTCGACAAAGCGCGAGGAGAGCGAATATTCCGACTGCACCGCCGCCACCGGAAACACCGCATGGGCCCGCCGCAGCGACGAGGGCGCGATCTCGGAAAAGCCCACCGCCCGCGCCTTGCCCTTGGCGACGATCCGGCCCAGCCCCTCCGCCACCTCCTCGATGGGGATGGCCGCCTCGCGCCGGTGGACATAGAACAGGTCGACCTGCTCCACCCCCATCCGCGCCAGCGATCCGTCCAGCTCTGCCTCCAGATGCGCGGCGCTGTTGTTGAAGACGCGCCGCCCCTGCGCATCCTGCGTGATGCCCGCCTTGGTGGCGATGTGCAGCTTGTCCCGCGCGCCGGGATTGGCGGCAAGCCACGCGCCGATGGTGCGCTCCGACCGGCCCTTGCCATAGACATTGGAGGTGTCGATATGGCGCAGCCCCGCCGCCACGGCCGCATCCAGCACCGCAAAAGACGCGGCCTCGGTGGTCTCGCCGTAAAAATCGGCAAAGGACATGGCCCCGATCCCCAGCGCCGGAATCTCCGGCCCGCCCTGTCCCATGATCAGCGTTTTCATGCCCGCGCTCTCCCGCTTCGTGTTTCTACCGCCGCAATGGCCGCCGCCACCGCCGCCTCCACATCCAGCGCCGAGGTGTCGATCACCACCGCGTCGGGCGCCGCCCGCAGCGGCGCATCGGCCCGCGTCGCATCCCTGTCGTCGCGCTCGCGGGTCTCTTCCAGCACGCGCGCGTAATCTGTCGTAACGCCGGTGGCGCAAAGCTCGTCAAAACGCCGCCGCGCCCGCACTTCGGGGCTCGCGGTCACGAAGAGCTTGGCATCCGCCTCGGGGCAGATCACCGTGCCGATGTCGCGCCCGTCCAGCACGGCCCCGCCATCACGCCGGGCAAAGGCGCGCTGGAAATCCACCAGCGCCGCGCGCACCTCCGGGATGGCCGCCACCCGCGACGCGGCCTGCGACACCTCCGGCGCGCGCAGCCCGGACCCGCCCAGATCCTGCGCCGTCAGCGTCTGCGCCGCCGCGATCGGCGGCACGCCCTCCAGCATCAGCCGCCCCACCGCGCGGTACAGCAGCCCGGTATCCAGATGCGCAAAGCCGAAATGCGCCGCAACCGCGCGGCTGATGGTGCCCTTGCCAGCCGCCGCCGGCCCGTCGATGGCGATGGTGAAAGCCATGCGTCGTCCTTTCCCTCAAAGCCTGATGCCGTGCCCAGGGCGGCAAGCTTAACCCGCGTGACCGGACTGACAAGCCGCATGGTCCCGCACCAGAGCAGCGCACCAGACCAGCGCGGCGGCCACCTTAGCCCGCCGGATCCGCGTCCGCAGCCCCCAGATCCGCCCCAAGCCCGCGCATCAGCGGCTCGAACACCGGGAACGAGGTGGCGATGGGGCCGCCATCATCCACCGTCACCGGCGCCTCCGTGGCCAGCCCCAGCACCAGAAACGACATGGCGATGCGGTGATCCAGATGCGTGGCCAGAGTGGCCCCGCCCGGCACGGCGCCAAAGCCGCGCCCCTCGACCGTCCACCAGTCTTCGCCCGCCTCCACCGTCACGCCGCAGGCGCGCAGCCCCACGGCCATGGCCTCGATCCGGTCGCTTTCCTTGACGCGCAGTTCCTTGACGCCGGGCATATGGGTGCGCCCCTCGGCAAAGGCCGCCACCACCGACAGCACCGGATATTCGTCGATCATGCTCGCCGCGCGCTCTGCCGGCACCTCGATGCCGCGCAGGTCGGGCGAAAACCGCGCCCGCAGATCGGCGACGGGCTCGCCGCCCTCCTCGCGCGGATTCTCGAAGACCAGATCAGCCCCCATCTCCTGCAGGGTAAAGAACAGCCCCGCCCGCGTCGGGTTCAGCCCGATATTCGGCACCAGCACGTCCGAGCCTTCGGTGATCAGCGCCGCACAGACCGGAAACGCCGCCGAGGACGGATCGCGCGGCACCGCAATCACCTGCGGGCGCAGCTCGGGCTGGCCCTGCAGGGTGATGACCCGCCCCTCCGGGCCGTCTTCGCTGGAAATGACCGCGCCGAACCCCGCCAGCATCCGCTCGGAATGATCCCGCGTCGCCTCGCGCTCGATCACCACGGTCTCGCCCGGCGCATTGAGTCCGGCCAGCAGCACCGCCGACTTCACCTGAGCCGAAGGCACCGGCGTGGCATAGCGCACCGGCATCGCCTGCTCCGCCCCGACCAGAACCAGCGGCAGCCGCCCGCCCGACCGGCCATAGGCATGGGCCCCGAACAGCCGCAGCGGATCGGTGATCCGCGCCATGGGCCGCTTGTTCAGGCTGGCATCGCCGGTGAAGGTGGCAGAGATCGGCGTGGTGGCCATGGCCCCCATGATCAGCCGCACCCCGGTGCCGGAATTGCCGCAGTCGATCACCTGCGCGGGCTCGGCAAAACCGCCAACGCCAACACCCGTCACATGCCAGACATCGCCGCGCTTCTCGACCTCGGCGCCAAAGGCGCGCATGGCGCGGGCCGTGTCCAGCACGTCCTGCCCTTCCAGCAGCCCGCTCACCCGCGTCTCGCCCACGGCCAGCGCACCAAGGATCAGCGCGCGATGCGAAATCGACTTGTCCCCCGGCACCTCCGCCTGCCCGCGCAGCCCTGCGGACTTGCGCGACACCATCGCTCTGGCTTCCCCGTGGCTCGACATGACGCCCCTCCTGTGATCACTCGCGCGCCATGTAGCAGCGCCCGCCGCCTCCGTCCATCGCCCTGCGGCGCCCGGGTCTCGGCATAAGGCCCGCCCCTTCATCTTGCCGGATAAACTCCGGGGGGAACGGACCGCAGGTCCGTGGGGGGCAGCGCCCCCCTGCCGCGCCGGTCGCCTCAGCCGCGCCGGAAGGTCAGGTAATGCGGCACCCTTCCCTCGCGCAGCGCCTTTTTCTCGTAGCGCGTCGGCAGCCAGTCCTCCCAGGCGCGGTGCAGATCCTCCGCCGCGCAGCGCACCCGCGTGAACCCGGCCTTCGGGACCTCCGCCAGCGTCTGGCGCACGTAATCGGGAATGTCGGTGGCCACCCGGAACTCCGCCCCAGGCGCCAGAACCCGGGCCAGCGGCACCAGATGCTCCTGCGTCACGAAACGGCGGCGGTGATGCCGGGTCTTGGGCCATGGGTCGGGATAAAGCAGAAAGGCCTTCTGCACCGATCCGTCGGGCAGCACGTCAAAGATGTTGCGGGCATCGCCGGGATAAACGGCAAGGTTCGACACGCCCGCCGCGCGGATCTTGCCCAGCAGCATGGCCACGCCATTGATGAAGGGCTCGCAGCCGATGATCGCCACCTGCGGATGGGTGGCGGCCTGATGCACCAGATGCTCGCCGCCGCCGAATCCCACCTCCAGCCAGACCGGCACCTCGCCAAAGCGCGCGCGCAGATCCAGCGGCACGCGGTCGGGATTGACCTCCCAGTCGACCGGGCCCGGCGACAGCGCCACCAGATCCTCGTCCAGATAGGCTTCCTGCGCCGGGCGCAGCGTCTTGCCCTTCAGGCGGCCATAGAAATTGCGCCACGGCGCGCCGGGATGCTTGTTGGAACTGGTCATGCCCGCGCCATAGCCAAGGACGCGGGCCAAGGCAACATCGCGCCTCAATAGGGCATGGGATGGGCCTTGTGCAGATCATCCAGCGCCGCCAGCAGATCCTCCGGCAGGACCAGATCGGCCGCCCCCAGCAGATGCTCCAGCTGCGCCAGCGTGGTGGCGCCAAAGATCGCCGAGGTGACAAAGGGCCGCCCCGCCGCCCAGGCCAGCGCCATGTGCACCGGATCGATCCCATGCGCCCGCGCCAGATCAAGATAGGCCGCGACGGCATCAAAGGCGCGGTCGGTCTTGCGCCCGCCCAGCGTGCCGTTCAGCGCCATGCGCGAGCCCTCGGGCACCGACCCGCCCTGATACTTGCCGGTCAGCAGCCCCGCCGCCAGCGGCGAATAGGGCAGCAGCCCCA
The DNA here is from genome assembly GCF_035481585.1 of Salipiger marinus. NCBI lineage: Bacteria > Pseudomonadati > Pseudomonadota > Alphaproteobacteria > Rhodobacterales > Roseobacteraceae > Salipiger > Salipiger marinus. The sequence continues at coordinate 227,209 of NZ_JAYKSL010000003.1, read as the reverse complement.
CCTCCTCGTTCACCAGAAGCTCCGCCAGATCGGTATCGGCCATGCGGCACAGCAGCGAATATTCGTTCTGCACCGAAGCGACGCGCGGCCCGCCGGTATCCGCCGCGATGCGCAGCCATTCCGCCGTGCCCCATGTGCTTTCATTGGACAGACCAAAGGCGCGGATCGTGCCGCGCGCCACCTCCTCGGCCAGCGTGCCCAGGGCATCCGCCATATGCTGGCGCGTCGCCTCGCGGTCCTGCGTCCATGGCGCAAAGCGCCAGCTCTGCCGGAAGGCATAGCTGCCCCGGTTGGGCCAGTGGAACTGGTAAAGGTCGATCACCTCGCAGCGCAGCCGCTTCAGCGAGCCTTCGATGGCCGCGCGGATCTTCTCGGGCGTAATCGGCGCGCCGTCGCGCACCGCCTTCTGGCCCTCGCCGGTGATCTTGGTGGCCAGAATCCAGTCCTGCCGCCGCCCGCTGCGGGCAAACCACGCGCCCAGAATCTCCTCGGACCGGCCCACGCTTTCCGCCCGCACCGGGTTCACCGGATACATCTCGGCGCAGTCCATGAAATTGATCCCCGCCGCCTGCGCCCGCTCGATCTGGGCAAAGGCCTCCTCCGGCGCGGTCTGGTTGCCAAAGGTCATGGTGCCAAGGCACAGCCTCGACACCGTCATCCCGGTGCGCCCAAGCGGGGTCATCTGCATCGCGTCTCTCCTGGTTCCCATGTCGCGGCGCAGACTAGCGGGCCGCGCGGGCTTGCCAAGCCCCGATTCTCCCACCGCGCCAAAGCCGCCCCAAGCACCGAAAACGACCCCGCAATGTCGCAGCCGGTCGCGACACCCCCGGTTCCCCATGATCCTCAGAACCCATGCGCCTGCCTTTGTCCTTTGCGGCCCTGTTTCTGTCGGTGGTCCTTCTGCAACTGTCCACCGGCGGCGTCGGCCCGCTAGACGCGCTTTCCGGATTCGCACTGGACTTCACCACCACCGAAATCGGCCTGCTGGGGTCGGCACATTTCTTGGGCTTTTTTGCGGGCTGCTGGTGGGCGCCGCGGCTGATGGGCTCGGTCGGCCATTCCCGCGCCTTCGCCGCCTTCACGGCACTTGGCGCAATGGGGCTGATCGCGCATCCGCTGGTCCCCACCCCCGAAGCCTGGGCGGTCTTCCGCCTCGCCTCGGGGCTCAGCGTCGCGGGCGCCTATACGGTGATCGAGGCCTGGCTGCAGGCAGAAGTCACCAACGAGACCCGGGGCCGCGCCATGGGCGCCTACCGGGTGGCGGATATGGGCGCCTCGCTCGCAGCACAGCTGGTGATCGGCGTGCTCGAACCTGCGCATTACGTCAGCTACAACCTGCTGGCGCTGCTCTGCTGCATGGCGCTGCTGCCCATCACCCTGACCCGCCGCCGCCAGCCCCGCACCCCCGCCGCCCCGCGGCTGCGCCCGGCGCTGGCGGGCGCGCGCTCGCCGCTGGCCGTGGCGGGGGTGCTGACCGCCGCGCTCTCTTCGGCCAGCTTCCGGATGGTGGGCCCGGTCTATGGCGCAGAGGTGGGGCTCGCCCCCGACCAGATCGCCTTCTTCCTTGCCGCCTTCGTGGCCGGGGGGGCGCTGGCGCAATATCCCGTCGGCTGGATCGCCGACCGCTGCGACCGCAGGCAGGTGCTGATCTGGCTCTCGGTCGCGGCCATCGCCTCCTGCGTCGCCACCGCCACGCTCACCAGCCTCTCCCCCACCGGCGTCATGATCATGGCGGCGATCTTCGGGCTGACCACCTTCCCGATCTATTCGATCGCCGCCTCCCATGCCCATGATTTCGCCGAGGATTCGGAACGGGTCGAACTCTCCGCCGCCCTGATGTTCTGGTATGCGGTGGGGGCCATCGCCGCGCCCTCCGCCGCCGCCGCGCTGATCGAGGGCTTCGGCCCGCCCGCGCTCTTCACGATGATCGGGCTTGGCCATCTGGCGCTGGTGATCTTCGGCCTGATCCGCCGCCGCGCCCGCCCCGCCACCCGGCGCACCGCCTATGTCTATGCCCCCCGCACCAGCTTCCTGATCGGGCGCCTGCTGTCGCGCCAGCGCACGCCGCGCGACTGAGCGTTTCTTCTGACCGCAAATATCCCCGGGGAGCGCGAGGGGCAGGCAGCCCCTCGCTCCGCCACT